>CAMEQB010000073.1 GCA_945932505.1 uncultured Spirochaetales bacterium
GGCCTACCTTCCAAAGAGTGCAGTTCCATCCATTTTTTTCAAGATAATCTGTAGTGCTCTTACTTGTCCTGATATCACAAAGGGCATTTCCCTTTCTTCCCTGCTTTCCATAGTAGTAGCCGAGAACGGCTGTTACATAGTCAGGCTGGATCCACTGGCCCTTGTCATCGACGAATATGACTCTATCTGCGTCTCCATCGTAGATTACACCTACGTCACTCTTATTCTTTATTACTTCCTTCTCCAGGTCCTTGCAGTTCTTCTCCTCAAGAGGGTTTGGTTCGTGGTTAGGGAATGTACCGTCGAAGGAGTCATAGATGTAGTGGATGTTCTTGTTGTTTGCAAGAATATCTTTAATTACAAGGTTTGACATACCGTTGGAGCAGTCGAGGGAGATGTTAAGGTCTTCTAGTCCCTTTGATAGTGGAAGGAAGTATTCTACATACTCGTCTCTTACATAAGAGTAATCTTTGACGCTGCCCTTCTTCACAGCTGGAATAACTTCTTTCTCATTGACCATTTTCTCAAGGTCTTTAAGACCACTGTCTCCACCAACAGGTAGAGCACCGGTGCGGCTTATCTTAAGTCCATTGTATTCGGCTGGGTTATGGGAAGCAGTAATCTGCACTGAAGCGTCTGCATTAAGATGAGTAGTAGCCCAATAAACCATTGGAGTTGTGCTTAATCCAAGATCCCATACATCTGCGCCTCTATCAGTAATTCCTTCCACAAGTTTATCGTGGATGACAGGTGATGATGCCCTTACATCACGTCCTACAACAACATGGTCTGTATTTAACAACTCAGGTAAAAAGTATCCGATTTTATAGACAGTGTCTTCATTGAAATCTTTACCCCAGACACCGCGAATGTCGTATGCTTTGAATGCACTCATATTCAGTTCTCCTTATTCTTGAATCTATTTATATCATCATTAAATTTTTTGTGGTCAGGAATCTCAAAAAAGAATGTACGATTTCCCGTTTTTATCATAGTGACCGTGCGACAAAATAGTTTGGAAACACCTCCAGCCGATGGAATATCTGCATTACCTGTCTTCAGTGCTGACTCAGCCTTTCCCTTGGTGACCAAGGTCACAGAATCTACACCCTCAATAGGAAGAAAGATCTCCATCTTTTTGTAATCCTTTCTTCTCTCTTTCTCTCTTTTGGTCTCTATTTCGTACCCCAAGACTTTTGCAGGTCGAAAGAAATCTTCGATGACCAGAGTGTTGCCGTCACTGTACAAGAAGACTCCGAACTCTCTTCTTTCTCCCCCCACTTCTGCAAACCAAGTGGCATAAGTGCGCAACAGAAGCTGTCCTCCAAGCTTTTCTTCCCTTTCTTTTATAAATTCTAATGTCTCTTCATCATACATGTTAGATAAATATTAACTCATAGATGAGGAAACAACAAATGGAACCACTGTTTTTTTTCTTCACGATAGGATAATATCGTGGTGTGGAAGAATATCTAAAAAAGGATTTCGGGAAAATCCTCAAGTCTCAGGGCCTTGAAGCCAGGCGCTGGATGAAGAACACCGATTCAGATGTATGTAGAGTTTATGACAGATCCCTTGAGGAGCTGGAGCTTACTGTAGACCTTTATGGCCCTTATGCAAGGATCATGGATTATGCTTTAGACCCTAGAAACGAAGATGAAATAACAGAAATCATCGATATTGTTTCCCGTTTTCTCTATGTTGAGAGAGAGAAAGTAATCTGGAAAGAGAGGAAAAAGAGAGAAGGAAGAGAGCAACACGAGAAGGGAGACGAAGAGTGCCCGGTAATCGTAAAGGAGAATGGGCTTCTTTTTGAGTGTGAACTCAAGAAATATGTAGATACAGGTCTCTTCTTGGATATGGCTGAAAATAGACGCCTCTTGATGGAGATGTCTCAGAACCAGCGTGTTCTTAATCTTTTCTCTTATACTTCATCTTTCAGCGTCTATGCTGCAAAAGGCGGGGCTGAGAGCGTTGAGAGTGTAGACCTTTCCAATGTATATACAGCTTGGTCAAGACGAAACTTGGAAAGAAATGGTTTCTTGGATGAGAACAAGTATAAAGTTGTTGCCGAGGATGCCAGATCATTTCTGGAGAGAGCTGTAGAAGAGAATAGACGCTACGATATAGTAATATTCGATCCTCCTGCTTTTTCAAACTCCCATAAAGCGGAAGATTTCGATGTAAAGAAGGACCATGTTCCATTCCTTGCTGCAATATGGAAGATTCTCTCCGATGAAGGAATAGTATTGTTCTCAGAGAATCTAAGTGGCTTTGGATTGGACAGAAATATTTTGAACCCTTGGTACGAGATCAAGGAGATAACAAGGGATGTGACTGCAATGAACTTCTCAACAAAGAGAAGAAGTTGCAGAGTTTGGGAAATGGCAAAGAAACCCCGAAAAACAAGAAAAGACTATAAAGGCGGGGACAGGAATAAAAAAATGGACGAGATTAAAGAGACAGAAGGAGCACCTGAAAGGCTGGTGCTGAACGAAGAGAAGAGTATGGACAGAGGGGAGAAGAGAGTTAAGGCAGCTCCCAGAGCATTTTCTTTCGACGATGGTGAAGTAAAGAGCAGCGAAAGAGAAGAAAAGAGAGGCGGAGAAAGAAGAGAGAGAAGGGACGATAGACGTTCTGATTCTTCTTATCGAAGGGACGGAGATAGAAGAAACGATAGACGCTCCGATAGAAATTCATCACGCTACGGTGAGAGAAGAGACAGAGACGAGAGAAGATACTCTGATAGAGATAGAAACGGTGATCGCTACAGTGATAGACGCTCTGATAGATTCTCCGATAGAGATTCCTCCCGTTATAACGACAGACGCTCTGATAGACATTCCGACAGAGACTCTGATCGCTACAGCGACAGAAGGAATGACAGATACTCGGATAGAGAAGCCCGTTTCAGCGATAGAAGAAGCGACAGGTACCAAGAAAGAAGAGATGACAGAGGATACGGAAGAGAAGAGAGAAGCTACAATAGATATGCTTCTGATTCCCGCACTTCAGGTGGAAGAAGAGATAGAGACGGTAGAAGAGACAACTATAAGCGTGACTCCTACCCAAATAGAGACAGAAGATTCTCTTCCTCTGACTGGGAGAATGAAACTTCAAGAGCTTATAGGTCAAGTAGAGATGACGACAGAAGAAGCGACTATAGAAGAGAAGGTAGAGGTAGAGACGAGAGAAAGAAGTCCAGCCCAAAGCCATATGGATATGACTCTTTTATGGAGAACAAGAGTAGAGAAGGTGCAACTGCCTTCTGGCTTCAGAGTCAGCTAAGTGACAAAAACGAAGATAGAGACTAATGGTTTTCCCCTCCAAGCGAGGGGAAAAATAATGACTTTATATTACATTATCTTGTCGAACGATTGCCCCACAATAATTTATGGTGATTCTAAACGAAATGTTTTTGCTTTGATTCTTTCTTTGCCATAACAAAAAGGATAAGTCTTCATCATTTTTATTAGAAAACGCAACTTTGCTCTTGCATCAATGAGAAGAGAACAGGATGAAACATCTATAGGCTTTTATATTTGGATAACCTAAATGCCAATATTTTGGCAGTTTAAGAAATTAAAAAAGCGAAGACAATGGCAGTTTAAATGATAACCTTGTCAGATTAAGATGTAAAAACAACGAAAATAGTAGTTTTTGGCAGTTTAGACAGTGGCAGTTTAAAGGAATTACTTGGCATGTTAAGCAATAAAAGAATAAGGTAATGGCAGTTTAAAACTAAACTTTACTGATCAAATAGATTCTTAAGATTTAGTAGATATTAAGAAAAAGAATATTCTTAACACCATAAAAGAAAATCTAGAGAGGACCATTGAAGTATTTTGTTCTTCCATTTCAATCCCTTAAGGAATAATTGTTTTAGAAACAGAGTGGCATAAAGAAAACCGTTGTCCTGAAGAAACGAAATGGCTCCAAAAAAATGGTCGATGGAATATAACCAAAGAAAAAATAAAACTATTTGTTATCCTAGTATTTTAGTATGATCTTTCTTAGAGGAAATAATCACTTGTTTTCAGTTTGATTATCTTCAATTTTCTTTTCTTCCGGAACTTCCTCCACCCATTGGAAAGGAAGCCACATGGAGATAAGCCTGCCAAATAGAGTAATCTCAATTCTGCAGTTTCTATTCTTCTTCGAGTACTCTTTGATATTTCCCACCATATTATACAATGGGCCAGATATTACGCGGACCTTGCCATTGACTTTAATAGCCTTTGACATGCCTATTATTCCGCCACTGTTAAATATCCACTGGGCATATTTCTCGTCGCTGCCATGGAGAACATAATCGTTTTTTTCTACGTTACTTACAAAATGGAAACTTACTCCACCTGATCTTATTTCAAATGGCTTCGAATCCTTTGGCAGATAAAGAAAAACATACCCCGGTAGCATTACTTTCTGAAATGTACTCTTTATTCCATTCTTACTTTTGTGCGTTATTCTCAAAAAGGGAAGGGCAAGAACTTCTTTATCTTTGTAAAGGATGTTGATCTCTCTAGCCAGCTCTATCTCTTTTCCTCCCATAGTCTGAAGGCAATAGCTGTCATGACCTTTAATTTCAAGGTTTGTTCTTCTGTCTTCTAGCTCTTCTGAGAATTCCCATTCAATTTTCATCACTTAATTCTACTTTAATAAGCCAAGAGAAGAAAGAAGTGACCTTTTCTTTTCTGTTGAAAACACAAGGAGAATGAAGAAAAGAAGGATATAAAGTGGGAAAATCCACATACCCAAGTATTTTGAAATAAAACCAAATACAGGAGGAGCCAGTGTGGAGCCTACATAGGCAGAGGCCATTTGAAGACCGATAAGAGAAGGAGAAGCATCAACTCCATATAATCGTGGTGTCTGATGCATCATCATCGGATAAAATGGAGCGCAGCCCAGTCCTAGAAGTAAGAGAACAATCCAAAAGAACTCTACAGGAACAATAGGGGTGAGGATGATTGCAAGAATCAACACTACTCCTCCCACTCTATTCATAAATGCGTCTCCAAACTTATCTGCAACAAAGCCTGTCATTATTCTTCCTATTGTCATTCCCCAGAAGAAAAGAGAAGAAAAAGACGCAGCTTTGGACTCTAATAGTCCTCCAGATACCATGTATGTTGCATTCCATACCATTATTGTGTTCTCTAAAGCGCAGTAGGCAAAGAATCCAAGGAGAGCAAAAATAGCTCCATTCCTTTTTATAGCTTCCTTTGTGCTTACTACCTTTATATCATCTTCGGAAACACCTTCTTTCTTGTACTCTTTTTCTTTTATTTTCCAAAGAGGAAAGGCAAGAAGAGAGAGGATAAGAATTACACCCTGAATAGCCGATAGTGATACATATCCAGTTCTCCAAGTGTAGCCAAGAGGAATAAGGATACCTAAAAGAATAGGGCCGATTGTGGTACCTACTCCCCAGAATCCATGAAGAAATGACATTGCTCCTGTCGAGTAGTGGAGAGAAACATAGTTATTGAGGGCGCTGTCTACACAGCCTCCTCCCAGTCCCAATAGGAGAGAAATTGGCAGCATCATATATATTGATGTTGCTTTTGACATCAAAAATAGAGCAAAGCTTGTAACAAATATTGAGAAAGCTGTGATGACACGGGTAGAGAAACGTCTGGCAATCTTTGAAAAAGAAAGAGAACTGATGACTGTTCCTATACATGCAGTCATACTGATAAATCCCGCCATGGATACATCTGCACCGATTGTGGGGTATATCATAGGCCAAGCTGCACCAAGCATACTGTCTGGTAGACCCAGTGAGATGAAAGACATATATATGACGACTAATAAGAGTATAGAAACCATAATTCCCCCAATGTTCGAAACCAGATAATGGTGTCATCTTATCTATCTTTTATCAAGGAGAGAGTAACGCGTTATTGGCGTTAATTCGTTAACGTCGATTGTAACCATTAATATTTTCACGTCCTTTCATATTGGAAAGTTGTAGATAACAATGTATCCTCATGGGGATGGAAAAACAGGGTAATATAAAGAAAGGTATATTCTATATAATCATATCGGCTTTGGGCTTTTCTTTGATGAATTTCTTTGTTGTGAAAGCCGGTGATCTACCTACATTTCAAAAGGCTCTTTTTAGAAATGGAGGAGCCATGATAGTCTCACTTTTTCTTTTTATTAAAAGTGGAGACAAACCTGACACCAAGCCATCAGACCTTGGAATTCTATTAATGAGAGCCATCCTTGGCTCAATAGGACTCTTTTCAAACTTCTATGCTTTGGACCATCTGTTGCTCTCTGACGCTTCCATACTAAATAAGCTTGCACCATTTTTTACTCTCATCCTCTCCGCCATCTTTTTAAAAGAAAAGACAAACTGGAAACAATTCCTGTTAGTTGCCTTGGCATTTATCGGGATGCTCTTTGTAGTAAGGCCTGAAATGCATTTTTCTGAGAGCATGGTAGCTTCAGTTGTCGGTGTTATTGGTGGCTTTGGTGCGGGAGCTGCATATACTTGTGTAAGGGCATTGGGAAAGCGTGGAATGCCTTCCTCTGAGATAGTCTTTGGCTTCTCTTTCATCTCCACCCTTATCGCCATCCCTTTTGTAATAAAAGACCATGCTCCTATGTCACTCATTCAAGTAGTCTATTTATTGTTGGCATCCATAGGTGCCACTGTGGGGCAGTTCGGAATAACTCTCGCCTATAAGGAAGCTCCAAGTAAAGAGATCTCTATATTTGATTACTTTACTGTAGTGTTCTCTGCTCTCTGGGGTTTATTGTTCCTTGGTCAGATTCCTTATTGGACATCAATGATCGGGTATGGCGTGATCTTCATGAGTGCATACTTAATGTTTCTTTACAACAAAAAGCATTAAAGAGCATGAAAGCACAGAAAAAACACATATATAAAAGTTAATGTTATGGGAAAAAGCTTTTGACTCATGTTAGAATCAGAAAAGCGGAGGATTAGAGTGAAAAAGCGTTTTCTTATTCCGTTTGTAATCATTGTTGCATTATTGCTTGTTGTATCATGTAAAAAGAAGGAAGAATCAGGTCAAAGCGGACCTGTGGTAACTGTTGCTGCTGAACCTAAGACTCTCGATAAAGAGATTCCTATGCTTGTTGTCAGCGAAGAAGTAAGCACAGAAAGTGTAGAGAATATAATCGAGAAAAAAGAAGAGATCACAGAAGAAAGAAAACCGCTATCTTTCGTTTATAGAGGCGGTACAGTTCTTCTTAGATCCAACTTCCTTAGTGATAAAGGTGAGATAAAGACGAATATAAGTGAGAACGAGGCAAAAGACTTCGTCTCCCGTCTCCTTTCTGAAAACCCGGATTATCTAGATAAGTACAGTGTCTCCTTTGAAGGAGAGAGTGTAGTGTTATCATATCCAGCTGCTACCACAGAAGAGGAGCTCTCTACGCTATGGGATAATGTCAGAGAGCTGATGGATAGAATCAACGCTGAAAAAGAAGAGAAACAGAAAGAAGTAGTGGAAGCTCCTACTGAAGTTGAAGAAGCGAAACCACCAGTTGTTGAAGAAAAGGTTGAAGAAGAGACCCCAGAGCTTCCTCTTTTTGTAGAGACACCTGTTGAGAATGAGAGTGAAAACCAAACAGAGCCAGAAGTTGATGTGCCTGAGATTGTGCCATCTCCTTTGACAAATGCAGGTAAGCTTATAGATAAATTCTCTGTTTCTCTATCTATGAGCGCCAAGTATAACAGCGGTTTTGATTCTGATATTAAAGCTATGTTTGATTTCTCAATCATTCCTGCTCTCAGAATCGGAGTAATCAGTGGATACGAAGTAAAGGGATATATTCCTCTCTCTCTACGCCTTAGGTATGACATTCCTCTTGTGGATGGACTATATTCATTCATAGACGGCGGATGGAGATT
>CAMEQB010000074.1 GCA_945932505.1 uncultured Spirochaetales bacterium
GAGCAGAATCGAAGTCAAGATCAACTGACATATATACTAAAGAGACCCTGATTATCAGTCAGGGCCTCTTTTTTGTCTTACTTTACAATCGACACTTTGTCTCCTTCTACTTCCCACTCCATAAACTCTATCCCAAGATCAAAGGCCATCTTCATAGTCGCAGATGAGAAGCCATCAGTTTCGTAACCTTGTACATCTTCAGGCATATGGGCATCGGAGCCTGTTACAATCTTGACTCCCATATCTTTCATCATTAGCCAGAACTCTTTATTGGTATATCTATATCTTTTCCCCTGTTCCGTGTCGATTATTCCCTTCCTTATTCCACAATCATTCATCTCTAAGGGAATATCACAATCGAGGGCACAATCTGCAATATCTTTTGCAGCAGCCTTGGCATTATTGTCCCAAAGCCTATAGTCAGACATATATAGATCAGGGTGGCAGCCATATAAAAAGAGGCCAGATGAGAGCATCTCTGTGTATAGTTTTACGTACCCAGGAAGAATTGAACGGAAAGATACTCCTATTCTACTTATATAAGTGTCGAGACCTGTCTCAGGACTAACCATAGAGTGTACTGATCCCAAGAGATAAGAGTACCCTCTTTCTCCCAGAAGCTCATCTTTATAAAACCCCTTTTCATCTTTAATCCAGTCACACTCTGCCCCCAAGAGTATTTTTATCCTACTCTCTTCATCGGCCCTTCTGACATCACCGTCATATCTATCCAAGTCGCTGTAATCCATTCGGGTTCCATAATAAAGAACTCTATCTGGAAGAGGTGCGTGCTCTGAAAATCCCAATACTTTCAAGAGGCCTTTTTCTTCAGCTTTTTTTACATATTCGCTTATCTCTCCCTCTCCATGCCTACAATAGAAAGAATGTGTATGGAGATTGACTTCATTCTGCAAATATCTCATGTTTCCTCCCAAAAACACTTTTAAATGCTTGCCGTCTTTCCGTATATACGAAGGATATCGTCAAGGACTTCTTTATGACTAAAGTCTTTGTTATATACAATTCTTGTCTCTCTGACCATAGAAAAGTTCTCAATTGGAAGAGCTTTTATCTTACCCTTTCTGATTTCATCCAAACATGCACTTCTAGGTAGAATCGATACTCCCAAATCCTTTCTGATCAAGTCCTTGATAGTTGCAATGTTATCGACTTCAAGAATGACATCAAAAAACGAGATATCTTCTCCGTTAAAGACAAGAGTCTCTTCAAACAACTTACGTGTGGCGCTTTCAGCAGAACGAAGGATCATCTTTTCTTTCTTCAGCTCCGATATAGTGACAGCACTCCTTTGGGAAAGAGGATTATCAGGACTCATGACGCACATAAGATAGTCTGTATCCAGAAGCATGGATGAAAACTTAGGATTATTGGCAGAAGCATCAATAATTGCCAAATCAAGCTCATAGTTTTCTAGCTTATCATAAAGATTATTTATGGTATCAGTAGCAAGCATAATCTTAATACCATTATTTTCGATACTATATTTAGCCAGGGCAGAGGCTGTGACGTTACTCTCTGCAGTATGTGTTATCCCAATTCTCAAGGGGCCTATGTTTTTTTCTGCGTTCTGGAGTTCCAATAGCATTTTTTCATATAAAGCTTTCTGCCTTCTAGCATATTTCAACACTATTTCTCCTTGCTGTGTAAGGATTAAACCATTTTTATTCCTTATAAAGACCTTAGCACCCACCTCCTCTTCCAGCTGTTTGATCTGCTGGCTTACAGCAGGCTGAGTCATATACAACGCTTCAGCTGCTTTTGTGA
Source organism: uncultured Spirochaetales bacterium (assembly GCA_945932505.1). Lineage (GTDB taxonomy): Bacteria > Spirochaetota > Spirochaetia > Sphaerochaetales > Sphaerochaetaceae > Ornithospirochaeta. The sequence continues at coordinate 1,786 of CAMEQB010000074.1, forward strand.
AATTCAAGTACTCTGCAACTTTAAGAAAGGTATACATTTTGGTTCCAAGCATACTAACTCCAATTAAATTATTTTATGAGCCTAAAGAATAATATAATTTGCATTTATCTTCAATAAGAAATATTCTCTGTTTTCACAAAGGAGAGAATAATATGGGCACATTATCTTTTATCGAAAAACTTGGAATTACGGATCCAACTGCAATTACTGTAATATCTGTGTCCTTCATGCTTTTCTTTGGCTTTTTGATGACTCGCGTCACCAAAGTCTTCAAGCTCCCTAATGTCACTGCATATATTGTCTCAGGAATCATTATGGGACCCTTTGTATTAAACTTAATTCCTCAAAAGACAATAGAAGGAATGAGCTTTATAGGAGACATAGCACTTTCATTCATCGCTTTTGGAACAGGAGAGTATTTCAAAGTAGATATTCTTAAGAAGAATGGACGAAAAGTACTCATTATTACAATCATGGAAGCCTTGGCTTCGTCTGTTGTAGTTTTTATTGTAACCTACTGTTTCTTGAAGCTGGAATTCGGTTTCTCACTAATTCTTTCAGCTCTTGCCTCTGCAACTGCCCCTGCCTCCACTCTTATGACAATTAGGCAGACAGGAGCCAAAGGAGACTTTGTAGACACACTCCTAGGAGTAGTTGCGCTGGATGATGTAGTTGGTTTGATAGCTTTTTCTATTGCTGTCTCAGTCTCTTCAACAATCACACTGGGTGTATTAGATATCAGGGCTCTGTCTATCCCTCTTATTTCTAATCTAGTGGTTCTTATTGTAGGTGGATCTTTAGGGTTTCTTTTGAAGTTTTTATTAAAGAAAAGAAGCACAGACAACCGTCTTATAGTCACAGTAGCCATTCTATTTGGTTTCTGCGGAATATGTACAATAGTGGGAGTGTCGCCGTTACTGGGATGCATGTCCATGGGTATGGTATATATCAACGCTACAGGAGACGAGAGACTCTTTAAGCAACTGAGCTACTTTAGTCCTCCTATCCTACTCCTATTTTTTGTCCGTTCAGGATTGAACTTCGATATCGGTTCTCTATTTTGCGGAATGAAAGGCTTTGGAAACATGCCTCTTTCTATAATCGGGCTTGTTTATTTCTTCACAAGAATAATAGGAAAGTACTCTGGAGCATATTTGGGTTCTCTTGTTACACATAAAAGCGGAAGCGTACGTAACTATCTGGGACTAGCCCTTATTCCACAAGCAGGAGTGGCCATAGGTCTTGCAGCCATGGGGGCAAAGGTTTTGGGAGGAGAGGAAGGCAGGGCTCTAGAGACCATTATTCTCTCTTCAAGTGTGCTTTATGAATTGATCGGCCCTGTATCTGCAAAACTTTCCCTTTATCTATCTCATTCCTATCCAAGGAAAGAGAAGACAAAAGAGAGTGTAAAGGAAAACACGCTCACATCGGCCGTAAGAGGTTAACGCATCTGGGGGAAAATATGAAAGGAATAGACACAACAAACAAGTCCCGAAAAGGGACTGAGACGGTTATCGAAAAAAAGGATGAGAAATATAAAGAGGAAGACACAATAACAAGACCGAATGTATGGAGAATATTCGCTTTTTCGGGGAGGAAAGAATATAACGATGACGATTAAACATCCTCATAGAGTGCAAACTCAAGGTTATCTCGGACAAATCTCTTTCCGTTCCAAGCATATGTACGCCCGTCTGATAGAGTCAGGATATGAGAGTGCTTCTCTCCTTTCTCCATATATACAGATAACCCGTCATACTCTCCCATAAGCTGAAGGTCGCCGCTTATTGGTTTTCGACAATAAAGACGACATATGCTTGTAACAAGTTCAGGAGATGAGAGGAAAAAAGAAGTTGCCGCAGAAACAAAAGACTCAGCCTCCTCTATAAAGGAGAGATATCGCTTACTTTTTTGGAAAATTGCCAAGGTATCGTATGTAAACATAAATATAACTTAGGACAAAATTGAAACGAAAATACAAAAGAGAGAATAAAGCTATTATCAAATAGAAGAATTTCTTATAGACTCATAACAAATAATCATAGGTAAAGGGAGCAAATTGTGAATTTAGCCGACGCTTTGTCGCTTCTAGGCGGAGTATCGTTATTCCTATTTGGAATGACGCTTATGGGGGAGGGCCTGAAGCTTGTAGCAGGAAACAAGCTTGAACTAATATTATATAAGCTCTCAGGAACACCCTTAAAAGGTATCCTATTAGGAACAGGAGTTACTGCTGTAATCCAATCGTCTTCTGCAACGTCAGTCATGGTTGTAGGTTTTGTAAACTCTGGAATGATGAAGATGAAGCAAGCCATATCCATCATCATGGGTGCAATCATCGGAACCAGTATCACAGGTTGGATTATTTCTCTCTCCGACATCGGAGGAAGCAACGGAATATTGAGCCTATTGTCTACAGAGACCCTATCTGCAATCACTGCAATAGTCGGTATATATCTAAGGCTCTTCTCAAAGAAACAGTCACATCACCACACTGGCGATATCCTAATGGGATTTGCTATTTTGATGTTCGGCATGAAGGCCATGAGCTCTTCTGTCAGCTCCCTAAGAGAAAGCGAAGTCTTCCTTACTCTTCTCACTCAATTCTCTAATCCTATTTTAGGTATATTGATCGGAATGGTATTTACAACAGTAATCCAGAGTGCTTCCGCTTCCGTAGGTATCCTGCAGGCTCTTTCCTCTACCGGTGTAATAACCTTTGAGATTGCACTCCCTATAATAATGGGTATTGCCATCGGAGCCTCAGTTCCTGTACTTCTATCAGCTCTTGGAGCAAGCACAGATGGAAAGAGAACAGCTCTTTCATATCTTGTCGTAGACGTTCTTGGTGTAATCGTCTTCTCTATACTCTTTTATTCACTCAATGCCATAATCCACTTTCCTTTCATGTCAATGTCTCTAAGAAGTGTAAACATAGCTCTGGTAAATACAGTATTCAGATTAATTGTAGTAGCTCTGCTTCTTCCATTCATCTCAGTGTTGGAGAAACTTGTATCTACAATCATCAAAGACAAGGCAGAGAAGCAGGACAAAGAGCTTGATGACATCAAGAGGCTTGAAGAAAGATTTATCTCTTATCCACCTCTTGCCGTTGAAAACGCAAGAATCGCCATCAACAAGATGGGAGAGCTTGCTGAGAAGAATATTCTTGACGCCTTCACGCTTCTTAGAAACGGATATACAGACGGAGGCTTTGAAGAAGTTGAGAGAATCGAGGGTATCATCGATAAATATGAAGACACTATCGGTACATACCTGACAAAGCTTACTGGAAGAGAGATGCCTACAGATCTCAATAGGTCCGTAGCAAAGTATCTCCACACTCTCACAGACTTCGAAAGAATCAGCGACCATGCACTGAACATTGCTGAGAGTGCAAGAGAGATTAAAGAAAAAGAGATTACTTTCACTCCTGGTGCCATTCATGAAATGGATGTAATGATGAATGCTCTTGAAAGAATCATGCATATTACAGTCTCGTCATTCATAGACAACGACCTAGATAAGGCATACCTGGTAGAGCCTCTCGAGGAAGTAATCGACGAACTATGTGAAAAGATGCGCTTTAACCACGTCGATCGTCTTACAAAGGGCGAATGCACTATTCTCAATGGCTACATATTTAACGATTTAATTGGAAACTATGAAAGAATAAGTGACCATTGTTCAAACACTGCAGCAACACTTATCGAGATGGAAGAAGGAATATTTGGTCTCCATACTTATACAAACGAAGTCAAGGACAGCCACACCCACAACTTCGAAGAGAACTACAAGTTCTTCTCAGAAACTTTCTCTCTATAAAGAACACGAAACTAATAGCTATATATGTGAAGAAAGCCCGCAAAAACCGGGCTTTCTTTATTTCTAAAACTGAACTCTTGTTATTCAATAGATACTGGAGGCTCTACATTGACCCTGGTATTCTTTACTTCAACTTCTGAGTTGATTACTCTGATGCCCCTGTAATCGTTCATCACGATTCCCCTGCACATCTCGATTTCCAGTCCTTTCTCCACTTTGTCTGAAAGCTGGATATCACAATCTTCGATCTTTACGTTCTTAATAGGCGCTTCAGGGAGACCTACGATGAAAGATGCTGAAGCTCTTGCATTTGTAACCTTTAGTCCACTGATGGATACATCAGATATCTCAGGAGTCAAATCGTTAATAGGCTGGGACTCAAGAGAGAAAGCAACAGGATCAGGATCGCCACATCTATAATACATATTAATAGATATTGGGCAGATTACATTATCCATAGTGATGTTGGATACGTTTATTCCTCTGATCTTTCCGCCTCTTCCTCTTCTTGTCTTAATTCTTACACCTCTGTCTGTTCCATCAAAGAAACAGTCTTTTACTGTAATGTTGTCAACACCATTTGCTGTCTCGCTGCCGACGACTAGGCCTCCATGGGCAGAGAGTACCTTACAGTCTTCAATGAGAATATCCTTGGCGACTCTTCCCTTCTCGCGCGCAAGGGCACCACTGCCACTCTTAACTGCGATACCGTCGTCTCCAACATCTACAGTACAGCCTTTGACTGTGACACCCTGACACATTTCGATGTCGATACCATCTGTGTTAGGTGAGTCATAAGGGTTCTTTACATGTACGTTCTCGATCAAAAGGTTATCAGAAAGAAGAGGATGAATCGTCCAGAACGGGCTCTCTGTAACAGTGATTCCCCTGATTACTACATCCTTGCTCTTATTAATCTGCAAAAGTGGTGGTCTCAGGAACTGCTTTGGCCTGCCACCGCCACCACCTGGCTGATCTTCGTAACCCTTATTAAGAGAAGCAAAGAGAAGCTCTTCCTTAGTCTCTGGTCCAGCTACTCTTCCAGTATTCTTCCAGTTAAGAATATAATCCCACCACTTCTTTCCGTTACCTCTCAAGACGCCGGCACCTTCAACGACAACATCTTCTACTTCAGAAATAAAGAAGCAAGGATGCATCGCCCAGCAAGGTACTCCTTCCCACCAGGTTTCCACAGGCCCATAGATTGAGAAATCATCGATAAATGAAAGCTCTGCGCCTTCTTCCAACACAAGCCTTGTGTGAGATGGAATATCGATTGGTCCAGTAGGATATACTCCCTTCTCTATGTAAAGGACAGCTTTACCGGCACATTCTTTTAAAGCCTTGTTAATCTCAGGCCCATAGTTTCCGAATCTGTCTCCATTTCCTCTAAATACAACTCTGTCCATAGTACTTCCTTTTAAGGCCATATGCCCTAATTACATTGTCATAGCAAAGGTGGGTGAAAGTTCCGACTTTCAATGATAAAAAAACGTTGAAAATGGCTATTATTAGTCGCCTTCGTATTGAATTACACTCTCAACTCTGTAAGGAGAAAGGATTTCTCTTCCCCTCAAGTCCACCAGTTCAATTAAAGCTGCAATTCCTGCCACCTCTCCGCCAAGGCGCTCAATGAGAGCTATGGCAGCCTTCATTGTTCCACCGGTAGCAATAAGGTCATCAACCAATACTACCCTGTCACCCTTCTTGATCGCTGTTTTATCGATCTCGATCTCTGCTGATCCATATTCCAGGTCATATGACTCAGATACTGTCTCACATGGCAGTTTTCCTTTCTTTCTCACAGGGACAAAAGGTAGAGAGAGATTATAGGCAACAGGCATTCCAAGAAGAAAGCCTCTAGCTTCCGCACCTGCAATAACTGTAGGCTCCATATCTTTTATAATCTTCTCCATTGTGTCTATTGCAAGGTGTAGACCCTCTTTATCTTGAAGAACAGATGTAATATCTCTGAAGAGAATTCCTTCTTTAGGGAAGTCAGGAATAGTTCTGACGTAGTCTTCCAATTTTTTCATTTTTTTCTCCTACTTCCAATTAACGCAAGTTACGTCAAGTATTGCAAGAAGAGTTTGAAAAAATCCATCATATAGACTACTTTTTCTATATATGTTATTTTTCTCTCGAGGGAGTAGGAGCGCCAAAAGCGGGCCCGTCAACATACTGGAG
>CAMEQB010000075.1 GCA_945932505.1 uncultured Spirochaetales bacterium
AATGAATAAGAAATATAAACAGATTTTATTTGATACACTGAAGCTTATTTCGCTTACAGTTATATTTACTCTTCTTTCAATACTATTTCGTAAACTGGGTTTTCCTGAGACGAACATAGTAATCATATATATACTTGCTGTGTTGCTTATCTCTCTTTTTACCACTGGTTATGCCTTTGGAATAGCGAGCTGCGTTATATCTCTATTCTGTTATAACTACTTCTTCACCCTTCCATACCATACTTTGGCAGTAAGTGACCCTAGTTACATAATCACGTTCATCATAATGTTGACTACGTCTTTAATCACATCCACCATTACAGCAAAAGAGAAAGTACTGAGAGAGACTGCTACAGAAAAAAGTGAAGAAAACCAGATTCTTTATCAGCTCTCTTCATCTCTTTCAGATGCCCCTGACAGCGAGAGCGTCATGATAATAGCCGTTAAAAGTATATCTAGGCTCTTACAGTGCAACACTGGAGGAATATATCTTGGAGGTCAGTATTCTTCTCCTCTTTTTGTCCAGACATTAGGAAAAGAAGTTATACACAGAAACATAGAGGACGTTGAATCTATCAGAAATGCAATCTCTGATCTTAGAGAAGAGTATGTAGAAAGAGACGATACTCTTTCTTTCCCTGTAAATGGAAGAGAGAATCTCTTGGCAGTAATTAATGTTGATAAAACAGTAGATAGCTCTACTCTTCTATCTAAGAAGAACCTTCTCCACTCCATAATCGAAAATATTGCCCTAGCGCTGGATAGAATCGAAATCACAGAAGAAAAGGCAAAAGTCAGAGAGACAATGGAGAGGGAAAGAGAGAGAGCAAACTTGCTGAGAGCTATTTCCCATGATCTCAGGACTCCTTTATCAGGCATTATGGGGACATCTGAAATACTGATGGATATGACAGTAAAAGATGATAAGAGACAAGTACTATTAAAAGGAATCTATCAAGATGCTGCATGGCTGAGGGACTTGGTGGAGAATATTCTCTCCCTAACTCGTTTGCAGGATGGGAAGGTAGTAGTACATAAAGAGATGGAAGCTATGGAAGAAGTAATAGGAAGTGCTGTCGCCCATATAGAAAAAAGCTTCGAAGACAGGCACATCACAGTAGAGACTCCCCTCTCTTTTGTTCTTGTTCCAATGGATGCAAAGCTTATTGAGCAAGTCATCTACAACCTCCTTGATAACGCTGTAAAGCATACAAAGAAAGAAGAGGAGATAAAGATCACTCTCGAATACTCCTCTACAAAAGCAATATGTTCTTGTATTGACAGCGGAGAAGGATTAGAAGAGGAAGATATTCCAAATCTCTTTAATCTTTTCTACACTTCTAATACAAGAAGTTCAGATGCAAAGAAAGGAATCGGACTGGGACTTACTATCTGTAAGACAGTAGTTGAAGCCCATGGAGGCACAATCTACGGAGAAAACAGAACAGATAGTAAAGGTGCGAAGTTTGTATTCACCCTGCCTTTGGGAGATTGATGAATGGAAAGAGTATTAGTAATAGAAGACGACGTACAGATTCAGAATTTCATGATTTATGCCCTAGAAAACTCTGGCTTTGAAGTTGAAGGAGCCTTAAACGGTAAGGATGGACTCTCCTCTTTTATTATGAAAGGTGCAGACTTAATACTGTTAGATCTAGGATTACCAGATATAGACGGCATGGATATTCTTAGGAGAATAAGAGAAAAAAGCGAAGTGCCTATTATTATCGTGTCAGCTCGGGACCAAGATAAAGAAAAAGCTATGGCCCTGGATGACGGTGCTGACGATTACCTTACAAAGCCATTCTCTGCTACTGAGCTGATGGCAAGGATAAGAGTTGCTCTCCGCCACTATAAAAGGATGACGACACATACATCGACAGAAGAAGATGACAGCGTTTATGAGTATGGCGACTTGAAGATAGACAACAGGGCACATATGGTATGGAAGAAGGGAGAAGATATTCACCTCACCCCCCTTGAATACCAGCTTCTTCTATTATTCATCAAGAACCCTGGTAAAGTTCTGACATATAGAACAATACTTAAGACAATATGGGGGGAAGGATATGGTGAAGACACACAGGTACTGAGATCTGTAATGGCATCAACTAGAAGAAAGATCGAAGAGAACCCTGCAAAGCCACAGTATATTGAAACGGAGATAGGTGTGGGATATAGACTTAAAGAGTTGTAATAACAGAAAAATTACAACAATCTTTATTTCTCACAACTTTCTCACACTTATACGCTATTTCGTATGACATTCAAACAGCTCCAGCTATAATAGCAACACACATCTGATAAAGAATTGTTTATCCTCCAAGCGATTATGGAGGATTTATTATTTTGAATATAGAAGAAAAGTGCAGGAATCTACTTAATGAAGAAAAGTATGATGAATGCAGGAAGGTAATAGAAATAGAGATGGCGAAAATGCCAGACTCTCCTATTCCACAAAACTTATTAGGCCTTTTGGAAGAAAGACGTTTTGATAAAGAAAAAGCAATCAGACACTATAGGGCTTCTTATTCTCTAGATCCAACATATGCTCCTGCAATATGGAATCTCGAGAGGCTAGGAACAGGTGACGTGTGCAAAAAGTGCGCATATACAGAAAAGGACTGCAAATGATCTTTAATAAAAAGAATACAAAAAAGAAAAACGCAATAATAGTTGGATGTGGTAGATTTGGCTCCCGTATTGCAGGAGACCTCTCCCTAGAGGAATGGGATGTTACTGTAATAGACAACGATAGAAACGCCTTTAGACTCCTTCCTTCTTTTTTTGGTGGATCCACTATCCTTTCTTATGCTACAGACTTGGAAAAGCTTGAAGAAGCAGGAATAAAAGACGCTACTCTATTTATCGCAGCAACAGAGAGCGATGAAATAAACATAGCAGCTTCTCAGATAGCCAAGGTTTGTTTCTCAGTGGATAAGGTTGTTGCAAGAGTCAGAGACCAGGAGAAGATCGATCTATGTGAAAAATATGAGATAAAGACAATATGCCCTCCTTCCCTTTCTATCAACGAGATAAGCAAGTACATCGGAGATTAATATGGATAATAAGATAGATAGAAAGAAAGTATTGATAGTTGGTGAATATAAACTTGCGAAAGCAATCGCTTCTTCTCTATTAAAGCGAGGATGCTCAGTTACTGTCATAAATGATGACAGCGAAGAGTGTGAAAGACTTGCTGAGATAAAAGGACTTTCTGTTATTTTCGGAAATGGCACAAGAAAGTCTGTGTTGAAAGATGCTTCTGCAGAGTCTAGAGATATTGTCATCGCTGTAACAGAGTGCGACGAGAAAAACCTGATCATATCAGAGATATGTAAAGATGAATTTAAAGTAAAGAGGACCATTGCACTTCTAGAAGACGGAGAAAAGTCTTCCTTCTTCTACAAAATGGGCGTAGACCGAATTATTTCTCCTTTAAATATGGTCACTACTATTATGGAAGAGGAAGCTCTGAAAGACGAAGTGACAAATCGCCTAAGTATCGGGAACGGCAGGATGATTATCTCAGAAACCCCAGTACACAGAGGCTCTGAGCTAAGTGGCAAGAAGCTATGGGAGTTAAATCTTCCTAGAGAAATCATCATAGGCTGTATTATGAGAGGAGACGAGAACTTAGTTCCACGTGGAGACACTACCATCAGGGACAATGATATTCTCCTTGTACTCTCTTCTGATCAGAATAAACTGGATTCCTTCTTGAGAACGGCAGCAAAATGAGTAAAAGATCCATGGGACTAGGAAGAATGATGGAAGTCGTTTCCTTCATTCTCCTTCTCCCCCTTCCTTTCGTACCCTTTTTTAAAGGGGAGAGTTTTATTTTAACTTCTTTCCTTATTCCTTTTTTTGTCTCCATACTTATTTCTTTCACAGTAGATAAATTAGGATTTAGGTTTAAATCAATCAGCTCTACAGTCTCTTTTATTTGGCTTTATGGATTTTTAGTCTTGTCTTTTCCATTTCTAGGTAGTAAAACCACTACATTCATCGGAGCTCTTTTTGAATCAATCAGTGGACTTACTACCACAGGCCTTAGTATTCTTGATGTAGAGAAACTACCAAAGACTCTTCTTTTATATAGAGCTATGCTCCAGTATATCGGAGGCCTGGGCTTTGTCATGATGATACTTCTATTCTTCAAGGGAAGAGAAGAAGCTGAGTTATATGAAGCGGAAGGCCATGTAGATAGAGTCAAGCCAAATATTAGAAAGACAGCAAAGACAATTACAATTATGTATCTCTCTTTCCTCCTACTTGGCTCAATTGAATACAAAATAGCAGGAATGACAATGCTGGATTCCGTAGTCCATTCCATGTGCGCCCTCTCTACCGGAGGTTTTTCCAATAGGATGCTGAGTATAGGAGCATACGATTCTTTATCTATTGAGATAATAACGTCACAGCTCATGATACTTGGAACTTTGGACTTCTCTCTTCTTTTGACACTATTAAGTGGCAGAATAAGAGATTTCTTCCGTTCAACAGAGATTAAGACTTTCTTCTCTTTACTCTTTATAGGTTCTGGATTAATGATCCTGATTCTACTAGAGAAGGGTTATGGTGTAGGTTCTACTTTCAGAATAACTCTATTCAATGCTCTATCAGCATTATCTACAACTGGTTTCTCTACTCTCGACTACACTACTCTTCCTGAAGGAGCAGTATTTGTCATGATAGTATTGATGATAATCGGAGGAGGTGTAGGAAGCACTGCAGGAGGTATTAAGCTTGAAAGATTCTATATTATCTTCAAGTCTACAATAAAGAGCATAAAAGAGAAGATATCTCCCGAAGGCACTGTCATTGTAGACAAAATGGTAAAAGGCAGGGAGTCTCATATAATAGATGAAGGTGAGAGAAACGATGCTTTCTCATATTTCTCACTCTATCTATTGTTTTTGATCTTTGGAACAATTGTATTATCCACAACAGAAGACTGCCCTATTCTCTACGCTCTCTTTGAGTATACTTCATCCCTGTCAACTGTAGGATTATCAATAGGAGTAACAAGTCCAACGACTTCTCCTGTTTCACTATCAGTCATGATGATAGCCATGGTAATGGGAAGACTTGAAATGATGGTCATCTTCCAGGCATTATTCTCCAAGAATAGGAAATGAACATGTATTTCATAGAGACTGAGAGACTAAAAATAAGAAGACTAAGCATTAGTGACTTTGATAACATAAAAGAGACGCTAGAGGATCCCCTAGCCATGTATGCATATGAAGGTGCATTCAATGACAAAGAAACAGAAGCTTGGCTAGAGAGGCAACTGGATCGTTATAAAGAATATGGATTAGGGCTATGGGCCGTTGAAGATAAAGTCACATCAGAGTTTCTCGGTCAATGCGGACTTACATACCAGCCATGGAACGACGAAAAGGTACTTGAGATAGGATATCTCTTTAATCGGAGGCACTGGGGAAAGGGATATGCAATAGAGGCTGCAAAGGCTACAAAGGAATTTGCATTTAATACACTGGGAGCAAAAGAAGTCTGCTCAATAATCAGAGACACAAATACTTCTTCAATGCGTGTTGCTATACGTAACGGCATGCTCCCAAGAGACACTTCTATTAAACATTATAAAGGCGTAGATATGCTCCACATCAGGTTTGTGGCTGAGAAGGGCTTATAAGAAGAACTCAGCCAATATCTTTATGTAGAGGAGTACTATTACTACAACAAGAACCTTTCTTATAGCTTTTCCACCCTTTTTAAGAGCATATCTTGAGCCGATAAGGTTTCCGATTATTGAAGAAACAGCACATGGTATTCCTATTACATAGATAATAGTTCCGTTGATCAGGAATGTTGTAAAGGCGGCAATATTGGAAGTTAGATTCAAAACTTTTGTAGTACCGGCACTGAATATAAGCGGTAGTCCCATAAATGAGAACAAAATAGTATAGAAAGTACCTGTTCCTGGTCCAAAGAATCCATCATAAACTCCGATGGCAAATGAAGCCACAGCTGAGACTACATATGAGAGAGATGAGATATTAAAAAAGAGAGGATTATCACTGACTTTAATCATCCCACTACCCTTCTCTTCTTTCTTCTTCAATGTAAGGAAAGTCAAAATAGGCAGAACTACAAGAAGCATATATCTGAGCATAGTATCTGCATAACGCAAAGCCAGCTGGGCTCCAAGCGATGAGCCGATAAGAGCAAAGAGAACGCTGGGAATGACAAGTCGCCACACTATCTTTTTTTCTTTTGCGTAATTAAAAGTGGCAAAGAGCGTACCGAAAGTCATAGAAAACTTATTTGTACTGACAGCATTGACAGCAGGAAGTCCTGCAGCATACAAAGAAGTGAGGGAGACAAGACCGCCTCCCCCTGCAATAGAATCTATAAATCCGGCAAGAGCAAATAAAAGCGTCAAAACCAGAATCTTAAAAAATCCGTATTGGATCACAGAATCTCAGCTCCTACAAGGTAATCAAGAGTGTATACATTTTGCACTAGAGCTATCTTTGATGCAAGAAGATTACTCTTTGCTTCCACGATTTCAAGCATCTTTTGTTTCTCGTCACTCACTGAGTTCTGCCCATACTTTAGTCCGATTCGGATGTTTTCCAATTCACTATTAAGGTTTTCTATCTTCTCACTCTGATACTCAATGTTTGCAATATTTGTCTTCATCCCGTTGTAGTTTGATATTACAGCACTTCTTATCTGGCTAAGCGCACCATCGTACTGAGACTCCGCATCTCTTATATTAGACTTTGCTCTATTTAAGTTATTTATTGCCTTTCCTCCATCCCAAAGAGTTGTTTTGAAGCCAATGGATAGGTTGAGAGAGCTATTGTCATTCTGTTTCCATCCAGTCTGTATAAAAGGAAGCCTTGAGTTTGAATAAGAAAGCTCCGCCTGAAGAGCAAAATCAGGGATACCATACATACTTCTCTCAGCGATGCTCTTCTGATTTGAGTATGCACCGATAAGATTCTTTATGGCCTTGAGGTTATTGCTGTTATCATTTGTAGCTTTCTCAATCAAAGAATCCAAGTCAATCTCTTTATACTTATAGAGAAAGGATTCATCTTCAGGCATTTCTATGTCATCAACTAATAATGTATAGTCACCTATAAGACTTCTAAGGCCTTCAAGAACAGAACTATTATTCTGATCAAGCTCCGCTTTCTTTACTTCAACTTCAAGGGCACTGATCTCTGCACTAAGCCAATCCTGCCTTAGTAGCATCCCGCTTTCATAACCACTCTTTGCTATATCTACTAGTTCTTTTGATAGAGTTGATGCTTCATCTATAAGCGCATTCATCTCCTTTAGGTACTTGAGGGACCACACTCTGACACGTAGCTCTGCTTTTAGCTGTGCGACAGTATCATCCTTTCTGAGAGACTGTGCTGTAAGAATATTCTGGTATAGGTCTACAGCCTTTCCTAATTTTCCCCAAGTAATTAGAGGCTGAGTTAGAGAAAGAGAACCCATATACATAGTATTCTCCATGCCGTCATAAAGTGTCACATAGCCTGAGGCACTATCAGCATAGCTTCCAAGCCCCATCTGGGAAAGGATGTCTGAAGACTCCATGATCACTGGTCCTATGAGGGGATCCGTCATATATGTCATAGATCCGCTGAGTTCAATTGTTGGAGAGAAATTAGCCTTACTATCCTTCAAATCAAGTCCAGCCTGGACTACAGCCTCCTCAGCACTCCTGATACTAGGATTATTTCTCATCATCATTTCTTCTGCTTCTTCAATAGTGATAGAAGCAAAAAGAAAAGATGAGGAAAGTATTAT
>CAMEQB010000076.1 GCA_945932505.1 uncultured Spirochaetales bacterium
GGGGCTTATGGTGAATATATCAGTATAATATTCCTTTATCTCGAAGTATGAAAAAGAGTGAATCAAAGGAAGAAATAGAATTGGTACCAGGTTCTCTGGCGATAAATGAGACAGAGGAAAAAATCCTTCTTGAGATTAGGAATAATCCCAATATATCGCTATTAGAGATATCTAATCGCCTGAAACTCTCATACATGACAGTTCAGAAATACTCCGCAAAATTAAGAGAAAAGGGATTAATAGAAAGAGTAGGAAGTAAGAGATGTGGATATTGGAGAGTAATTGAAAAATAATAGAGCCACTCTTTACAAATGGCTCTATACTCTTTATTTTTCTCTTCTTTCTAAGCTTGCCTTAATAAGGCCAGAGAAACATGGATGAGGTCTCTGAGGCCTTGACTTAAACTCAGGGTGGAACTGTACTGCAATGAAGAATGGATGCTCAGGAATCTCTACAGCCTCCACAAGTCTGTCGTCAGGGCTTGTTCCAGAGAGAACCATACCGTTTTCCTCGAAGCGTGACCTGTATTCATTGTTAAACTCATATCTATGTCTATGACGCTCACTGATCATCTCTAAGCCGTATAGCTCTCTTAAGAGTGAACCCTCTTTTGTCTTACATGGATAAGCGCCAAGCCTCATTGTGCCACCCTTCTTTACGCCTCTCTGATCAGGCATAATATCTATGACGCTTTCGTCGCCGTCTGGTAGGAATTCTGAAGAGTTGGCCTTTTTCATGCCCAGCACGTTTCTTGCAAACTCGATTACTGCTACCTGCATACCAAGGCATATTCCCAGGAAAGGAATATTGTTTGTTCTTGCCCATCTTACAGCTTCGATCTTTCCCTCGACGCCTCTGTATCCAAAGCCACCTGGAACGAGGATGCCGTCGACGTCTGAGAATATCTCTTCTTCTGTGTCTTTATTTACTGTCTCACTGTCGACCCACTTAATGTCTACAGTAGCTCCTTCCTGCCATGAAGCATGTTTCAATGCTTCCATCACAGATAAGTATGCATCATGGAGTTCCATGTATTTTCCAACCATTGCAATAGTAACTTTTCGGCTGGAAGAGTGGATCCTATCTATCATGTTGGTCCATTCAGAGAGATCGACCGGGCGATCAGGGAGGCCGAGAATCTTTACAGCTACGTTATCAAGTCCCTCTTCATGGAGCATCAGTGGTGCCTCATATAGAACAGGAACAGTCTTATTCTCAATTACACACTCTCTCTTGACATTACAGAAGAGAGAGATTTTCTCTTTTATAGACTCTTCTATAGGCTCGTCACTTCTCATGACTATAACGTCAGGAAATATTCCTGTATTCATCAACTCCTTTACGGAGTGCTGGGCAGGTTTTGATTTGTGCTCTCCGGATGCATAGAGATATGGAACCAAGACAACGTGGATAAATAAACAGTTCTGAGGCCCCACTTCATGTCCAATCTGTCTAATGGCCTCCAAAAATGGCTGGGACTCGATGTCGCCTGTCGTGCCGCCGATTTCTGTTATGACTATATCTGCTCCGCTGGTTTCTCCACAGGAGTAGATGAAGTTCTTTATTTCGTCTGTAACGTGAGGAATAATCTGGACAGTTCGGCCGAGGTATTCTCCGTTTCTCTCTTTCTGTAAGACATTCCAATATACTTTTCCACTTGTAAGGTTAGAAAACTTAGATAGGTCTTCATCTATGAATCTCTCATAGTGGCCAAGATCCAAATCTGTTTCTGCTCCATCGTTTGTTACAAAGACTTCTCCATGCTGGAGAGGTGACATTGTGCCAGGGTCTACGTTCATATAAGGGTCTAATTTCTGGGACGCCACCTTAAAGCCTCTTGCCTTCAATAAGCGTCCCAAGCTTGCTGCTGTAATGCCTTTACCCAGTCCGGATACAACTCCTCCTGTAACAAAGATGTGTTTAGCCATTTCTTTCCTCCAAAAAAATTGAGACACCCGTGATAGGTGTCTCCTGTATGGCGAGTGTGAGAGTCTCCCTTAGAGGGCAAAACTGCTCTCTAGAAGAGGATTTTCTAATCTTTCCCACAGTTCCTTTCATATGTAAATTCCAAAAAATATGGATAAGATAATGAAAAAAATAGAGGGTGGTTGTCAATGGAGAGAAAGGCAATTTTTTGAAAAAACTTCTATTTTTTGCCCTTATTTGTTTCATGTTTAAATATTAGCTATAGCTAAATTGGTTTATGTTTTTTATGGTGACCGCGTTTGTCGAGTGAAGAAAGAAGATCAGTAATGACACTCTTCATTTTATACCGGATGATTTATCTTATAAGTTAGATTGATATAAATATGTTCATATTACACCTGCTTTGTATGACATTAATCTGCTTATATAAGTTTTCTTGACGAAAGAAATAAAGTGAACCATATTACATCTTGTTTATAGGAGTGGAAAAATGGGGATTGCTTCACTTGTTTTAGGAATTGTATCTCTTTGTATTTCTATATTTTCTGCAGGGTACTTGGGAGTAATAGGTACGATCTGCGCTATATTGGGAATAATATTCGGTGTAATGGGAAGACGAGATATAGTGAATGAGAAGATGGCTACTGCAGGTCTTGTGTGCTCCATAATAGCTCTGTGCCTAGGCATTGTGCTTTTTGTAATCTGTGCAGGTGCAGTGGGTTGCTTCTTGGGCTTCTATTGATGCATCTCTTTTGTTTGAATATATCGTCCTATGGATTAATGCTTCTTTTATCCCTCGTGGTGGGAAATGTTATTGTTTTCTTAATGAGAAAGAGGCTTTGTGTTTCATTTGACAACACTATATTGATGGAGGCTTACATGCTTCTTGGAGCCATTATAGGCTCTAAAGCTCTATATGTTGCAGTATCATATAATAGTATTGACTGGAAGAATGTGTTTTCTTCTATAGAGAGTTTTTCTCGTTTTCTTAATTCAGGTTTTGTATTTTATGGGGGGCTTCTAGGAGCTCTCTTATTGTTAGTGGTGGCTGGTGCCATTCATAGAAAGAGCTTCTTTTCTCTCTTGGAGAGTGTGGCTTTCATCATCCCTTTGATGCATTCAATTGGCAGAATCGGATGTTTACTTGGTGGATGCTGTTATGGCATTCCGTACTCCGGCCCCTTGGCCGTGAGTTATTCATGGTCTGATGTCTCCCGTTTCCCCGTGCAGTTATTGGAAGCTATCCTTCTATTATTATTGTTCAACGCTTTATTTATATATAGGTTAAAAGAAGGAAGATACTCACTTGAGATATACCTCGTCTCATACTCGATCATCAGATTCTTTACAGAGTTTATGAGAGGAGATGAGGTTAGGGGAGTGTATTTCAAGCTATCTCTCAGCCAGTGGATCTCTATATTGATGCTGGTTTTCTCATTCCTTCTTTTGTTTACGAGAAAACAAATAGCAAAGAGAATGTTAAGATAACACCATTTCTGTTGACATCACTTTTTCTTTTCTGTAATAAGAATGGAATATGTGACGGAGGCGCAAAATGGAAACTGTTGCATCTTATTTCGGATCCATGGTCTTTAATGATGAGGCCATGAGGGAAAGACTACCTAAGGATGTTTACAAAGCCCTTAAAGAGACAATAAGGGAAGGAAAGGACCTTGACCTTAATGTTGCAAACAGCGTTGCAAACGCTATGAAGAATTGGGCTATTGAGAAGGGGGCTACTCACTTTACTCATTGGTTCCAGCCTCTCACAGGAATGACAGCTGAAAAGCATGATGCATTTATTACTCCTCTTGAAGGAGGAAAGGTTATTCTTGATTTCAGTGGAAAGGAACTTATTAAGGGTGAGCCTGATGCTTCATCTTTCCCTTCAGGTGGACTGAGAGCTACTTTTGAGGCTCGTGGTTACACAGCTTGGGATCCTACAAGTTATGCATTCATTAAGGAAGATACTCTCTGTATCCCTACAGCTTTCTGTTCATATTCAGGAGAAGTATTGGATAAAAAGACTCCGCTTTTGAGAAGTATGGAAGCTATAAGCGAAGAGTCAGTCAAGATTCTCCATCTTTTTGGAAAGACAGATGTCAAGAGAGTCATAACAACAGTGGGAGCAGAGCAGGAGTATTTCTTGATCGATGCTGAAGACTATAGAAAGAGAAAGGATCTTAGACTTACAGGACGTACTCTCTTTGGAGCAAGAAGTCCTAAGGGGCAGGAAAAAGACGACCATTATTTCGGTGCTTTGAGAACCAGGGTTGCAGAGTTTATGTCAGATCTTGACAAAGAATTATGGAAGTTGGGGATTCCTGCAAAGACTCGCCACAATGAAGTTGCTCCTTGTCAGCATGAATTGGCTCCTGTCTTCTCAGTATCAAATATTGCTGTAGACCACAACCAGATAATGATGGAGCTAATGAAGAAGATCGCTCCTAAGCATGGGCTGGCTTGCATTCTTCATGAGAAGCCTTTTGAAGGTGTAAACGGTAGTGGTAAGCACAATAACTGGTCTATTTCTACTGATACAGGAATTAATCTCTTGGAGCCAGGTGATAACCCTAAAGACAATGCACAGTTCCTTCTCTTTTTGTCTGCCGTAATAAAGGCTGTTGATGAATATCAGGATTTGTTGAGAATATCTGTAGCTTCTGCTGGAAACGATCATAGACTTGGAGCCAACGAAGCTCCTCCAGCAATAGTATCTATGTTCCTTGGAGATGAACTGACTGATATTCTTGAATCCATTGCTTCGGGTAAATCACTTGCAGGAAGAAAAAAAGGTAAGATGGCACTTGGTGTCCATGTCCTCCCTGATATCCCGAAAGACACTACCGATAGAAACAGAACAAGTCCTATGGCCTTCACCGGAAATAAGTTTGAGTTCAGAATGCCAGGCTCCTCATTCTCCATGGCTGGTCCTAATGTTGCACTTAACACAATGGTGGCAAAGGCTCTTAAAGTCTTCTACGAAGAATTGAAAGATGCCCCAGACTTTAGTAAAGCTGTAACAGATCTTGTAGCTTCAAACTACAGAGACCATAAGAGAATTGTATTCAATGGCAACGCATACGCTCCGGAATGGGTTGAAGAAGCTGAAGATAGAGGACTCTTGAATCTTCAGTCTGCTCCAGATGCCTTCGATCAGTATACTGCACCAAAGAATATTGCACTCTTTGGAGAGTTTGGCATTTATAATGCAAAAGAGATAGAGAGCAGATGTGAGATTCACCATGAAGAGTATTCAAAGACAATCCACATCGAAGCTTTGACTATGCTTGATATTGCAGTTAAGAGAATTATTCCAGCCGCTTCCAAATATGCTTCTGATCTTGCAACAGGAATAAACCAGATGAAGGCTGCCATAAACATGGTTTATCCAGGAGCTGACGAAGATATTCTTAGGAAAGTGATAAGCCTGACAAATGAGCTTTACGGAGCCACAAATGTACTCAGTGAAGTCATAAACGAAGCAGAGAAGTTCTCCGGTTCTCTTCAGTCACACTACTATAGGGAAGAAGTCCTTCCAAGAATGGAGGATGTAAGGCGTTTTGCAGATAACTTGGAGCTGATTGTAGCCAAGGATTATTGGCCGCTTCCAACATATAGCGATATGCTATTCTATGTTTAAACTTAATCCCCTGGCCATCCAGGGGATTAATATTCAAGCTAGAGTCAAGAAAGCTTTATAAGCATTCTTTGTATTTACTATGTCGCTACAGGATGATATTTCCCAAGGAGCGTGCATACTCAGTATTGCTACGCCGCAGTCGATGACCTGCATACCGTAGTATGCACTGAACTTGGCAATTGTTCCGCCGCCACCTACGTCGACTTTTGCCATTTCTGCCATCTGGTACTTTACATCGTTCTTCTCCAGTACGGCCCTGATCTTCCCTATAAATTCAGGGTTTGCATCAGATGCTCCGCTCTTTCCACGGGATCCTGTGTACTTGTTGAATACTACTCCGCCACCAAGGAAAGAAGAGTTCTTCTTATCGTAGAGAGAAGCGTTCAATGGATCATATGCGCTGTTTACGTCACTGGAGAGCATCATAGTGTTCTTCAAAGTTCTTCTGAGAGAAAGAGAAGATGTAAGACCCATCTTACAAAGAATTTCTGCTGTAGCATTTTCAAAGAAGCGAGAGTCCATACCTGTTGCGCCTACGCTTCCTATCTCTTCCTTGTCAACCAGAATACAAACACATGTTCTATCCATGGTCTCTGCTTCCAAGAGAGCTTCGAGGGAAGTGAAGGAGCAGATTCTGTCGTCCTGTCCATATCCGAGGACCATAGACTTGTCCAGTCCTAGATACTTTGCTTTTCCACTAGGAACTACTTCCAGTTCAGCAGATAAGAAGTCTTTCTCTTCGATGTTGTACTTTTCTTTCAGGATAGCGAGAATCTTATCTTTAGCACTCTCTTTCTTATCTCCATCCTTCTTTTCTTCGTTTGCGCTTTCGTCCAAGCCTACTACAAGGTCCAGATCTTCTCCAGGAATAAACTCTCCTGCAGTCTTTTTCATCTGATCCTGAGCAATATGAGGGAGAATATCGGAGATGCAGAAAGTAAAGTCATCGTCATCTTCACCCATTACGACTTCAATCTTCTCTCCACTTGTCTTTACTACTACTCCGTGGATAGCGAGAGGGTGTGTCACCCACTGGTATTTCTTTATCCCACCGTAGTAGTGAGTGTCGAGATATACAATGCCGTCGCTTTCATATAGAGGCTTCATCTTGATATCTAAGCGAGGAGAGTCGATATGGGCGCCGAGAACATTCATTCCCTTTTCCATATCTCCCTTTCCAATATGATAGAGGGCGATTGCCTTATCATATTCTGTAACATAGACTTTGTCTCCAGGAGAGAGTGTAGATACAGAGTCCAAGTTCTTATAACCCTCTTTCTCTGCTATCTCAATTACTTCTTTTACACATTCACGTTCTGTCTTTCCTTTGTCCAAGAAAGACTTATATCTTTCAATTAATTTGTCCATGCTGAGATTATAAAACATCTTTTCTTTCTTTAATAGGGACCAAAAAGAGCCTCCTAAGAGGCCCACGGTCAACAGAGTATAACGGTAAGGAGAAATGATAGTGTGACCAAGTAGGAGAAGAAGATGAACATTATTCTCAGTTTTCTTTCTTCTTTGATAGCTCTAAATAGAAAGAGAGAAAGAGAGAGAAAGAGCAGGGAGAACGTGATGCTCTTTGCGTTTAACATATTTATTCCCAGAATAAGGAGAGCCACGCTCAAAGTCCAAGGTAAAAGCCAGGAAAAGAATAAAGAGATAGATGAATAGACTCTTTTTCTTGCCTTCTCTCTTTTCTCGATATACTCGAGAGCATCCATTGAATACATTTCTCTAACTTCAGAATATGTCATCTTCCGCCTCCTTTTGTTTATCTGAAAACAGAATACTATACTTACTAGGTCAACTAATGTCCTAGTGAATAAATTTTTTTATTTTTTTGTAAAATTCGTATAAGGGTCAAATAGAGTAACAAATCTCATTTATTATTCCTGATTAACCCGCTTTTAAGAATAATACCTACGAATATAGATTTATTTTGAAATAATGAATCTGTATTATTTATCTGCAAAAAATAATATAAAA
>CAMEQB010000077.1 GCA_945932505.1 uncultured Spirochaetales bacterium
GATTATTGATAATGTATTTCATAATAGAGGTGGTCTCCATAACAGAGTCACAATGTACGCCCTACGAATCTATTTGTAACACCAATCTCTTTCAATCTTTTTAAGAATGATATGATAAGAGTTTCAAGGCATGTAACAAAAACGGAGGCAATGAATATAGGTGTCATATATAATAGAGGTACAGGGATGAATCTCTTGAATGCTCTGAGTAAAAAGTTCTCGTCAAAACCAAAGGTATAGTAATAGGTTGCTTCAGGATAAACTGTAACTCGCAGAAGAATATTCACTACATGAGCGCAAAATGCCATGAAGATGAAGAATACTACAGAGCGTATTGCGTTTTTGTAATCGATCTTACATAGGCCTAAGGAAACAAACAACAGGCCCTGCATAACGACTAATGCATGGGTTCCGTAGTATCCGATAGCTTTGTTAGAAAGAATGCTTACTGTGATAAATCCAGACTCTGGCATCATGAGAGCCAATAAAGCACATGGAATACCGATATAGTAGCCATAAGACATTATAGTTTCGTTATCTAATATGCAGGCTATGATGCCAAGCCATAGCATCGTGTTACATGGCTGAAGAGGGAGTTCTTTCCAAAAAACAAAAGAGAAATTAGGATCAACGGACAAAAGATACTTATAAATGACCCAAAGAAGAGCTGAGACAATAGAGAACCATTTGACGAAGAACAGCTTTTCTTTTCTACTTTTTCCTTCAAGCTTTCTTGCTATAAAAAATGGCAAGGAAAAAGACAGTGTTATAAGAATAAACCAAGGCAAGTTGAAAGGCGTGATCATTTCGTTTCCTCTTTTGAAATGTTTACCAGATCTCAAGAAGATAATTACTAATCAAGTCTCCAGCAATCATTATGGTAGCAATGGAATAGAGAGAAGAAAAGTATTTTTTATTATTTTCAAACACACAAGAGTACAAGAGTATTTACTAAAGAAAGAAAAAATTATTGTATCCTTATATTCTCTCTATCACGCACTTATGTTCTTTTGTGTTGGAGTCGTAGTTTATTACCACTAGGAGTGTGTTGCCTTTATAGAGTTTGAGGTCTGAAAAGTAGTGCTTCTCTTTTATCTCGTTGATTGCCTTTCCTTCGCTCTTATCTTTCTTAAGCTCTATCACAAGAGCTGATCTATCGGAATCTTTAGGAATCATCACTACATCGGCATATCCCTTCCGTCTATCCATCTCCTTGATGATAATAGTGTAATAATCGGTGGTAGAGTAATAAGCTAATGTTATGGCGCTCTGCAGAGTTTCAGAGCTATTAAACCTACCGGTGACAAGCTCATGGCTTCTGTCCAGGGCCTTGACCACTCTTTCGCTATCCATGTTTATAGTAGCTTCAAGAAGATCCTTTGAATCTTTTATTGCCTCCCACTGCTTTTTATACTTCTTGGAGTTTTTTATGACTGTAATCCATTGTCTTCTTATCTCATAGTTGGAAATCAAAGATAAGGATAAAGTTCCCAAAAATAGAGGACTTCCAACCTTTTATAGCCGGAAGCCTCTCATTGTCATTGAGTCCTTATTTCTTTAGACAATCTTATTGATTACGTTTCCATCCATCCAAGCTCTCAGATTCTCAAAAACAATCTTTGCCCTCAAACTCATAGACTCTTTTGTTGCAAATGCAACGTGAGGAGTAAGAAGAGTATTAGGAGCAGATAGGATAGGTGTAGAGAGTGCTAAAGGAGGCTCTGCAGAAAATACGTCTACGAGAGCTCCTGCAATTTCTCCTTCTTTCAGAGCTTCGACCAGGTCTTCTTCAACTACAACAGGTCCTCTGGCTACGTTGACAAGTATTGCACTCTTTTTCATTATCCCAAGCTCTTTCTTACCGATTAGTCCTCTTGTCTCCGGTGTCAGCGGGCAGTGAAGAACAACTATATCTGATTCTCTCAGTAGTTCTTCTTTCTCCACTTCTTTTATATAAGAAGGAGTATCGGAGTGCTTAGATCTAGATGAAGCGAGGACTGTCGCACCAAGAGAGTTGAATATCTCTGCGGTTCTCTTTCCAATCTTTCCGAGTCCTATAATACCTACTGTCTTACCCTTGATTTCGCATCCGACGAGCCCTGTCTTGTCTTTTCCTTCCCTGCATCTAGCTTCAACCTGCGTTATATTTCTCATAAAGGAAAGGACCATACCAAGAACAAGTTCAGATACAGCTTCGTTTGAGTATCCTGAAGCGTTACTTACAGAAATACCCTTCTCTCTTGCTGCATCCAGTCCTACGTGGTCTGTTCCTGTGAAGGCTACATCAATAAACTTCAATTTATCGCTACTAGCGATGACTGATGCGGGATATGGCATATTTGCAATGATTACTGCATCAGCTCCTGCTGTTTCCGCCTTTAGTTCCTCTACATCCAGAGTCTTCTGATACTCTACAAACTCCACGCCTTCCTTAACAAAAGGTGCTTCAAGAGACATAAGCTCTTCGTGACTGATTCCAAGACTCTCCAATATTGCTACTTTCATATATTTCTCCTGATAACTGTAGTATAAAGCAACATAGATTATGTTACTTTATGTTATTTTGCTTTATAGTACAAAAATTAGATCTTTATAAAAGAATAGTAAAATTTTGTATTTTTCTACCATAAATAATGATATTCCTATGATATTAGATGAAATTGAAGCACGGATTTCCTTTTTGGGAGAACTGACATCTATAAACTCTCCGATATCTCTATGGTCTTTCGATAATAACGGGACACTGTATTGGACAAACTAGACTTCACTTACCTACAACCTTAGATCCTTCAATTTTCGTACAAAATTTAGTTTCTATTTATGATTTTTAGCTTTTCATTTAAATAGAAAACTTTTTGACGATATTTTATACATTTTCTATAGGTATCTCGAATGACAAGAAATAGTGATTGATTCAAAATACGCCTATGAAAACGCTACTTGAATTGTCTCTTATAATGGCTCTTTGTCTCCTTGGAGATCTAATTGCGTCTCTGATTCCGTTTCCCATTCCAGGAACTATCCTGGCTTTGTGCATCCTCTTTATTCTTCTAAAGACCAAGGTAATCAAACTTTCATGGGTAGAGGATGCAGGGAATCTGCTACTTAAGAATATGACACTTCTTTTCGTGCCGACGGGAGTCAAGATAATGGCATACTTCGGTGTCATTAAAGATATATGGTGGAAACTACTTCTCCTTTGCTCTGCAGCGACGGCTCTGTCTTTTTTGGCTACAGCCCTGGTTGTCGGCGGAGTAATGAAGCTGACAAGGAAAGGAGAGAAATCATGAAAGAAATACTCTTCTCCACGCCTCTATTTGGTCTATCAATATCATTTGCATCCTTTTTTATCGGGGTATTAATCCAGAAAAAGACCAACAAGTCATATCTAAACCCTCTTTTGATCAGTTATGCCTTGATCATATCTTTCCTTCTTATCTTCCATATTCCTCTTGAGTGGTATATGAAGGGAGGAGACATCATAAACTTATTCCTTACTCCTGCTACTTGCGCTCTTGCTCTAAATATTTATAGGGAATGGAAACTAATAAAAGAGAATTGGCTTGCCCTCACTCTGGGTACACTCACAGGATCCATCGTCTCCATGACCTTTGCCTTCTTTATGGGGAAGGCACTAGGTTTTGATGAAACAGTCTGTCTCTCAATTGTTCCAAAGGGTATTACTACACCTATGGCGATGGCAGTGTCAGAGACAATAGGTGGCATTCCTTCTATTACAGTCTTATCTGTCCTCATTACAGGAATCACAGGAAATGTTCTTTCTCCTGTGTTGATCAACCTCTTCAGAATAAAGGATCCGACAGTACAGGGAATATCAATAGGAACATGTTCCCATGCAATAGGCACATCAAAGGCACTGGAGTTGGGGGAAAAACAAGGAGCCCTGTCTTCTGTTGCATTGACTCTCTCTGGAATTGTTACAGTGGCTCTATCACTGATATTCTTCTAGTCTCTCTCCTCTCTCACAATAAAATAAAGGAAACAAGAAGTTGTATATTGCACCACAAAAAAGAGACACACATGTAGTAAAGAGTCATGTGAACATGCTTGGAGTAAATGAAGCGATGGCATTATTTATTGAAAGCGTAATATCTATTTTGGATATAGCACTTAAAGTTGGAATACCTGACCAGAGCCATTTTGCCCAAGTATTCAAAAAGAGTGTAGGAATGACACCGAGGATGTATAGAAAACTGAATATGAAGGCGTAAATATGTATATCCACAAAAGATTACAGAAACGATGTTTCGATGAGAGTCTTTGTGTACTCGTGCTTTGGCTCAGACATTACGCTCTCTGTTTCGCCTTCCTCCACCACCACGCCATCTTTCATAACCATTATTCTGTCAGAAATATATCTGACAAGTGAAATGTCATGGCTAATGAACACCATAGACACTCCTGTCTCTTTCTTGAGAGAAGAAAGAAGGTTGATGATCTGAGCTTCCAGCGATACATCCAAAGCCGACGTGCACTCGTCGCACACTATTACCTTCGGCTCCAATAAAAGAGCTCTGGCAATGGCGATTCGCTGCATCTGACCTCCGGAAAAGTGGCTGGGACGAAATGAAAGAGTAGTTTCCGGATCCATTCCGACTCTAACAAGCATATCTTTAATCCTGTCTTCTTTCTCACTCTTTGACATCGAAGGAAAATTAATAGTCAAAGGCTCAGAGAGTATTGAGCGGATAGTATAATATGGATTCATGGACTCTTTGGGAGACTGGAAAATAAACTGCACGCTTTTTCTGTACTCCCTCCACTCATCTTTTTTCATCTCACTTATATCTTTTCCTTGGAAAAGGACTGAGCCACGAGTAGGTTTTCTTAATCCTCCTGCTATCTCGCTGAGTGTTGTCTTTCCACTCCCTGATTCCCCTACTATACCTAAGACTTCACCTTCGCCAAGAGAAAAAGATACATTATTTAAGGCAACAAAGGGTTCTTTCCTCCCCCTCACTTTATATTCTTTTGTTATGTTTTTTGCTTCAAGAATCATAGAACGCACCTCACATAGTGTGTTTTTGAAATCTCTTTAACATCTACACTCTCCAGGCACTCTTTTCTTGCGCTTTTACATCTAGATGCAAAGGGACAACCCTTATTTCGTCTGTCTTCTTCAGTAATATATCCCTTGATCTCCTTCAAAGGCTTGGATTTATCTCTGACAAGGGAGGGGGAAAGGGAAATCAGAGCCTTTGTATATGGATGGAGGGGATTAGAGAATATCTCATCACATTCTCCAATCTCCACTATTTCACCGGCATAAAACACAGCGACTCTATCAGCGATTTTCTTTACGAAGACTAAATCGTGGCTTACGACTATAAGCGACATGCCGCTGTTTTCCCTTAAGTCAAGATATAATTCGGCAACCTGCTTCTGCACCACTTTATCGAGAGCGGATGTAGGCTCGTCAGAAATAAGGAGAGAGGGATCGTTCATCAAGGCAGAAGCGATATTTACCCTCTGTTTCATTCCTCCAGATAGAAGCGAAGGATACGAAGACAATACTCTTTCCGGGTCAGAAATACCCACACTCTCCAGTAGTGTCCTAGCTTTCTCCAAGGCTTCCTTCTTACTTCTTCTACCGTGAAGTCTGGTATAACCATCGGCAATCTGATCAGATATCTTCAATAGGGGATGAAGATAGTTAACTGTATTTTGGGGTACAAAGCCTACGTTTTCACAAAGAAGTCTTCTCTTCTCTTTGTCTGAGATAGATAATATGTCACTTTGAAACAGCGTCACTTTACCCTTCTCCACCTCGGTGTCATCCGGGAGGATTCCCAAAATAGATTTTATGGTCATGGTCTTTCCACTACCTGATTCCCCGATAAATGCAAGTGAGGAACCAAGCTGGAGAGAAAGAGAGATGTCTCTCAAAAGATATCGTCTGTTATCTATGACAGATAGATTATCTATTCTTACTATCTCATTCATAGTCAGGCTCTCCTTTGATGATCTCGTTTATTCCGTCCCCCAGTAATGAAAAGCCCAGTACAGCTATAGATAGGACGACACCAGGCCATAGAGCTTGATAGGGTTGAATCAGAATATAACCCTTGGCTTCTGACAGCATCAAGCCTAGGCTTGCTCCTGGAGGTTGAATCCCAAGGCCCAAAAATGAAAGAGAAGACTCAGTCAGAATAGCCGCCCCTATACTGGAGGAGAGCTGCGTTATAAGACGAGTAAACATCTCTGGAAGCATGTGGAATATAAATAGGCGGGGAGTAGACGCCCCATAGCTCTTTGCAGCCTTTATATACTCTTTTTTCTTGCTCTCCAGAATCATCGAATATGATAACCTTGCAAAAACAGGAACCATAAAGAATGCTATGGCGATGGATGCGTTCATCACACCCTTTCCCAGTACTGCAGAAAGCACCATTGCAGAAAGAATGCCAGGGAAAGCCATCATGGCATCAACAAATCTCATCAATATGCTTTCGATAAAATGAGGCGAAAGAGCAGCCAGAGCCCCCAATAAAAGGCCGAACACGGTACCCATCAAAACTGACGATGTACTTACTGCTAGAGCGGAACGGGTGGAGACAAGGATGCGGGAAAAGATGTCTCTTCCAAATTGGTCTGTACCTAATAAGTGGGAGGATGAAGGAGGAGAGAATCTGTTTTTTGTATCCATCTGATCTACGCTATAAGGTAGATAAACAAAGGACAAAAGAAAGAGAAATATTACGATGGCTACAAAGAAGACACCAAGAATAAGAGAGAAGTTTTTTTTCTTCATTTCACTCCTCCTTCGCTTTGCCTTATAAGAGGATCGGCAATTGCCACAAATATATCTGTAAGAAAATTCATGACTACAACCATTGTAGTAATAAATAAGACAACGCCCTCTAAAAGTGGAATATCGTGTTGCTCTACAGCAACCAGCAACAGTCTACCAATTCCAGGGAGAGAGAATATGGTCTCAACTACAACTGTCCCTCCAAAGAGCTTTGCAGCTTGGTTACCAATCAGTGTAATAGGAGCAATTATGGCGCTTCTCAGCCCATAGTGTACCATGCTTCTTACTCTTCCCAGTCCCTTTACTTTACATGCAGTCATATAATCTTCATTAAAGCTATTGATCAAAGAGGAGCGAAACATCCTTGTCAAAAGAGAAAGCTCTCCCAAGGCAAGTATAATAGAGGGGAGAGTGATGCTTCTCAAAAATGGAAGGAAACCTTTATCGGGTGAGATATATCCGTTTACAGGAAACCATTTGAGTTTTCCACAGAAAAAAATCAAGGCCACAAGAGAAATCCAGAAGGATGGCAAAGCGGATATTAGTATTACGCCTCCCCTTATGGCTCCATCCAACCCCTTACCTTTCTTCATCTGACAAAGCAGCGCCAAGAGGGCACTCAGTACAGAAGCAATGAAAATGGAGAATAGAGCAAGAGAAAATGTAACGGGAAGACGGGATAATATGAGAAATCCTACTCTCTCTCCATAGACATCCGA
>CAMEQB010000078.1 GCA_945932505.1 uncultured Spirochaetales bacterium
CCCTCCGCTCCCATTAGAATGCAGATTTTTGGTAAAAAAATGAAAGCAGGGATAGCAACTAGTAATCCGAGAGCCATTGGAAAGAGATACATAAGTGTAAATGTCTTCTTTGCTTTCTCACTCTCTCCTTCTCCCAGCATAGCTGCGACCAGTGCACTTCCTCCGCTACCGAACATAAAGCCGATGGAGGCGATGATCATGATAATAGGGTAGACCATGTTCACAGCAGCAAGAGCATTCTTTCCAACATAGTTTGATACGAAGAATCCATCAATAACTAGGTAAATGGATGTAAAGATCATCATAGAGACTGAGGGAAGCGTAAACCTGAGAAGCTTAGGGAGAGTATAATGGTCACTGAGACTTAACATTACTTGATCCCCTTTCTCATGAGAGAGTTGTATTCTTCTGTTTCTTTGATATATCGCTCTGTCTTTTCTTCTCCCCATTTAGAAAAGATCTCGTTTTCTATTTCTATGAGTTTGACGACGCTCTCCTCTGCTTTAATTCTTCCTTTCTCTGTAAGAGTTACGTTCTTTCTTCTCTTGCCATTATCAGAGAGAAGGATGATCTCCTCCTCTTCCATCTTCCTTATAGCGGAGTTTACTGTCTGTTTTGGTAAGCCAGAAAGTAGGACTATATCTGAAAGGGCACACTCTCCGCCTTCAACAGAGAGTGTGTAGAGAATAGCAAACTCGCTATCAGATATTTTATATTTAAGAGCATAAGAGTGGTAAATCTGCTCTAACTCAGATACAAGATGATTAATTCTTTTTAGGGCTGGGGAACTATATTGCATGTCTCTATTAAGTCCGAAATCGTACTTAATGTCAACTAGCTTTTATCCCATTAGTCACTGCGTCTATTACAGCGGCTCTTATTACAAGGGAAGACATAGTGGCTCCGGCAATGAGTTCTACATCAGTTGAATTGTCTTTGACAATATCATCTATGATAGCTTCAGCAGGCTTACCCTTGCCGTTATCATGCTTGATTATCGAGATGGAGATTATTTTATGATTCTTTACAGAAACTTCTAATTCTACCTTTACAAGCATTGTTTCCACCTTTCCTTTATATGTACCATCTTCCACTTTCGATAAATCAGGATCCTCTATAGCCATAAGTTCTTTCTTTGTTTTTTCCATTTCTTTGTTCATCATAGCTGTGCAAGACACAGCAAAAACAAGAACGAAAAATATTAAGACAATGAAAACTCGAAATATCTTTTTCATTTCACTTCTCCCATTTCTTTCAGTTTTGTTAAAACCTTTTTTATCCCCTCTTCGTCTCTTTTTTCTCCGCCGTTCTGGAGCATTGAGAGCATTTCATCATCTTCTTTAGTTCTATTCTCTTTTTCTTTTAGACTCTTAATTTGGCTCTTTACAACCAGAGAAAGAATAAGCTTACTTATTCCGTGAAGACGCCTTGGATAATATCCGCCTTGGAGAGTGAAAAGCGGGAAGGCTTGATCAATGTTATTTGCTTTTCTCACTTCCTCAATTCTTTCTCCACTTCTTGTCATTCCCACTGCTACAACTAGCTTTGGCTTAAAGAGTTTTTGGGCTTTATCGAAGCCGGAGACCATATCAGCCCTAATAGATCCCAGGTATATTATTTCCGTTCCTTGTCCCAGTTCTTTCTCTCCTTCCTTGAGTTGGAGTACTGGAAGTTTTAGTTCTTCTCCAAGTCTTTTTGCATACCACTCTGTTGTTCCTGTCTGTGATGTATAAAGAATAGCTTTAATCATATTTCCTCCAATTTAGTCTGTGGTGAAAACACTGAAAAGAAGAACTCTACATGATTTCTAAGTTCCTTCTTTGCTTCCTCTTCTTTTTCCGGGTGTCTGTCACATTCTCCTAGAAGAATAAAAAACGGAGAATCGTAGATAAGCGCCAATTCTCTGGCATTTCCATTGGCGATTGCACCGTTCTTCATCATCTTGTCGAAAAGTGTCGTATGGTAATCCAGCATCATGTTGGCGTATAGCTCGGAGTACATATCCCTAAACTCTTTTGAAGAGAATTGCTCTATAGTCATGATTCTCCTTAATGGAGCTACATACTCATCGTGAAGTGAGTATTCCAAAAGAGATGTGACTTTGTCTCCCAGCTCTTTAGGAGTTGGAGGAGAAGTGGGAGAGACAAGAATTGTGGATATAAACTCTTTGTAGCGGGACATAGACTTGTCAAGAAGAGCAGAGATGATTTCGCTCTTTCCTTTGTAGTGTTTATAGAGTGATGGAGCCTTGATGCCCACTTTCTGAGCTATGTCTTCAACTGTTACGGCTTTAAATCCTTTTTGAGAAAAAAGAGATAAAGCTTCCTTTAGTATTCTTTCTTTTGTATCCATATTAATTCCAGCTAATAAACGTTAGCTAAATATAGGCTAATGGTTATTAGCTGTCAATATGTTTTGTCAAAGTTTTTGAGTCATTAAGCTTAAAGTTACTTTTAAAGAGGCTTCACCATCCTCTAGTGGCCAGAACTCGGATGTGGAGTGAAAGTTTGATGCTCCTGTAAAGTAATTGGGGACGAAGATACCTTTTGTTGAGATGAAGGAGCCGTCGGTTCCTCCTCTCATAGCCATAGGTTTTTCTTCTATTCCGTTTATCTTCAAGGCTGTTTTAAGGTTATCTACAGCGATGCGGTTCTTATCATTCATGGACTCGATCAAGTTGGAATAAGTATCTTCTATTTCAAGAGTTAGCTTCGCTCTTGGATTATTGCTCCTAGCTACTTTGACAGCTTCTTCGATTACTCTTTTCTTTTCTTCGTACTTTTCTTTGTCATGATCCCTGATTAATATTGAAAGCTCTGCGTTGCTGCTGTCGCCTTTGATTCCTTTGACCCAAATAAAGCCTTCTTTTCCCTCTGTCTTTTCAGGCCTTTGTTTCTCTGGTAGGAGAGATATGATATCTGTAGCAACTAAAATAGGATTGACCAGTACACCTTTGCTGGACATTGGATGTGCTGATACTCCTTCGATTCTCACTGTCGCTTTTCCAGCGTTGAATGTCTCCCAAACTACTTCGCCTTTTTCCTGGCAGTCGATTGTATAAGCCCAATCTACAGGAAAGAGGGAAAGATCCAAAGCCTTTGCTCCCTTTAGTCCCACTTCTTCGTCAGGTGTGAATGCTAGATATATATCTCCATGTTCCAAGGAATTCTCCATAATAATAGAGATAGCTTCCATTACAATAGAGATTGCTGCCTTGTCATCAGCTCCAAGAACACTGGTTCCGTCAGAAAAGAGTATGTCTTTACCAATGTGCTTCTTCAGCTCTGGATTTGTTTCTGTAGTAATTCTCTTTCCGTTTTTCTGCTTAATCTCTTCTCCCTGATAGTTTTCCACAAGAATGGGGTGTACTACTTCAGATAGAGAGATGTCGGCAGTATCAAGGTGGCAGATCCAACCTATTTTAGGATAGTCTCCATTTCCTTTCAGACGGGCAGTAAGAACACCATAGGAGGAGAGATTAATACTATCTAATCCCATCTCTTCCAGTTCTTTCTTTAGTTCTTTGGCTAGGATAAATTGTCCGAGAGTAGATGGAACTTCAGCCACCCCTTCCTTACTTTGGGAAGGGATTGATGAGTATTTAAGAAATCTATTTAGTAGGTTTGTTTGGTTTTTGTTCATGTTTAATGATGGAATAGACGGGAGTGAGTGAAGAATAGAGTGATGCCATGTTCGTCGGATGCCTTGATGACTCCTTCGTCTCTTACACTTCCTCCTGGCTCAGTTATGTACTTCACTCCGCTCTTTGCAGCCCTGTCGATATTGTCTCTGAAAGGGAAGAATGCGTCGGAAGCGAGGGATACTCCTTCGTTTTTCTTAAGCCAAGCCATCTTTTCTTCTTTTGTAAGCTTTGTTATCGGGGTGAGGAAATAATCATTCCAATTAGAAATAACGTCTATCTCAGGATCCTCAGACAAGAACTGCTCTATGATGTTGTCTTTGTCATTACGAGTAATGCCATCTCTGAATGGAAGAGAGAGAACATATGGGTGTTGTCTAAGCCACCACTTGTCAGCCTTCTCCCCGGCAAGCCTTGTGCAGTGTATTCTTGACTGCTGACCTGCTCCGACTCCGATGGTCTGACCACGCTTAGCATAGATCACAGAGTTTGACTGAGTGTATTTGAGTGCAATAAGAGCTACTGTCATATCGAGTCTTGCACTTGTAGGGAACTCTTTGCTAATCGATGGGATTTCAGAGAATGTATCATCAGTAACTTTGAAGTCGTTATGGGCTTCAGTGAACTTGATGCCATAGACTGTCCTTATTTCTTCCTTTGGAGGAATGTAGTTCTCGTCGATTTTGACGATTGTATATGCTCCGTTCTTCTTTGCTTTCAGAATCTCCATAGCTTTTTCTGAGTATCCAGGAGCGATAACGCCGTCAGAGACTTCTCTTGAGATGATCTTTGCCGTCTCTACATCGCACTCGTCAGAGAGGGCGATAAAGTCGCCGAAAGAGCTCATTCTGTCTGCGCCTCTTGCTCTTACATATGCTGTTGCAAGGGGGGAAAGCTTTGTCTTTGGAGAGATGAAATACATCTCCCTCTCTTCTTCTGTCAGAGGAATGGCTATGGCAGCTCCTGCTGGAGAGACATGCTTAAAAGAAGCAGCGGAAGGCATATTTGTGGTTTCTTTCAGCTCTTTTACCAACTGCCAGGCATTTAAAGCATCAAGGAAGTTAATATATCCTGCTCTTCCATTCAGGACTGTTACAGGAAGTTTTCCTTCAATAGAGATTGATGCCGGCTTTTGGTTAGGGTTAAGACCATATTTCAGTTCAATTTTATCGGTTCTTCCACCTTCATTGGCGTTGATGACCTCTTCTTTCCCTCCCCAAGATACATAGAGAGAGATTCTATTGTCTTTATCAAGGCTGTTCCAAAGAGTGTCTCTAAACTCTTCAAAAGAGTCTGGAAGATAGAGAGGGACAGGGGATGAAGAGAAAGATGGAAGGGGGTCTCCTCCCTCGTCATATGTGTGGATGGTATGGCAGATGCCGTTGAAGGCACCATATGTCCAAATCAGTCTCTCTGGTTTTTCATCCTTTCGTCTGATAATAGACAATGAGTAACTATCGCTATTCATTATCATGGAGATTCTTGGAGTGAAGGAGGGGGCATCAGGCTCATATGTCCTCTTCATAAGGGCATCTTCAAATGTTTTTCCCTCTTCTAGAGAGTCAAGAATTGTATCTGTCTGATCTCCATTTGATATTATGGTTTTTCCGTCTATTTCAGCCTTTGCTTTATAGATGATAAGGGATGGATCCTTTACCTTTGATTCGTCATATGCCTTTGTTTCGAGAATGCCGTCTTTTAGTCTGAAGACTCTGTTTCTGCTGTTCTCGCTTCTTCCCATGATTGCATAGGCTGTGACTCTTTCTCCGTCTTTTGAAAAACCGGAGATGATTATTCTCCCTGGATATTTTTTTGTTGAGAAGTATTCTGATAGGTTCATGTTTTACCTCGCTCTCCACCATTATTTTACAAATGGTGGAGGGAGGTATCAATGGTCATTTGATCTCAAAATTCTTG
Source organism: uncultured Spirochaetales bacterium (assembly GCA_945932505.1). Taxonomy (GTDB): domain Bacteria; phylum Spirochaetota; class Spirochaetia; order Sphaerochaetales; family Sphaerochaetaceae; genus Ornithospirochaeta. Next base: position 5,558 of record CAMEQB010000078.1, read on the forward strand.
TCTTTGAGAATAACGTCGTGAGCGCCGCCTTCCGTAATACTTGTGGCGCTTACCAGTGTAAGCACGGCTTTGCTCTGGAAATCAGGGATTGTGATGGCACCGCAGTTGCACATTGTAGACTTTACTTTGCTCATGCTCATTCTTACGTTGTCTCTTAATGAGCCGGCGTATGGAACATATGAGTCTACGCCTTCTACGAAGCTAAGCTTCTTGTCTCCACCAAGGTCATATCTCATCCAGTTTCTTGCTCTTGCACTGCCTTCACCCCAATACTCTTTAACGTAGTTGCCGTTAAGGTTAATCTTTTCTGTAGGAGATTCATCGAATCTTGCGAAGTATCTTCCTAGCATCAGGAAGTCTGCTCCCATAGCCAGTGCCAGAGCCATATGATAGTCATAGACAAGGCCGCCGTCTGAGCAGATAGGAACATATATACCAGTCTCCTTGAAGTAAGCGTCACGCTCTTCAGCTACTTCAATAAGTGCGGTAGCCTGACCTCTTCCGATTCCTTTTGTTTCACGGGTAATACAGATGGAACCTCCACCGATTCCTACTTTTACAAAGTCTGCGCCACACTCTGCAAGGAACCTGAAACCTGCTTTGTCTACCACGTTTCCAGCGCCTACTTTAACGCTGTCTCCATACTTGTTTCTTATCCAAGAGAGAGTTCTCTTCTGCCACTCTGTAAATCCTTCGGAGGAGTCTATACAGAGAACATCCGCTCCTGCTTCAATGAGAGCAGGAACTCTCTCTTCATAGTCACGGGTGTTTATACCTGCCCCCACTAGGTATCTTTTCTGTTTGTCTAATACTTCAAGTGGGTTTTCTTTGTGTGTGTCATAGTCTTTTCTGAAGACAAAGTACATCAGTCTTCCTTCCTCATCTACAATAGGAAGGGAGTTCAGCTTGTTGTCCCAGATAATATCGTTGGCTTCTTTTAGTGTTACAGGCCAGGTAGCGTATACTAGGTGTTCAAGTGGAGTCATAAAAGAAGATACAGGAGTAGATGGATCCATTCTTGATACTCTGTAGTCTCTGCTTCCCACTATTCCAAGTAGTTTTCCGTTTCCACTTCCATCGTCTGTTACTGCAACAGTAGAGTGTCCTGTCTTAGCTTTTAGGGCGAGAATATCGTTAAGAGTATCGGTAGGTTTGATGTTTGAGTCGCTTTTTACAAAGCCGGCTTTGAAGGATTTTACTTCCCTTACCATATCACTTTCACTTTCGATTGACTGGGAACCGTAGATAAAGCTGATTCCCCCCTCTCTAGCCAAAGCTTCAGCCATTTTTACTCCTGATACAGACTGCATGATGGCAGAAACAAGAGGGATGTTGAGAGAGATAGGACACTCTCCTTCTCCCTTTCTGTACTTGACAAGAGGAGTCTTGAGAGAAACGTTTGATGGGATGCATGTTGCATCAGAATATCCTGGAATTAAGAGATACTCACTGAATGTGTGGGAAGGTTCATTGTAATATGTTGCCATTTTTTATTAATCCTTGATTTTGTTTCAAGTAATATAGTAGATGGTTGCAAAAAGGTGAAGAGGTAAAATTGGTTGTTGCGTAATTTAATGAAGTATGCAACAAAATGCACCTGCTTTCATTTTATTGGTGATAAATGAACAGAATAGTATTGTATCAACAATATAGTAATATTTAAGCATAGTAGTTTTTTACTCTGTGTAATTATGGTTTCTTCCCTCGAAAAAGAACATCTTACTATAGAAATTCTATGATTAGACAATTACCATTCAAAATGTGTAATACTTTTTTCTAGTATGAGGTTATTGAATGAAGGGTGCATTTGTATATGTTGACGCAGGTAAGGGGCACTATGTTCCTGCCGTGGCGCTTTCTGATGCAATGAAGGCTA
>CAMEQB010000079.1 GCA_945932505.1 uncultured Spirochaetales bacterium
GGTATGATGGATACTGTCCTTAACCTTGGTCTCACACCTGATTCACTTCAGGCTCTTATCGACAAGACAGGTAATGAAAGATTTGCTTGGGACTCATACAGACGTTTTATCCAGATGTTCGGTGACGTTGTAATGGGCGTTCCTCATGCAAAGTTTGAAGATGCACTTCAGTCTGTCAAAGATGAAAATGGTAAAGTCTTCGATACAGAACTTGATACAGAAAACCTTAAGGAAGTCATCAAGAGATATAAGATCATCTACAAGAAGCACACAGGTGAAGACTTCCCTGAGGATCCTCAGTATCAGCTCTTTAAGGCTATCGACGCTGTATTCAACAGCTGGAACAATGAAAGAGCCATCAAGTATAGACTTATGAACGATATCCGTGGCCTTTTGGGAACAGCCGTCAACGTACAGGCCATGGTATTCGGTAACATGGGCGAGACAAGTGGTACAGGTGTTGCTTTCACACGTGACCCATCCACTGGTGAGAACAAGTTCTTCGGTGAGTATCTTATGAATGCTCAGGGTGAAGACGTTGTTGCTGGTATCAGAACTCCTCAGAAGATAGATACACTTGAGAAAGTAAATCCAAATGCTTACAAGCAGCTTTGTGATATCAGAGAGAAGCTTGAGAAGCACTATCATGATATGCAGGACCTTGAGTTCACTATCCAGGAAGGAAAGCTCTACATGCTTCAGACCAGAAATGGCAAGAGAACAATCTTCAGCTGGATCAGAAGCCAGGTTGAGATGGTGGAAGAGGGCCTCATCGACAAAGAGACAGCTGTCTCCAGAGTTCCTGCAAACGAGTTCTCAAAGCTCTTTGCTCCTATTCTCGACAATAAGATTATCAGAGACCTTAACATCACTCCTGATACTAAGGGGCTCAATGCTTCTCCTGGTGGAGCTTGCGGACAGATCTACTTCAACGCAAAGGATGCAGAAGCTGCTGCAGCTGAAGGAAAGGATGTACTTCTCGTAAGAGTAGAGACAAGCCCTGAAGATATCGGCGGTATGGCTGTTTCCCGTGGTATCGTAACATGTCGTGGTGGTATGACAAGCCATGCAGCAGTTGTCGCTAGAGGTATGGGATGCCCATGTGTATCTGGTTGTGGTGAAATCTCAATCAACGAGCCTAAGAAGACTCTTACTGTAAATGGAAAGACTCTCCAGGAAGGCGACTACATGGCAATCGACGGCTTTACAGGTGCAGTATATGCAAGAAAGATCGCTGTCAAGCCAAGTGAAATCATGCAGGTTCTTGAAGGCACAATGAGAGAAAGCGAGTCAATGCTCTATCAGGATTACAAGAAGTTCATGGGATATGTAAACGAAATCAAGACCATGAGTGTAAGAACTAATGCTGATACTCCTAAGGATGCCAGATATGCCATCATGCTTGGAGCTGAAGGTATCGGTCTCTGCAGAACAGAGCATATGTTCTTCGGTGGAAACAGAATCATTGCTATGAGAAAGATGATTCTTGCTGACAACACAAGAGCTAGAGAAGCAGCTCTCTCTGAGCTTCTTCCTATGCAGAGAAGTGACTTCGAAGGTATTTTCGAGGCAATGAATGGCCTTCCTGTCGTCATCAGACTTTTGGATCCACCTCTCCATGAATTCCTTCCAAATGACCATACTTCTCGCCATGAAATGAGCCAGACAATGGGTATCAGCGTTGAAGAGATTGCTAAGAAGTGTAACTCTCTCCACGAGTTCAACCCAATGCTTGGTTTCAGAGGATGTAGACTTGCTGTCATCTATCCAGAAATCCTGAGGATGCAGGTCAGAGCTATTATGGAAGCTGCTATCAATACAAAGAGAAAGGGTATCAAGGTAAATCCTGAAATCATGATTCCTCTTGTTGGCATCTATAAAGAGTTCGACTATTGTAAGGCTAAGGCTGTTGAAGAGATCGAGAAAGTATTTGCTGAGAACAACCTGGTCATCCCATATGAAATCGGTACAATGATCGAGGTTCCTAGAGCTGCTCTTACAGCTGATGAGATTGCAAGAAGTGCAGAATTCTTCTCATTCGGAACAAACGACCTTACTCAGATGACTTGTGGATTCTCACGTGACGACTCTGCTTCATTCCTTACTCACTATGTAGGCGACTCAGATAAGCAGTTCTATGACTACGATCCATTTGCAACAATCGACTTTGATGGTGTTGGAAAACTCTTGAAGATGGCTGTTGGACTTGGCCGCAGCGTCAGACCGGATATGCAGATGGGTATCTGCGGTGAGCATGGTGGAGATCCAAAGACAATTGCATTCTGTCAGAGTGCAGGTCTTAACTATGTTTCATGTTCTCCATTCAGAGTTCCAATCGCTCGCTTGGCAGCAGCTCAGGCAGCAATTGCAGCTAAGAAGAACTAAAATTCAGGGGCGTTCGAAAGGGCGCCCCAAAATTATTACTCTTGTTAGATAATTATTATTACTTTACATATTTACAAAAAGTGTAAAAGTGTAAAATAATAATGGCATGTACAGAACGGTAGTCCAAATGTTTTATGAAAAGGCAAAGAATGATCCTTTGCTTACATGTCAAAGAGGGAAAAACGAAAAAGGTATTTTCGTTTCAACAACATATATCCAGCTATTGGAGAAGACTAAAGCCATTGCCTCGGCATTAATGGAGTTGGGAGTAAAGAGAGGAGACAGAATAGGGCTCCTATCTGATAATAGACCAGAGTGGCTTGCTCTAGATCTTTCTATCCTCTCTCTGGGGGCCATCGATGTACCTAGAGGTAGAGATGCCATGGAATATGAGATTGAGTATATTTTGAAGACAACTGAAGCTGAAGTTTGTGTCGTTGAGAACTTAGAATTATATAAAAAGCTTACAAACGTATCAGAGAGACTTCCAAAACTAAAATACGTAATTGTCATCGATGAAGCTGGCATTGAGCTAAATAGCTCAGTCATCTCTTATAAGGCTCTTCTTTCTAGAGGTATAGAAAGACTTGGTATGGAAGGGGAGAGAGAGAAGATTGAGAGGGAAGTAATGCTTGGAGATGAAAGCGATACGGCAACTATCATCTTTACTTCCGGTACCACAGGACTACCTAAAGGCGTAATGTCCACACATGGTAACTTCCTCTATATCTGTGGTGTAGGCAACTCACTCTATCCATTCAAAAAGGGAGAGAAGTGGCTTAGTGTCCTTCCTGTGTGGCACTCATTTGAGAGGATAATACAATATCTATTTATATCTCTTTCACATACAATCGTTTACAGTAAGCCAATAGGAAAAATAATGCTTACAGACATCCAAAGAGAAAACCCTGATTATATGGGATCTGTCCCTAGAATCTGGGAGACAGTAAAGGCTGGAGTCTATCAGAATGTCAGATCAATGAGTAAAGTAAAGAAGACTCTCTTCAACTTCTTCTTGTCCATTGGAAAGCACTATAGCAATGCAGAGAAAAAGGTGCTTGGTTCTACAGCTCATACAAAGTCTGGAAGCGTAGCCATGGATAGAGTAATGGGATTTTTCCCATATATTATTCTTAAGCCATTTAATACTTTGGGACAGAAACTTGTATTCTCACAGGTAAAAAGTAAGCTTGGAAAGAACTTTAAGTTCGGTATTAGTGGTGGCGGAAGTATGGGAAAAGATGTTGAAGAGTTCTTTGCTGCAGTGGGTATCAAGCTTCTTAATGGCTATGGTATGACTGAAACTGGCCCTGTAATCGGCATCTCTGATACTAGATGCCCAAAGAAAGCATTTATTTCTCCACTTCCTGAGACACTAGTTAAAGTCATAGATCTTGAGAGTGGAAAAGAGAAGAAAGTAGGAGAGAAGGGCGAACTAATCATAAAGGGCGACCAAGTCATGAAGGGATACTACAAAGATGAGATAAGAACTAATATGATCATCGATAAAGAAGGGTGGCTTCATACTGGAGACTTGGCGATAATGAGTAAAGAGGGAGACTTCTCTCTTGTAGGAAGAGCCAAAGATACTATCGTACTATCAGGTGGAGAGAATATTGAGCCTACACCTATTGAAGAAGCACTCCGCAGCAGTCAGTATATCGAGACGGCAGTAGTAGTAGGACAGGACAGAAAGGCACTGGGAGCTCTTATAGTCATTGATGCCAAGAATTGTGAAAGATATCTAAAGGAATCAGGTGTACCATATATCAATAGGGAACATTTGGAGACAATTGATGAAGTCAGGTCTCTTATTAACCAAGAGATTGCAAGACTAGTATCAAAGGCAAATGGCTTCAAGGCATATGAGCAGATATCTCGCTTTGCTCTGCTTCCTGAATCCTTTAAAGTTGGCAAGGAGCTATCTGGAAAACAGGAAGTAAAGAGAAACGTAGTCAATGATCTCTATCATAAAGAAATTGAGTCCATTTACGCATAAACGGTGCATATCCTAAGATTCTTGAATATAAAACGAAAAAATATGCAGTAGGTAGAATATCTTTTAAATATTGTTGAATTTTCTCGTATTTAGTGTTTCAATTTATGAAAAAGAGGAATCATATGAAAAAATTCATCGTTCTAGCGCTTACTGCGCTTCTTTTATTGTCATCGGTTTTCGCTCAAGCACAAAGTGAAACAACAAGTACATATCCTGAAAAGGGTATTACTATGATCGTTCCTTATGGCTCTGGTGGTACTACAGATGTATCAGGTAGAAAGTTTGCTGCACTCCTATCTAAGGAATTGGGAGTAAGTGTAACAGTTGTAAACCAGGCTGGTGCTTCAGGATCTATCGGATGTCAGGCAGCTCTTGATGCTGTTCCAGATGGGTACACAGTTCTTTTCACAGCTGAAAGCCTTGGAACACAGAGAGTCATGGGACTTAGCGACCTCAGTTATGCAGACTATAAGATCATCTCTCCTATGGTAAATGACCCTAAAGTCATCGTAGTAGCAAAGAACAGCAAGTACAATACACTTGAAGATCTTCTATCTGACATGAAGGCTAATCCTGGCAAGATCAAGATGAGTTATACAGGTCCTGGTGGATCAGGCCACGTTCAGGGACTTATCATGGAGAAGCTCGGTTATGTTCCTTCTATGACAGCTTATAAGAGTGGAAGTGACTGTTACCTTGCAGTTCTCAGTGGTGAAGTAGATTTCACAAACTCTAATATTTCTACTGTCAAGTCTCTTATAGAGAGTGGTGACTTGAAGCTTTTGGGTGTAAGCTCCAATGTCAAGCTCAGTATCTATCCAGATGCTCCTCTCTTTGAAGAGGTTGATCCAGAAGCTAAAGATTACATGAAAAATGCTTTTACACCTCTGAACTTCCTTGTTTCAAAAGATGTCAGCGACGATGTTGTTGAAGTATTAAGAAAGGCTACAAAGAATGTTGTAGAAAGTCAGGAATGGAAGACATTCGTCGAAGAGAATGCTCTTGAGGAACTCTATGTCCAGTATCCTACTGTGGAAGCTGCTGAAGCTTTCTATAAGAGTTGGGAGAGCATGGTAAGCTGGATGCTTGATGACGCTGGCGTTACAAAGCATAGCCCGACAAAATTCGGTATCGAAAGACCCTGATTAAAATCTAATTTGTTTTACCGCAGGGAGATAGTTCTTCCTGCGGTTGTCTACGTAAAGGAGTTAAGTGTGGTAAAAAGGAAGTTTTCATCTACTTTTTGGGAAGGTGTTTTTTTATTTGTTGTATCTGTCTTTGGCATAGTAATGTCATTTATTTCCCATAAAGACTTTAATGTTGAATGGAAACTCTCTCCATATCTATTTCCTTTGATTATCTCTTTCTTTCTTCTTATTCTCTCTCTTTCTATTATTTCACAGGGATTGAAGGTAGATGGTGAAAAGAAAGAAAAGGGTAAAGTAGATATTAAGTCTCTTCTAATATTCACCCTTGTTTGTGTTTTATATCTCCTTGTATTCAACTTCCTTGGCTTTATACTATCAACGATAATACTACTTGTGTTATTGATGATTCTCTTGGGAGAGAGAAGATGGTGGTTTATACTACTGGTCTCTGTGATTTCATCGGTCTTTATCTATCTCTTATTTGCAAAGTATCTATCTGTAATGCTGCCAAAGGGCAAGATATTCTGGTATCTGGGACTATAAAGGAGGCGATGTATGAACTTTAATATGCTTTTATCATATTTCACAGACTTCAGGTTTATTCTTCTTGTTCTCCTTGGTTCAGTTCTGGGATTATTTATCGGAGCAATACCTGGATTATCTGTAACAATGGCTACAGCACTTCTTGTATCTGTCACTTACTCATGGAGTGCATCGGACGCTATGGCGACTATTATGGGTTTATATGTTGTTGGAGTATTCTCTGGAGCACTTTCAGCAATTCTTATTAATATTCCAGGAGCTCCAAGTAGTGTTGTAACAGCATTTGACGGTTACCCATTGAGTAAGAGGGGAGAAGCAAACAAGGCGCTTAAATACGCAACAGTATACTCGTTTATTGGTTCCGTTTTTGGTTTTGTCGCTCTTGCTCTCCTTTCCGGCCCTATTTCTTCTATAGCCTTAAAATTCCATCCTATAGACTACTTCCTTCTTTCATTCTTTGGCCTCTTGGCAGTAGGAAGCCTGACAAGTAAGTCATTTACAAAGGGACTAGTAAGTGCAGCATTAGGTTTATTTGTTGCAATGATAGGCATGGATAGTGTAATGGGTCGCCCTCGTCTTACTCTTGGAATAAGAAGCTTACAGGGGGGGATAAATGTTGTTCCTGCTCTTGTAGGACTATTTGGTATGACAGAAGTCATATCGGCAATTGCTGAAAGACGAATGGGAGCAGAAGTCAGCGAAATAAAGAAAGAGAAAATCTGTGCAAAGGATATGTTCAAGCATTTCCCTCATTCAATGCTTTACTCTGTTATAGGAACATTTATCGGAGCCCTTCCTGGCGCTGGCGGTCCTGTTGCTTCTTTCATCGCTTACTCAGCAGCAGAGAAGATAGTTAAGAAACCGTCATGCCCATTTGGTGAAGGTGCAGTGGAAGGTATTGTTGCCAGTGAAAGCAGTAATAACGCTTGTATTGGTGGTGCCCTTATTCCTATGCTTACTCTTGCTGTTCCTGGAGATGCAGTCACTGCTATTATTCTCAGTGTCTTTATTGTCCACGGCCTCCAACCCGGTCCATTATTTATTAAGACACAGCCATCTCTATTTGCTTCTGTTTTGGCAGGAGGTTTCCTTGGGTGTTTGTTCCTTCTATTATTGGGCTTAGTTGTTGCTCCTAGATTGAGTAAGCTTATTCTTGTTCCTAAGAGAATTCTCCTTCCAATAGTGACAGTTCTATGTATAATCGGAAGCTTTGCATGCAACAACAGAGTCTTCGATGTTGTATTGATGTTCCTGTTCGGTGTACTTGGCTTTGTCATGAAGAAACATGATTACCCTACAGCGCCAATGGTTCTTGCAATAGTATTGGGTGGTATGATGGACTCTAACTTTA
>CAMEQB010000080.1 GCA_945932505.1 uncultured Spirochaetales bacterium
TATCCTCAAGCCATGATTATCGATTCACATGCCCACATATTCTCCTCGCTCTCTGGCTTCGGCGCAGACGGCGAACTTAAGCCTTTAGACAACGGAAAAGCCGTTTGGAGTAACGGAGAAGTAATCCAGCTTCTTCCTCCAAACTACGATAAGACAGAGTTTCCCATCGCTTCTCTTCTCTCTTTGATGGACGACAACAATATTGATAAGGCAGTATTGCTGCAAGGAGGCTTTTTAGGCTTCGATAACTATGGCGTCTATGAAGCTGTCAAAGCACATGGAGATAGAATTACTGGTGCCTTTACAGTAGACCCATTCTGTAGAAATGCAGATAAAATTCTCTCCTATCTTCTTTCAAAGGACATCAATGCCTTTAAATTTGAAGTTTCAACTGGCTGCGGCTTAATGGGCATTCACCACACTTTCCCGCTGGATGGCGATATGATGTACTCTATATATAAGCGCCTATATGGAAAGATAAGAACCATAGCCTTCGACCTTGGTTCTCCTGGAGACGAGAGTCACCAAGTAGAGGCTGTGAGAAAGATTGCCTCTGATTTCCCTTCATTTAATATCGTAGTCTGTCACCTCTCTTCTCCAAGAAGAAATCAAGACGAAAACATCAAGAGAGAACTGGAAATGTTACAAAAAGATAACATCTTCTTCGATACTGCAGCTCTATTTTGGAAGACAAGAGTGGAAGAGTATCCATTCACTGTAGCAAGAAGTTATCTAACATATGCAAGAGATATTGTAGGAGCAGAGCACTTGATGTGGGGTAGCGATGCACCAAGCACCCTTGTACAAGTTCCTCTTTCAGAGCAATTGAGTTATTCTAAGGGAATATTCAGCGAAAAAGAAGAAGAGTGGTACTTTTATAAGACAGCAGAAAAGGTTTACTTCTGACGCTTTGGTATAAGAATTACTGCCTTAGTACCAACGTCAGGAGTACTGTTGATCACAAGTTCACCATTACACATTGTCTTTAGTCGCATTCTAGTATTTCTAAGTCCTACGTGATCCATAGTGACTTTTTTATCTGTGTCGAAGCCTACTCCGTTGTCTTCACATACAACCATAAAGAAGTCTGAGTCTTCTGTAGTCCTGATTCTTACGTATCCGCTCTCTTCTTTTGGAGACACTCCATGCTTTACAGCATTCTCAACAAGAATCTGCAAAGACAGTGGAGGAAGAAGGAAATCAACTGTGTTTATATCGTACTCAACACTTAAGTGGTCCTGGAACCTCAGCTTTTCAATGTAAAGGTAGTTCTCCACATGGTGCAATTCTTCAGTAAAACTGACGCATCTTACATGATCAAGGCTAGTCATGTTTTCTCTGAGGTAGTCTGCAAAATGGTCTATGGCTTCCACTGCCGTATTTGGATCCCTGGTTATAAGCGACCTAATAATATTTAGAGTATTGAAAAGAAAGTGTGGCTTTATCTGGCTGAGCATGACTTTAACTTTCTCACTCTCCAGTTCCGCCTTTGCAGCCTCTCTGGCCTCTTCTGCATCTACAATTCTTTCTTTCTGAACATTAAGATATATCATCAAGATTCCCATGAAAGAAAATGCAGGAGCAAGATACATGCCGAAAAATATCTGCTCTGAAAGCAGGCCTAAAATAGGAAGAGCAACAAAACCAAAGAGATAAATAATATGCTTCTTATGCTTTTTATCTTCTGTACGCATGTAATCCATCAACATCAGGACTACAAACCAGACCATGTATATTATAGTAAAGAGTGTGTTGATCCAGTAATACTTTCCTCTTGTATATATACCGTTCTGGTAAGAGAAATATATCCCTGTGAAAAAATTAATAACAAGGCTCAAAAAAGAACCGATAGTCGGAAAGGATGAACAGATAAAAAAAGCTTTGGCCCTCCCCTTTGTATGACGAAGAGAAATGAAGGAATAAGCATATATAAGCCAAATCCACCACGTCAAACTTGGGAAAAGATAGTTGCAGAAACCAGCTACAGAACCAATAAATATACCTGCATTTGTTTTTACTTCCATACAAAACCAGGAGATCAAGTCTGTAAATGTAACAAACAACAGAGAAGCCAGCATTGTGTTGAATACAGGTTGTCCTACATCTTTTTTATTCTTTATGGAGTTCAACAAGACTATCAGCTCGCCTATTATTGCGATTAAGTCTATAGATACCAATATCACCACATTGTCTAGCATGAAAACATACTAGCATACCCCATGAAAAACAAAAAGCGAAAGAAAGAGAAAAGAGCCACTATATTGATTTCTTTTCCCTTCACTCATAGAATCCATATGCTATGGATGATGTAAAAAGAGTTTCAAATGGTATTACTGAAGGTGTGATTTGGAAACAAATCTTGTTATTTTTCTTCCCTATTCTCTTCGGAACACTTTTTATGACTCTTTACAACACAGTAGATGCTGTAATCGTTGGACAAATACTTGGAAAAGAAGCTCTTGCTGCAGTTTCCGGAGGCACCAGTACACTTACAAATCTCATAATAGGTTTCTTCAACGGAATGGCCAGCGGCGCTACTGTAGTAATAAGCCAGTTTTATGGGGCGAAGGATGAAGATAAAGTAAAAAAGAGTCTCCATACAGCAATCGCCATCTCTCTTTTATTTGGCTTGGTCATCTCTGTCTTCGGTTATCTTCTGACAAACCCTATGTTAAGGCTGATGGCAACACCAGACGAGATCTTCCCTCTGGCATCCACATATCTCCATATATATTTTATCGGGTCAATTGGGCTTGTTGTCTTTAACATGGCTTCTGGAGTATTAAGAGCATTCGGAGATTCAAAGCATCCCCTTGGGTTTCTGATTCTAGGTGCATTATCAAACATTGTCCTTGATGTCATATTTATAGCTGTCCTTAAACGCGGAGTAAGAGGAGCTGCAGAAGCCACTGTCATAAGCCAAGCTGTGGCGGCATTCGCCACTCTTATATTCCTTGCCACCAGAAAAGGCCTGGAGAAAATGGAAGTAAAGAAGATGACTACCATGGATAGAATAATCCTCAAAAAGATGCTTGCCATAGGTCTTCCTGGAGGAATCCAGTCTGTGATGTACAATATCTCAAATATGATCATTCAGACTAATGTAAACTCCTTCGGAACAGACACAGCCGCTGCCTGGGCTTCATATAACAAACTTGACGCAGTATTCTGGATGATAGTAAACGCCTTCGGAGTCTCAATAACCACATTTGTAGGACAAAACTATGGCGCAGGAAAGATAAAGAGAGCAAAAAAGGGGGTAATAGAGTGCCTTGGAATGACGTTTATTACATCTCTTTTATTAGCTACTCTCTATATTAAGTTCGGCAAGTATGGCTTTATGCTTTTCACATCAGACGAAAGCGTAATAGAGATAGGAATGAAGATTCTTCTTACCATCGCTCCAGTCTTTATAGTATATGTCCCGATCGAAGTTCTCTCAGGTGCCCTCCGAGGAGCAGGAAAAACATTGGTTCCTACACTCTTTACAGTATTTGGAATCTGCGGTGTAAGAATAATCTGGCTCTCTACACCATGGGGCAGGGCATCAATAGAAAGAGTAATGCTCTCCTACGCCATTTCCTGGACATTGGTCACATTACTCTTTTTCATCTATTATTTTTTCTCAGATGTTTATGGAGAAAAAACTCAGAAAAGCTCTTTGTAGTTTCTGCCAATCTCCTTTGCGTAACTAGGTTTCTGGATTATTTCCCAAAGATTCTTAGGAATAGGTACACTAGTACCGATCAAAGGCTCTACGATAGTATCGAACTTAGCAGGATGAGCTGTAGACACTACCATTGTAGGAGAAGAAGAGAAGTAGTCTCTTCTCACTCTCTCTCCACATGCTGTGTGTGGACAGATGATATAGTTGTTTTCTTCATATACTTCTTTGATAGTTCTCTGTATCTCGCTGTCACTTACACTCTTGGCACTTACAGAAGCAGAGAAATCTTCAAAAGTAGGGAACATATCGAAGAGTCTCTCCATGTTTGAAGGAGCTCCTACATCCATTGCATTGGCCAATGTCTTTACACTTGCCCTAGGCTTATATTCGCCGCTCTCAAGGTAATCTGGGATAGTTCTATTGGCATTTGTAGCCATAACTATTCTTTCAATAGGATAACCCATAGCCTTCGCCCAGAAACAGCCAGTTACGTTTCCAACGTTTCCAGAAGGAACTATTATTACAGGCTTTTCTCCATAGATGGCAAGGTACATCTCACTGGCATAAGCATAATATGCCATCTGAGGTAGCAGTCTTCCTATATTGATTGAGTTAGAAGAGCTTAGACCTGATGTGATGGATTTATCCATAAAGGCTTCTTTTACCATTTTCTGACAGTCGTCGAAACTTCCATCTACTTCATAGCTCTCTATATTCTCTCCCCAAGTAGTAAGCTGTGCTCTCTGTCTCTCAGCTACTCTTCCTTTAGGGAAAAGAACCTTTGCCTTAAGATTCTTTCTTTTCCAAAATGCAGCGGCAACAGCTCCACCTGTGTCCCCGCTTGTGGCAACCAGTATTGTCTTTTCTTCTCCCCTTCTCTCCAGTAGTTTCTCCATAGAGAATGCAAGGAATCTGGCGCCAAAATCTTTAAATGCGCTGGTAGGTCCATAGATCAGTTCCAAGAGAACCTTTCCATCTCCCAGATCCTTCATTGGTACAGGAAAATTGAAAGCAGACTGGCAGATTTCCAATAAATCGTTTTCCAGCTCATCACCTTCGAAAAATGGTCTTATCGCCTGATACATCGCATAAGCAACACCCTCTTTGAGAGTAAAGTCATCAGGACGCTTAGGCATCACGGATGGAACGTAGAGGCCTCCATCTGGAGCAAGCCCCTTCAATAGAGCTTCGCTTACACTACATGACGGACCGTTTTTGTCTCTTGTTGAAACGAATCTGATCATATTAATCCTCCTAGATTCTGCTTCCGAGGTATGCACTCAACCTCAAAATATCTGCAAAAATACCTGCTGCTGTAACTTCTGGTCCTGCTCCAGGTCCCTGGACAACCAAAGGCTGGTTATGATAACGAGCAGTAGTGAATTCTATGACGTTATCTGTGCCCTTAGCCTGGCTGAATGGATGGTCGAGAGGGAAAGCAGATAGAGAAACTGAACACTTTCCACCATCTACAGTTCCTACATATCTGAGTTTCATGCCCTTCTTTTCCGCTTCCTTGTATAGAGAGAGCATCTCATCATCCATCTCATTAATTCTCTCCAAGAACTCTTCCTTCGAAACATCTCTGAGGGCAGGAGGGACAAGATTTCTTATTTCCAAATCCTCTACTTCAGCCTTATATCCCAACTCTCTTGCAAGTATTACTGTCTTTCTTGCCACGTCCATACCAGAAAGGTCGTCTCTAGGATCAGGCTCTGTAAATCCCATATCCCGTGCTTTCTTTACAAGAGTGGAGAAAGGAACAGTTCCATCATAATTGCTAAAGAGCCAAGCGAGAGTACCGGAAACCATGCCTTCTACTTTCTCTATGATGTCTCCTGTCTCTCTTAGATCTTTAAGTGTAGTAATAATCGGTAGACCAGCTCCCACAGTAGTTTCATACAAGAACTTCTTTCCTGTTCTGAGAGATGTTTCATATAGACTCTCATAGTAGTCATAAGGACCACTTGAAGCTTTCTTGTTAGGTGTTATTACATGGAAGCCGGACTCAATGAAGGATTTATACTGCATAGCTCTTTCTTTGCTGGCTGTAGCATCCACAAGTACCCAGTGTGGGTAGTAAGAAGCCTTGATATGAGAAAGGAATATCTCTTCGTTGTATGGAATGCCATACTCTTCCATCTGTTCACGCCAAGAGCTTAAATCGATACCCTCTTCACTAATAAGCATTTTCTTACTTGTTGCGATGCCTCTCACTCTGATATCGAGATCAAACTCTCTTTTTAGTCTCTCCCTTTCCCTTCCTATCTGATCAAGTAGCGTTCCTCCGATATTCCCCGGTCCGAAGAGACCAAGAGAAAGAGTCTGCTGAGACATAAAGAATACAGTATGGAGAGCTCTTTCAGCCTTAACTGCATCACTGCTGGAAATGACGGCACTGATGTTTCTCTCGCTGGAGCCCTGGGCAATGGCTCTGACGTTGACGCCTGCTCTTGCAAGGGAAGAGAAAAGCTTGCCTGCTACACCGATTCTTCCAGGCATAGACTCACCCACTACAGCAAGAATGGATAGATTATCTTCCATATCAATAGAAGAAATCTGATGAAGAGATATTTCTCTTCTAAACTCTTTTTCCAAAGTAGCTTTTGCATTCATTGCCTGTGGAGTAGGAACGGCGAAACAAATTGAATATTCACTGGAAGCCTGAGAAATGAATATTACGCTGATTCCTTCGTTTCTGAGAGCTCCAAAGAGACGGGAAGATACACCAGGTACACCTGACATACCGGAGCCTTCTACGTTAATTAAAGAAATATTCTTTACCACAGAGAAAGCCTTTACCCCATCTTTTCCAGATTTCTTTCCTTCTCTTGTAACAAGTGTCCCCTCTTCTTCTATGTCTCCCCAATATCTGAGGGAAAGTGGAATTGAAGCTTCTTCAGCTGGAATAAATGAATGAGGATGAACAACAGGAGCTCCAAAGAAGGAGAGCTCTGTCGCCTCAGCATATGTCATGTCTGAAACAAGATGAGCATTTGGAACATCTTTCTTACTTGCCGAATACAATAGACTTCTCTGGTTCCAATATGTAAGAGGTGAAGATAGATGAGCGGCAATAAGGGCTGCTGAGTATTCACCCCATCCTTCATCACTTCTTTCTTTTCCTGCAGCGTCTCTGTCATCTACACAATAAATAAGCTGACCTGAAATAAAGACTGCACGGCTCTGGAATGAAGGATTATGATCCGAGAGAAGTTTATCTAACTCTCTTCCCTCAACTCTCTCACCCTTTTCAACAAAATAAGCGGAAACTATTCTTTCAAGGAAAGTGGATGTCATGGTCTCAAGATAGTCAGAGGCCGCTCCTGATTTATCTTCAAGAATCCAAACGGCTTTTAGAATATCTTTTATGGACTCAAAACTCTGTGAAATATATTCTGAGACATCGCCCGAAGCGTCGCTATTTAAAGAAGATGATGCCAGCTCAAGCCAAGCTGTCTTCTTCTGTTCAAGCATATTCCAAATTCTGTCATCTTTATTCTCAGCTGCATCCAGGAGCTTATAGAAGCTGAGATCTGGATCTCTTGTTGGAGGAAGAACGTAAATCTGTACATCTTCTTTTTCTTTTTTATGAATACTATAGAGTTTCTCAATACCCTTCCAAGTAGAGACCATTGAACCTTCGAGTGCGTGTACCCTAATACTTTTCACTGTTATATTCCCTCAAAAAGATTTAAAAAAAGAGCCCCCACTCAAGAAGGAGCTCCTCATCTCACCAAA
>CAMEQB010000081.1 GCA_945932505.1 uncultured Spirochaetales bacterium
CTTATACCACTAGCTCCCAAGTCATATTTTGTTCGAGTCAAACCAATATCTGTTGTTACAGAAGCCTTGTTTACATTTACCGTGATGTTTTCTGTAACAACTTCCCCGTTAAGGGTATATGAAGAAGTATCCCAGCATCCGTTTGAAGTATCAATATTTGATATAACAACATTAACGCCGTTGTCATTCTTTACATAAGAGAGGTTGTTAATAGTAAACTGACCGTCATTTGTGGAGACATCTTCATTTATTACTCTATATCCATCGTTATAGGAATAAGTAAAATTAATCTCATCATTAATAGGCTTATTGCCTTCTCTGAAATTAATAGTAAGCTTTGATGTTTCCTTTATATTCTCTCTTTTGCTTTCAATGGCATTTGTATTGCTTGTTCCACTTACAAGTTCTATTTTCTCTTCTTTCCAGCAACCATAATCTTCAGAGAAATAAATAATATAGACAGGGATATGGTCGTAATCAGCACCCCATGCTCCGTCTTTTGACATCCAGACTACTTTCGATACATTCCATTTACCATTTGCATCAGTTGTTGATTTATAGAGGCACTTCTCATCAGAGAATATTCCTCCATTCTCCTCCCACTTACTGTAAGCAGTATTTCTTTCAGACTCTGAAGTATAAAGGTACACTTTTACCCCTGATACTCCACTTCCGCTGTCTTTATCTTTTACTACTCCGCTTATTCCTCCGTAGTAGACATTTTTCCCAAAATCAGCACTGCAAGAAACAGCAAAGAGTGCAATTAAGAGTATCAACGTAATATATCTATTCTTTTTCATCAAAGAGCCTCCAATCTTTTATTCATTTTCTTATATATCTTCTTTATCTTTCTTCTTTCAAACACGAAGAATACAACAGGGGTGATGAAGAGAGTGATGATCATACTTGTCATCAATCCTCCCATGATTACTTGTCCAAGAGGTGCATATAACTCTGCACCTTCTCCTGATGCTATAGCCATAGGAATGACACCTAGGATAGTTGTAAGAGAGCTCATCAAAATTGGTCTTAGACGAGAAGATGTACCATCAACAACACTGGATTTGAGAATGTCCATCTCCATGGAGTAATCAAGCCTACCCTCTTTTTCCTTGTCAGTCAGATCTTTGTAGTCGATTCCCCACTCATCAAAGATCTTATTTCTTCTCTCGTTATATAACTGGTTAATAGAGTCGATGAGGATAATACCGTTATTTACAAGCATACCCATCAAGCTGACTATACCGAGAATGGCGATCATGTTCAGTGTCGTTCCGAAGGCGGCAAGACTGAGTGTTACACCTATGATACAGAATGGCACTGTGATCATGACCTGTAATGGCTGGTTATAACGCTCAAAGACCATAACCATGACAAAGTAGACAAGGAATATTCCAATAACCATTGCCTGAGCAATAGGAACAACAGAATCTTTGACTAAGTCTCCCAGTCCTGTCTCTTTTATCTTTATTCCTTCAGGAAGAGGGTTTTTAGCTATATATTCATTGAACCTCAAGGAGATATCTGTAGTGGACTCACCCATAATCTTGGCATTGACTGTCATTGAAGGAGAACGGTCAGTATGTGCTATCTGGCTGAGTTCACTTTCAAGGGTAATGTCAGAAACACTATCCACACTTACGTTCCCAGTCTCCCCGGAAATCTTGAGAATAGATAACAGCGACTCATTTACCGGGTAGTCAGATACATCTGAAGAGAGATGGATATCAAATCTGTCTTTTGTTTCAGGGTCTGTAAAAGTGCCGATATCTGTACCGTTGAAGAGAATGGCGTTAGTCATTGCAGCTTGATAGCTGGTGAGGCCCAAAGACGACAAATTGTCGTAGTTGGCGTTCATTACAGCTGATACATCGTCATATGTGGCACTGATAGTAGCCTTGACGACCTGTGGGTCTGTATTGAGGTAGTCTCTTATTTCTTCAGCAACCTTATATAACTCATCGCTGTCGCTGCCAGTAAGAGTAATACCGAAGCCTCCGCCGTTGGACATAAGGTTGACGTATCTATCGAAGCCGCCGTTTGCTACATCCACCTCAGCTCCTGGCACTTTCTCTTCCAACATGTACTGGAGATCATTGATGGCTGTATGGATATCCCAGTCTCTGTCTTTTACAGGAACAAGAACTACATGAATACCACCCTCATTAGGGGAAGAAGTGAGAGACAGAATACTTCCTGCCTGTCTTCCAACATATGTTACTGTCGTCTTTACATCGTCTGATGGGAGATAGTCGCTTACTATCTTTTCAACCATTCTCATTCCCTTATCTGTGTCTTCCAAAGTATATCCATAAGGGAACTTAATGTTGATGTTAAAATCACTGTTGTCAGTAGATGGTATGAAGGCCATTTTCTGCTCTGTAAGTGTATATCCTGTAACAAACAATATGCCGATGGAGATAAGAATAATGAAGAACGGGTCCTTCAGGACTTTCTTCAAGACTATATTGTACCCCTTCTCCAGTTTGTCTACTCCCTTTACAACAAAACTCTTGTTCTTTGGAACTCTATACTCATCACCTTCCTTCAGGAACTTCTTCATGAGCCAAGGGACGAAGATCAAAGCAACGATCAAGGACGCAAGAATACTGATCATGAATGTGATGGAAACATCATGAAGTAGTTTTCCTACAAGACTTGAGATCATGGTAATAGGGATAAAGACAACAACAGTGGTAAGGTTGGAACCAAGTACTGACATACCTACTTTATCTGTACCGTTGTCTATGGACTGGGTGACATTATATAAGGCATTTCCGTTCTTTGTTTTTTGGTAGAACCTATATGTCTCGTCTATGACAACGATGGAAGCGTCGACAATAGAACCCAAGGCTACAACCATACCAGAGATGGAGAGAATGTTTACTGTAAGTCCCATGAGCTTCATTCCAATAAAGGTAAAGAAGATTGAAAGAGGAATGGAGACTCCGATTACCATTGTAGCTCTTATGTCATTAAGGAATAAGAAGATGACGAGAATTGCTATCAATATTCCCATGACACCTGACTGTATAACGGTACTGAGAGAGTTGGTGACAGTGGTCTTATCTTCAGCAATCATCTTAAACTTGATTGCGCCGCCTGTCTCTTTCTCGCACTCATTAAGAACGGTGGTAATCTGGTTTGTAATCTTGATTGCGTTTCCATCACTACGTTTGAAAACATCGACAACAATTATATCGTCCCCTTCACTTCTTACGTAGTAGTCTCTTTCAGGATATGATATCGATACATCGGCTACATCGCTAAGCCTTATTATCTGTCCCTCGTCTGTAGCTCCTACAGGAAGGTTTCTTATATCATCCAGAGAAGTGAATGTCCCATCATATTTAAGGTTCACTTTCTTCTCTTCATACATAGATGAGCCAAGAGGAATAGAGTTATTTGAGTATCCAAGCATCTGATAGACAGCAAGGGGATTGATTCCCTTGCTCTCTAGATCCTTTATCCTCAGCTCCACGTTGACTCTTGCCTCAGCTGTTCCTGCTACCTCTATCTTCGATACACCGTCAATCTGTGTAAGGCGAGGCTTAAGAGTATCTTCAACATACTTTGATACAGCACCCAGGTCTTCTCCGCCATAGACAGCGAAGGTAGCAGTACTGAGCATTGCAGATCCCCCAACCATACATTGAGGAAGGCCAGATAGGTCATCTGGAAGATCATCTTCCAGTTCCCTTATTCTATCTCTTACATCTTGTATTTTATCTTCTGGATTTATTCCGTCAGCAAAACTGATTATTGTTATGCCGACACTATTGGACGCAGAGGAAGAAATGGACCTAAAGTCTGGAAGAGTGACAAAATCATCTTCAAGAACATTGATGACTTCTTTTTCAATGTCTTCACTGCTTGCTCCAGGCCATATAGATATTACATATACCTGAGGCATGTTTATTTCACTTACAAATTCAACGTTTGTAGTAGAGATAGAAAATATACCGAAGAGTGCCAGAGCGATGAGTATCATTCCGATTATTACGGGATGACGGACAGAAAACTTAGAAATCGTCATATCAGTATCCCTCTGTCACATTTACTATCTCGCCGTCGAGAACCATAGTCTGCCCTCTGTATATAAACTCAACATCCCTATATTTCTCATCAACCTGGAAGAAATTATCATCCTCAAGGAGAGTTGGAAGCTCCAAGTATCCTGCCCTGCAATTACCGTCAACATCTTCATTTACAATATATACACTGCCATCAAGCTTCTTAATACTCTGCGGTAGTGACAGTACGTCTTCCTCATTGTAGATGATCTCTACGCTTACCATCATTCCGGGTCTAAATAGAGATACATCACCAGTTAGTCTTACTTTTACTTTAAATGTCTTTGTCGTCGGGTCGATATAAGGAGAAACGGAAACAAGGGTAGCAGTTGTCGTATACTCCTCATCCCCCGCTCTTCTTACTACATTTATCTTTAAGCTCTCTTTATTAGAGTTTATTTTATGATAGTACTTCTCTGGAACAGTTACATTTACAATTAAGTTGTCTAGGTTTGCTATTACAGCTATAGGGCTATCGGAGGTACCGATGGAGCCTACTGCGCCACTTGACATCAAAATAGTGCCGTCCACAGGAGAATCTACATAACAGTAGCTAAGTTGAAGCTGCGAAAGCTCATACTGGGCCTTTCCAGCATCTCTCTGCGCCTTGACTTCATCATAGTTCTGCTTAGTTGCTGCGCCCTTCTCATAAAGAGCCGAAACTCTTTCAAAGGTAGCTTCGTAAGCTAGGTATGCAGCTTCCGCCTGCTTGACTTGGAGTTCATATGGCTCAGTGTCTATAACAGCCAGGACCTGATCCTTTTTTACACTCATGTCATTTTCTGCATAATACTCAGTAATGGTGCCTGAAACAAAGGGAACAACTGGAACCATGGCTTCCGCCTCTATGTATCCAGTTACAGTATAACTTTCCCTTATATTTCTCACTTCAGGTTTCATTACCTCCACAGGAGTCAATGGAGAAGTATAAGTCTCAACTTCTCTTGTGGAATAAAACCATGCTACAGCAAAAAAAGCCAGAGCAATGACAACTAATGCAATTAGATATTTTAATACTCTTTTCATATATCTACTCTTCAAAAAGACAATATTGTTCCTTTATTACTAAATTATTGTTAATCAAATATTAAAAAAACGGCTAGTGCATTCGATTATTTTTATATTCATCTTGACTTCATCTCTCAATTGCATGAATATATGAGCAGATATTCATATATTGGAGGTAATATGAGATTTACTTATCCAGCAGAGAGCATTAATAAAGAAAAAGTCGAAGAAGCTCTAAGAAGTGGAAAGATTCAGAAGAGAGAATATATAGATGACTATCTAGTAATTGATTCAAATCTAAATAGTGAAGAATTAGAGAAAGCTATAGATTCCTCCTCCCACTACTCTACTATTAAGCTTAAGGCAGATATTGACTGCGCCAACTGTGCTATGGAAGTACAAGAGGGATTGAAGAAAGACAAATACATTTCTGACGCTTCCTTCAACTTTCAAAAGAAACTCCTTACTGTAACGTCTCTTCTATCCATAGACGAAATAGAAGATAAAGCGAGAGAAATCGAGGATGAAATCGTATTCTTAGACGATGAAAAATGGACTAAACGAACTTACAAAGTAGAGATCGACTGCGAAGACTGTGCTTTGGAAGTAGAAGAGAAGCTTAAAAAGACTCCAGGCATAAAGGATGTTTCCTTTAACTATCCTAAGGGAAAGCTTACTCTCACTACAATGCTCAGTGACAGCGAGATAATAAGACTCTCCAAAGAAGCGGAAGAAGATATAAAGTTCCTCTCAGAGGAGACAAAGAACTATGTCTTTACTTTAACGCTCAATGAAAACGACAAGGTGAAAGTAATAGAAAAACTGGCGAAAGAGAGTGAAATAAAGAAAGTCTTCTTCGATAAGAAAGGTAGGCTTCATGTCTCTTCCATCCTTAGTGAGAAAGAAATAATGAAGATAGCCAAAAGTGTCGCATCTTCCATTTCTTTCCACACTTCCTCCATTGAAGAGAAAAAGAGTTATACCCTGGAGAGAGCAATAATCTCCATCATACTACTTATAGCGGCATATATTTCATCACTCCCGATATTGGCAGTAATTTCT
The DNA here is from genome assembly GCA_945932505.1 of uncultured Spirochaetales bacterium. Classification (GTDB taxonomy): domain Bacteria; phylum Spirochaetota; class Spirochaetia; order Sphaerochaetales; family Sphaerochaetaceae; genus Ornithospirochaeta. The sequence continues at coordinate 6,144 of CAMEQB010000081.1, forward strand.
TATGTAGTTGCAGGTTACGATGTAATTTGGAAGGCAGTGAAAAATATCCTAAAAGGAAAAGTCTTCGATGAGAACTTCCTTATGTCACTGGCTACTATTGCAGCTCTTTGCACAAATAACTTTGAAGAAGCTGCTGCTGTAATGATCTTCTATCAAGTTGGAGAGTTTTTCCAAGACAAAGCTACAGATAAAAGCAGAGATTCCATCGGTAAGCTCTTGGACTTGGAAGCAGACAGCGTAGAAGTATTCATAGATAACGAATGGAAAGAGATAGAACCAGAGGAAGTAAAGAAAGGAACATTATTCAGAGTCAAAAGCGGTGAGAAAGTGGCCTTGGATGCAATTGTAGAAGAGGGTGTTGGCTTTATCGACACAAGAGCTCTTACAGGAGAAAGTGTCCCAGTCAAAGTCAAGAATGGAGACAAAGTTTTATCTGGATCTGTTAACGGAGACTCGACTCTCATACTAAAGTCCACTGAAGAGTATGGTGATTCCACTGCATCAAAGATCATGAAGCTGGTAGAAGAAGGAGAGAGCAAAAAAGCTGGAAGCGAGAAGTTTATTTCCGTTTTCTCTCGCTACTACACTCCCCTTGTATGTCTCTCCGCCCTCCTTTTGGCCCTTATATCACCACTATTTGGAATAAGCTTCAAAGAGAGCATATATAGAGCAGCAATGCTACTTGTAATATCTTGCCCATGTGCCCTTGTACTTTCTGTTCCTCTTACATACTTTGCAGCTATGGGAGCAAGTGCGAAGAATGGAGTACTAATCAAAGGCGACGACGCCCTTGAAAAGATGTCTCATATCTCATCCATCGCTTTTGATAAGACAGGGACCCTCACTGAAGGTGTGTTCTCTGTCCAGAGCATCAAAGAACTTTCTACAACAAAAGAGCACCTTGCTACAGTTGCCAAGTCTCTTGAAGCTGAGTCTACTCACCCTATCGCCACAGCCCTCTTGGCCTTAGAGGAAGGAGAGATTAAGAAAGCAGAAGAGGTGACTACAATTAAAGGTGTAGGAATTGAAGGTATAGTGGAGGGAAAGAGAGTTAAAGTCGGAAACGCAAAAGTTATGGAAGGACTACCGGAGATAGAAGACAAAGGAACTCTTGTATATGTCACTGAAGAGAATAAGCTCCTTGG
>CAMEQB010000082.1 GCA_945932505.1 uncultured Spirochaetales bacterium
GGAGCATCGTCTCCCCATTTTTATTTGCCTATTATCAGAATTATATGTAGAATTAAGTTATGGAATTAAAGAGTTATCAGAGGGCTTTTCTGCGCTCACAGGCACAGCAGTTAAACCCTGTAGTTTATGTAGGAAAGGAAGGCTTCACAGAAGGTGTCGCTTCTTCCTTAGATGCAGCACTTACAGCACATGAACTTGTGAAGGTAAGGTTTTCGAATAAGAAAAGTGAAGTTGAGGAAATATCCAGAAAGCTGGAGACAGCTACAAATTCTACACTTGTAGCTATTACTGGCTTCACTTCAGTTTTCTTCCGTCAAGATCCAAAGAGTGAAGATAGAATCTATAGAATCTAATTAGTAGATTGCACACTTCACTATTTGCAACAAAACGTCTTTATCCTCTTTGTTTTTTGCAGAGAGGATATTTTTTATTGTAAACCTTGCAAGGCTTTCTTTTGTCAAAACACTATTAAAAACGTTTATTCTAATGGATTTGTCGTTGTTTAAAGCATTTATTATTTGTTCCTTGATGCTCTGTAGTTCTCTTGTCATCAACTCTTTTGCTTTTTCAACCTTGGAATCTGTTATGTGCCTAGGATGATTCTTTATGAAGTTGGGATAAGCTTTTTCAATGTCATCGATAATATTTATGATGCTTTCCAGATACTCGATAAAGGATTCTGTATTTGGAATAGAAGAAATAAATTCTTTCCATATTGAGACGAGCGTCTCGATGATCATACTCTCTTTATCAGCAAAGTAATTATAAATAGTTCCCAAAGCTAGTCCCGAGGAATATGCAACATCTCTCATGCCAAAACCGTTGATACCTTTTTCTTTAGCGCATTCTTTACATACTTCCAATAAGTTTTCTTTTGTAGTGTAATGTTTTTTCATCTTATACAAAAATTATTTTTCTCAAGAGAATATGTCAAGTGAATTAAGTTCATTTTTAATTACTGATTTAAAAGGGCCAGACATCTTTGTCGGGCCCGGTTCTTCATAATAGGGGGGACTATTTGAAGATAATGTAAATGAACTTTCACTTACTTTACATATTCTATATCTCATGTCATAAACAAACAAGAGAAATATTATAGTTTCATAAGAAATATATTTGAAATTAATTTAGATATAACCAAAGGTTTTACACTAATCATTTGTGGCATAAGAAAACCCGCCCTCTTGAGGACGGGTTTAGTAAAACTGATATATCTTACTTTGACTGCTCAAGCTTAAGTGTAACTGTTGTGATGTCACAAACGCTTTCTGGCCCGTAGTACTGAATAGCGCCTGGATAAGTAAAGCATGTTTCAACAGCCCACTTTTCTCTTCTCTCGCTGAAATACTTGAATGGCTTGCCGTCAAGTTCAACAAGAGCCTTCTTGATGACAGGCTTGTCTTCACCATGTCTGCGCTCGATGTTCATCATCTTTGTGATAGGCATACCGCCAGCCTTCCACTCTGTTGCAGGAGCAGAAAGATTTCTGATAGATGAGAGATATCCTGTGCATCCACTCTGAATAAGCATAAATGCGTTGTAGCCGAGAGAGTAGCAGTAGTCTGAATCAAAGTTTGATGGGAATGCACATCTTCCTTCATAACCGAAGAAGTGGTGGAGTGGGTTAAACTTTCCGTTGTACTTTCCTTCTTTTCTCATTTCTTCAAGCTTAGCTGCAACAAGAGAAGAAACAAGCTTTTCACTTTCGATTCTAGAAACCTGAACGTTTCCATGTGGGTCTCTATCAGCCATCATCTGAGCCTGAATATCATCAGGAAGAATTGAGAACACTGCGTCTGATTCAGCTGTAAGATACTTATGCATAAAAGCAACTTTATCTTTTGCTGTAACAGCCTTCTCAAACTCTTCTGCCTTTGCAGCAAGTGTATCGTTGATTTCACTGATAAGCTTCTTTACTTCAGGAACAAATTCAACAAGTCCCTCTGGAATAAGGACGACACCGAAGTTCATGCCTGCATTTGCTCTGTCGGCAACACTCTTTGCAACATATTCTGCAATCTGGGAAAGAGACATTGCCTTCTTCTCGATCTCTTCAGAGATGAGACATACGTTTGGCTGTGTTTCAAGAGCACACTCAAGAGCAATATGAGAAGCGCTTCTGCCCATGAGCTTGATGAAGTGCCAATACTTTTTTGCACTGTTTGCATCTCTTTCGATGTTGCCGATGAGTTCTGAGTATGTCTTTGTTGCTGTATCGAAACCGAAAGAAATCTCGATGTCATCGTTCTTCAAGTCGCCATCGATTGTCTTTGGGCATCCAATTACCTGTACGCCAGTGTTGTGTGCCTTGAAGTATTCAGCAAGAACAGCTGCGTTTGTGTTGGAGTCATCTCCACCGATGATAGTGATGGCTGTAACACCGTGCTTCTTACATACTGCTGCCGCCTTCTCGAACTGCTCAGTTGTTTCAAGCTTAGTTCTTCCACTTCCGATAATATCGAAACCACCAGTATTTCTGAATTCATTAATATATTCGTCTGTAAATACAATGCACTTGTCGTCTGTAAGACCACTTGGACCACCTAAAAATCCAATGAGTTCATTATTCTTATCTGCCTTCTTTAGAGCATCATAGAGTCCACATACGACATTGTGTCCGCCAGGAGCCTGACCACCTGAGAGAATAACTCCAACGACTTGTTTCTTTTTCTCAACTTTGCTCTTTCCTTTCTGGAATGAGATTTCTTTCTGTCCGAATGTGTTTGGGAAAAGAGCTTTGATCTTGTCCTGGTCTGCAGCGCTAGTTGTCTCTGCTCCCTCTACAGCTTCAATTTCATCCATTTCTGATCTGAGGATCAAAGGTAGTTTTGGCTGATAAGAGTAGCGTGCCATCTGCAATGGTGAATGTTCCATATCTATTATTATCTCCTTTGCACTTTAATTCTAAAGCATTAGGAGATTTGTTTCTATTGCTGGATAAAAATAAATAAAGAAATATAGAATAAATATTGTTACTTGAAATAGTAACAGATTTGGCTGTATTCTACATCTATGTTTAATATATATATCGATGCAGATTCACTTCCTAAGTCTCATAGAGCAATAATTCTCAAAAGAGTTGTAAAAGAATCAGAATGTATTGGGGAATGTGTGTTTGCTTGTGATAGAATGCTCTCCGATGTAAAGGAAGCTCAAGAGAATCATACTGCAGCTCTTCGTCTCCCTTATCGAGATAAGTTAGATAAATTAGAGTTAAGAAAAATAAAGACTAATATTCAGATGGTAGTTGTTCCAGTGGGAGCTAATAGCGCCGATGATTATCTAGTTGAAAATGCAGCTATTCCTGGTTTTGCTATTACTCATGACGTTCCTTTATCTAATCGCTTAGTTGAGAAGGGGATTGTTGTTCTAGATGACAGGGGTGGTATATATACTTCTAATAATATTAAAGAGCGTTTATCTGATAGGAACTTTATGACAGCTTTAAGGGAAATGGGTTTTGAATCTGAAAAAAACAAATCCTTTGACCAAAGAACTATCAATGAGTTTGCTTCATCCTTGGATACTATTATTAATAAGTATAAGAAAGAATTTTGTTAACTCCTTAATTACTTGTCATTTGTCTTTATCTCTAAAAGTGCATGTATTGATTTCTTTATTTATCTTTCTTTATCCCTTATTAACTTATAATAATTAGTTCTATTGTATCTTAGTTATCAAAAACTCGGCTTTCGCTACATTTATTTATCTTAGTTGTGTTACATGTAATATTTTGTTTTGGGAATTGCTTTTTAGACAAAACTTACCTCTTAGTTTTCAAAATATAAACGCTTTTTATTGCCTCTTTTATAATATGGAATATTTAGAAAATAGGATCAAAAAAATGGAAAAAACGGTCATTTTACTTTGAGTTGGAAAAATCAAGAAAATAAACAAAAGTACGACTATAAATAAACGTATATAAACAAATAGAAATATAAAAAGATGTAAAAGTGTAAAACTAAATATATATCTAATCTTTTAAAAATATAAATAAAATACCGAGATAGGAATAATAAAAAGAAATAAATACAAATTTCAGGATTTTTGTGTTATTATTTATATGAAGACAGTATTATTGAGAAAGAGATATGTATTTGATGATGTTCCTGAAGATTATAGATTTGCAAAAACTATAATCCAACCTTTTCCATACTTTTATAAAGACATAGATATTCTAGTTACCGACTCAAAATCATTTAAGGTCCTTGCTGATGATATCATGCAAGCAAAGAAGATAAATAGTCAGTGTAGAGTGGTGGTAATTGCAGATAAAAATAAGCAATCTCTGTTATCTGGAATATTTCCATTTATAGAATATCCAGACTTAGATCAGCCATTACAATTCGAGGGAATTGTATCAGGTAGGACTACTTACAGGCGAAATGTTGTTAAGCAGAGTTTGAATTCAAAAGAGGGGGATGTGCTTGATGCTATGAGTTATGGTCTAAGCCAGAAGGAGATAGCTGATATGCTTGGAACCTCTATAAGAACTATTCGAAGAATACAGGAAAGAATACTAATAAAAACTGGATTGGAAAATACTAAGCAGCTTGGTATTTACTCAGTTGCGGAGAATTGGATGAGTTTAAACGATTAAAAAAGCTGGACCAAAACGATCCAGCCAAGTTGATACTTTGATTAATACTCACAATATCCAACAGCTCTTGGATATGGGATGACGTCTCTGATGTTCTCAACGCCTGTGACATATCTGACAGCTCTTTCAAATCCAAGACCGAAGCCTGAGTGTGGTGCTGTTCCATAGCGACGAAGATTCATATACCACCAATAGTTGGTATCATCCATCTTCAGCTCGTCCATTCTTGCCTTTAGCTTATCGTAGTCGCTCTCTCTTTCGCTTCCTCCGATAATCTCACCAAGTCTTGGAGCAAGAATATCCATACCTCTGACTGTCTTACCATCGTCATTTTGCTTCATATAGAAACTCTTGATTTCCTTTGGATAATCAGTGACGATGACAGGTCTCTTTGCAATGACTTCAGTAAGGTATCTTTCATGTTCAGATGCAATGTCGGAACCCCATTCCACAGGGAATTCAAACTTTTCATTGTGCTTCTCAAGATGCTTGATGGCTTCTGTATAAGTCATATGCTCGAATGGTGTTGATACTACACTTTCAAGAGTCTCAGTTAGTCCTTTGAGTACAAACTGTTCAAAGAAAGCCATATCTTCACTGTTTTTCTCAAGTACAGCCTTGAAGATGTACTTCAAGAAACTTTCAGCGCAATCCATATCGCCTTCGAGATCACAGAATGCCATTTCTGGCTCAATCATCCAGAACTCAGCAAGGTGACGGGATGTGTTGGACTCCTCTGCACGGAATGTAGGACCAAATGTGTAGATGTTCTTCATTGCCATAGCATAAGTCTCGCCTTCAAGCTGACCTGATACTGTAAGGTTTGCAATCTTTCCGAAGAAATCTTTTGAGTAGTCTACACTTCCGTCTTCTTTCTTTGGAACGTTCTGTAGATCCAATGTTGTAACCTGGAACTGCTCGCCGGCTCCTTCACAGTCACTTGCTGTAATAAGAGGAGTGTTGACATAGACAAAGCCATTTTCCTGGAAGAACTGGTGGACAGCATAAGCCATTGTATTTCTGACTCTTGTTACAGCACCAAAAAGGTTAGTTCTTGGCCTAAGATATGCCTGTTCTCTCAAGAACTCGACTGTGTGTCTCTTCTTCTGGAGAGGGTAGTCGTTAGGACAAGGACCTACTAGGACCAGTGATGTAACAGCCAACTCGACTTTCTGGTTGCCACCAAGGCTCTCTACAATTGTTCCTTTAACAGAAACTGCTGCACCGGTGGAAATTGAATCAAGGAGATTATTATTATTGAAAGAAGCCTTGTCGATTACCGCCTGCAGTCCCTTTAGACAGGAACCGTCATTGATTTCCAAAAAGCAAACATTCTTGCTGTCTCTCTTTGTTCTCACCCAGCCTTCAGCAGTAATGATTTCGCTTGATGGCTCTCTTGTGAGAAGTGACTTGATTCTTTCCTTCATATTATATCTCCTGATTTTCCCCAATTGGGAAATTTTGGATATCTTCTTTCATTATCCGATTAGGGTCAAGTATAATCTATTGAAGGAAGAGAGGCTTTTGGATAATCTCATTCCATGCTCCAGATAATAGGTAGAAATAAAGACAAGAATACACGAGCCGCAATAAGGTGGGTCAAAGAAAGAAGAGTAGAGTACCAGTTTATTGATTTAGACGAAAGAAAGCTGGCTCCAAAAGAATGGAATAGTATATTTCAGAGTACAGAAGACGCTGATGAATTAATCGATAAAGAATCCCAGTACTATAAAAAGAATGGTTACTCCTGGAGAGATTATGATCCAAAAGAGGAAGTGATGGAGCATCCAGAGCTCTTGGTGCTTCCTATACTTCGTAATGGTATGAAAGCCCATGCTGGATGGAGTGAGAAATGGGTGGAGGATAATAAATAATGCTTCACTATTGCGCCCTCACCACAGGTAGCTGCGGTAACTGTTATCTTTTCTATGATGGAGAAACAACTATTGCTGTCGACTGCGGTGTAACATGGAAAAAGTTCTCCACAGAGATGGATATGCATTCTATGCCACTTTCTTCACTCTCTGCCATGTTTCTCACTCACTTGCACCCTGACCACGCAAAGGGGGTAGGGGCAGTACAGAGAAAGACAGAAGTTCCTGTATTTGTCTCTTCCGTTACTTTGAGAGACGGCAAGACAGAAATGGACAAAATGAAGATGGAGAGAAAGCTTGTCTTTCCTTTTACATGGGGGACTACAGTCGGGGTCGGGGGATTTGAAGTGACACCCTTTAAAACTAGCCATGATTCTCCCGGTTCCAGTGGATATTTTATCGTCAACGGAAACGATAAGATATTCTTGATGACAGATACAGGAATAATTCCAGAAGAAGCTTGGGGGTATTCACGAATATCAAATGTAAAGTTCATTGAATCAAACTATGATCCAGTGATGTTGGCAACAGGGCCATATCCTGCATGGCTTAAAGCAAGAGTCAAAGGGGAACACGGTCACCTCTCAAATAACGATGCCGTATCATTTGCCTTGGATACCAGTAGAAGGGGGGATCAAGTGTTCTTTATACATTTGAGCGACAATAATAATGACGTCTCACTCTTAAGAGAACTGGTGAACAAGACCATACCTTCCGGCATTTTCTGTAAGGTATGTGAAAGAGGCGAGATGTTCGAAGGCTTTACGGATTGAAATTAGTAAGTGTAGAAAGT
>CAMEQB010000083.1 GCA_945932505.1 uncultured Spirochaetales bacterium
ATGGATACTCCTTCTGATGTCATCGATAAGTCTGTGCTCTATATGAGGATAATATTTATTGGCCAGCCATTTAACCTTATATACAACTTTGCTTCAGCAATACTCAGGGCAGATGGAGATACCAAGCGTCCTCTTTTTTACCTCACCTTTGCAGGGGTTTTGAATGTAATTTTAAACCTTATTTTCGTCATCATCTTTAAAATGGATGTGGCTGGGGTGGCTCTAGCAACCATCATCAGTCAGGCTGTCAGTGCTTTTCTTGTTATGAATACCCTTTATAATGGAAGCGGCAGTGTAAAGTTCTATTTCTCCCATCTGACCATGGATGGAAAAAAGCTTAAAGATATTCTCTATATGGGAGTTCCTGCAGGATTACAGTCTGTGCTATTCAGTATCTCAAATGTATTGATCCAGTCTTCTGTAAACTCTTTCGGTTCATTGGCTGTGGCGGGCAATACTGCAGCCAATAGTATTGATGGCTTCTTGTATACCGTCAACAACTGTCTGGCACAGACAAACCTATCTTTCGTAAGCCAAAACTATGGAGCCAGGAAAAAAGAGAGAATACTTCCGATTATGAAGTCGTCTATAATCATCACTGTCACATCTTCATTGATTCTAGGCACTATTTGTCTCTTCTTCGGCCCCAATATTCTTTCACTTTATTCGAGAGAAAGTGAAGTCGTGGCATATGCAATGATAAGAGTCAAGTATGTACTTACAGTCTACTTTATTTTCGCTTTTGAAGAGATGGTAGTGTCATGCATAAGGTCTTTGGGATACTCGATAGCGCCTATGTTCATCAGCGTGTTCTGTATCTGCGGTTTAAGAATAATGTGGGTTCTGACATATTTTGCCTACCACCATACTCTAGAGTCTCTTTATTTTGCCTACCCCTTGTCTTGGACAGTGGCTGCATTGTTCCATGTTTCTCTCTTCCTCTATCTTTGGAAAAAGAAGAATCCTCTCGATGGGATGACAGATATAACTAATGAATGAGATTGAAGCACTAAAGCTCTCTGAAGAAAACTTTAATAGGAATTCTCTTCTTTCGTTTAATAGGCATCAAATAGTGAAAGAGTGCTGGAAAAAAGAGATGGAGAATGGGGGCTTCTTCCTGTCTCTTTTGTAGAAGAGTGGGATGAACATGAATTGGAATCATTTGCAGAGAGTATCCTTGAGGGTATTAGTAAAGGAAAGATGATTACATACGGGGCTTTCGATAAAGGCTCGATAGTAGGTTTCTCAATAATTGGAACGTAGTTTTTGGGATCAAGAAACCAGTATTTTCCTTTAATAGAGTTTAAAGAGTCTTATCCATATAGAGGAAAGAGGATAGGGAGAATACTGTTTTCTTCTGCTCAATTTTATGCTCTTACGCTAGAAGCAGAGAAACTCTATATCTCAGCCCACTCTTCAAAGGAATCACAGGAAGCTTACCGTAGTCAAGGGTGCACTGAGGCTGAAGAAATAAATGAGGAATTAGGAGAAAAAGAGCCATCTGATGTTCAAATGGAATATCCACTTATATTGCTATCAGCGGGAAAAAGACAACCAATGGGTGCGTTGAATCAAAATCGAAGGTGACTATATAATCGAAACAACTATTTTGAAAAGGAAAACAGATGAATTATAAATTTGATGAACTAAAATACGATCCTACTGATTATGAAGCATTGAAGAAGGAAATAGTGGAGCTGACAGATAAAGCAGAGAAAGCTTCATCTTCCACAGAATTAGATGATGTGTTGAGAACATATGATGCTGCACTGGAAGATGTGGGATATAACTATACTCTCTCGTATATTCATGCAAGCCTAGATTCTTCCTCCTCTTTTTGGCAGGAAGCATTACAAAAGGAGAGCGAAGGCAATGCAATGCTCGATACCACTCCTTTGTTAAAGGCAATACTTGATAACAAATACTATCCGACTCTTGTGGAGAAGTATGGCCCAGTTTTGACAGATAAACTTCAGAAGAGCATCTCTACTGGAAGTAAGGCACAAAAAGAGAGGGCAGAGGAAGAAAAGCTCGTTGCTGAATATCAGAGAGAGAAGGCTATGACTCGTATTCAGTATGAGGGAGAAGAAATGAGTGAAGGTCAGATGGGTCCCCTCTTTACTGATCCTGATAGAAATAAAAGAGTGAAGGCTAGAAAAGCCGTTGCAAAGGCATTTCTTGATAAAAAAGAAGCACTAGGCGGAATGCTTGAAAAAATGGTGGCATTGAGGGACAAGATTGCGAAAGAAAATGGATTCTCTAACTACCTCGAATATATGGACATCAACTACTCCAGACTCGGATATGGTGAGAAAGAGATGGATGCCTTTGTTGAAGACATAAAAAAGTATGTGGTTCCAGTTCTTTCTGATATCACAGAAGAAACAAAGAATAGACTGGGATTAAAGGAGATGACCAGTATAGATTTTGGCTTAATGTTTACAGATGGCAACGCCAAGCCTGCTGGTGGAGCGGACGTGCTCAAAGATGCTGCCATGAAGATGTATAGAGATTTGACTCCGGAGATGGCTGACTTTTTTGAGGGTATGGTTGAAACAGAGAGCATAAACGTGGATTCTTCTCCAAACAAAGTCTCTGGAATGGGATTCTGCACCGACCTAAAGAGAGGAATGTATCCCTTTGTGTTTGGAAATTTAGATGGAACAGATTGGGATGTGGCTGTATTTACTCATGAAGTTGGGCATGCTTGGCAGAGTTATATTGCTGATAAACATCTGGATTTAGTCATGTTAAGGGAAATGCCTTTGGATGCGGTTGAAATCCCATCAAAGACAATGGAACTCTTCTCTTATCCTTATGCAGAAGATTTCTTTGGAAAAGATGCCGATAAGTTCCGCTTCTCTCATTTCAGGGAAGCAGTGAAGTCAATGGTTGCATATACATCAATCCATGAACTTAATACATGGATATACACTCATGTAGGAGCATCATTTGACGAAATCAATGAAAAGTGGATAGAGATACAGAGTGAGTATTATCCTAATGTAAGTGACGGAGAAATGGAGGAAGATAATAAGAACGGGGCAGGGTTATTAAGAAATATGGGAGTTTTCATGTTCCCACGATATCTTATTTCTTATGTTTTTTCTGAGCTTTGTGCTGTCGATCTCTTTATGGAGTATCGTAAAGACAAAAACAAAGCGCTGGAATCGTATAATGCACTTTGCTCTGTGGGCGGAAGTAAAAGTTATCCTGAAATATTAGCTTCTGCTGGCTTAGAGCCTTCATATAAGGAAGGAAGAGTAAAGGAAGTCATGGAGAAAGTGAAAGAATACTTGAAAAATAATTAAATCTTGCATCCCCTTCCCAATAAAAAGAGAAGGGGATATTTGTCATTTATGGATTTCTATAAAATGACCAAAAAGATGCTAATGCAAAAGACTAATATATCTATAGATGAGAATGTTCATGCTAAAGATAAATACTCATTATAGTTGACAAGTTTTCTTTGCAATAATAGAATTGTTGACAATAAAACTTGGCAAGGAGAAAAATATGACAAGAGAAGAGATATTAAAGAAGAGTAGGGAAGAGAATATGGGAGTGGATATGGCAGATTATGAAGCGGCAAAAGCTGGAATAAAGTATGGCTGGATGGTGGCTGTTGTCTTATCGTGTATTTTTGTTGTGGTTGATGGGATATTGCTATCACGTATTCCAGTAGAGATGCTTTCAGCAGTCTTAGCTGGTCTCTCCACTGTTTTCTTTTCAAAGTATGCACAAATGAAAAAGAGACACGAGTTGATCATTGCTCTTCTTTATGGTGTCGCATCCCTTTGTTTCTTTGTTTCTTGGATCATTCAGATAATTAGAATCTGAGGTGGTTATGGAAGATAAACTGGTACTAAAGAACAATGTTAAGATAGTCAGGATGGAGAAGGGGCTCTCCCAACAGGATCTGGCGGATATGGTTGGAGTATCGAGAAATACCATAAGCAGCATCGAAACGGGACAGTTTAGTCCTACTGCAAAACTGGCTCTGGTAATATGTATTGCACTGGAAAAAAAGTTCGAAGAACTCTTTTATTTCTAAGGATAGAACAAAAAGGCAAAAGTCGAGTTGACAATAATAGAGTCAAAATGTAGGTGTGGGTATTTCAAAAAAGGTGAGAAGTCTATTGTTGATGACCTATGTCCACCGCTTTGTCATGAATTATGGAACTCTATTTATCCTAGCGTCTATGTTTTGATTAATGGTGGAGACTTGGACTATAGAGAGACGAGCAAAAATGTTTGATGCAGAGTATCCTGACATAGAAAGAGTAAAGATGCACGGAGAGACATAGGAGTAACAAATAATACCTTGTTCTACCATTGTGTATTACTTGTGTATCTGAACCCAGTGTTATTGATTGTGTATTAGTTGTTCTTTTACTATAGTCATCTCGATGAAAAAGAAACTTATCACAACAATACTGTTTTGGGTTCTTATAATATTTTCCATATTTCCAGAGATACTAAAATACCACTCGGTACTTGAAAAAGATAACACTATATATTTAGACGTGGATTGGAGTTTTGATCATTTTGTGGATTCCTCTCTTGGCTACGATAATGAATTGGCCAAGACTGCTATAGTTCTTTCTAGAGAAATATATGTATCCAATGAGAGCTTAAAAGAAGTGGTGGATAAGCTGGGATATACTGACTTATGGATAGATGACAAGGAAAACAATGACGTATCTAATCCCATTGTCGCCTTTGCATATAAAAGAAATGAAGGAATAAATAACTTTTTAGTTGTAATAAGGGGCACCGGTTCTTTCTCCGACGTTCTTACAGATATCAGAGCAATCTCAGATCATTTTCAGAGTTCCATGGAAAATACTATGGAGAGGTTTATCTGGTATATTGAAGAAATACTTGGCATTGATAAAGACACATTGAAACAGGAGAATAATAAATTCTTTGTCACAGGCCATAGTATGGGGGCTGCGGTGGCAAATCTCATGTCTTATAGTTTGGAAGAGTTTGCTGATAAGAATGACATATTCTCATACTGTTTTTCTTGCCCTTCCGTAGGAGTGGAGAATGGTGAAGATGTAACAAACGCATTAAACATCATCAGCGACAACGATCCAGTTCCTCTGGTTCCATATCCTATCGGAAGATATGGAAAAGATATTGTTTTCTCTCCTGAGAGTGTAAGCCAATGGATCTATGGAGTAATAACTGATAGAGATCTATGGGACATCTGCGGTTTCACAATTATTAATAAGTGGAACAATCATAGGCTGGATATTTACTTTTCTTATGTCCTATCAAGATCGTTGGGTATGTTTAAAGAATAGATTTTCATTTCTTTGTCTTTGTATTGGCAAGTACAATGATCATAACCGCATCCAATAGAGTGAATGAAACGAAGATATAGACAAAGAAAGATGGGAGAGTGTCAAAGAAGACAGCCATAACTAGAATAAGGACAGCAATTGGAAGGAGCCCAGCTCCCACTATTCTACATAACTTCTTCTGGTTTATTCTTTCTTTTTCTTCTTTAGAAGCTGTATTGTATCCTGCAATAAGACCAGAACCATGACCTGAGAGAAAAATTATACTGATAACAAAAAGAAGAGAGAAAATAATCCATAGTATGGCTTCTGCAGGTCCTTGGGAAATGTCTTTAAGTGTCATTTCTTTTTTCTCCTTTTATTGTCAATTATTTTTCATGCTTACTTAATGATAGGCTATTCTTATAACAAGAAAAAGAAAAGGAGAATATATGCCTTCTAACTGGAACCCTTGGAGAGGGTGTAGAAAGTGTAGTACAGGATGCCTTCATTGTTATATCCATAAAGGTGATGCAAAGAGAGGCGTAGAAACTTCTATTATCAAGAAGACAGAGCAGTTCTATCGTCCCATAGAAAGGAATAAAAAAGGGGAGTACAAGATGAAGAGTGGCCTTGTCTGGCTCTGCTTTTCATCAGATTTTCTTATAGAAGATGCCGATGAATGGAGAAAGGAAGTCTGGGATATGATTAGAGAGAGGCAAGATTGCTCTTTTCTATTTCTGACAAAGCGTATTGCACGTTTTCTTGATTGTATTCCTCCTGATTGGGGTGATGGTTATGATAATGTCTACGTCTGCTGTACCGTGGAGAATCAGAAGACAGCGGACGAACGCTTATCACTCTTCTCGTCTCTTCCTATTAAGCACAAGGGAATAACAGCTCAACCATTAGTAGAAAAGATTGATATAGAAAAGTATCTAACTTCTATAGACTTGGTTACAGTAGGTGGTGAATCAGATAAAAATGGTAGGGTCATGGATTACTCGTGGGTGTTGGATATAAGAGAGCAGTGCATAAGGACCAATACTTCTTTCTCTTTCAGACAGTGCTCTACAAACTTTATTAAGGACGGGAAATTATACCACCTGAATACACGTCTGCTTATGAGCCAAGCGAAAAAGGCTTGTATAGATTTTGATGTAGAAAAGCTAATGTTTCAGCCTCATAATTCTTAAAAACAACATATTGCTACCATAAGTAGCATGAATGTTATGGTCCGTTTCTTGTTTTATCCTTGAGACATACTTCATTATCTTGCTTATGGAGGAAGAGAATGGCTCTAGGAGAAAGAATAAGAGACGAAAGAAAGAAGAGAGGCTTATCTCAGGAAGAATTGGCTGACATACTTAATGTTTCACGCCAGGCAATAACAAAATGGGAGACTGATAGAGGTATACCGGATATAGCAAATCTAATAAGAATCAGCGAAGAGTTTGAAATAAGCTTGGATGAACTAATTAAAGGAGATAATTCAGTCAAACGTAAGATAATCTATGATAATTCCATGAAGAGATGGCATCTCTTGGTGGTTGTATACTTATTGGCGATTGTCGCATATGTCGCTTACTTTGCTCTGCTTTATAGGATATTCATGGTTGGATTTCTTATAGCTACACTCTTTATGCTGGGATTTGAGCTAAGGATTATTATAAAGGAAAAGAGATATCAAAAGAACAGATAGGCTATTCCCGATAATGCTTGAACCTTGAATTAAGATATAGGAAAGTACAAGTACTTAGTGATACATAGATTCTTTTACTTAGTGAAAGATAGAATGCTGTTGAATGAAACACTGCTTTCCTGTGTTAAGTTCTATGGATGTAATAAGTGATGGGAGTGAGGATAATGAAAGTACTTCTAGGAACAACAAATCCTTCAAAAGTAGAGAGG
>CAMEQB010000084.1 GCA_945932505.1 uncultured Spirochaetales bacterium
ACGAGTAATTGACATCTCCTCATAAATTAAAGAAAACTATATATGTTTCGTATAACTTTGTTTTGATTATGAAGAGGGGTAGTGATGACCGTTGATTTTTCAAAATACGCTGACGGATTAGTTCCGGTAGTAGTCCAGGATTGTGTAACAAGGACTGTGCTTACCGTAGGATTTATGAATGAGGAAGCTTATAGGCTTACTGTGGACAGAGGTCTTGTAACATTCTATTCCCGTTCAAAGAAAAGAATTCGTGTCATGGGTGAAAACAGCGGCAACTATATTAGGGTAAGAGAGATCTTGGTTGACTGTGACGGGGATACACTTCTTGTAAAGGCTGTGCCTTCTGGTCCAGTATGCCATACAGGTCTTGATACTTGTTTCGGTGAAGATAATAAGCCGGGTGATTTCACTTCCTCCGAGTTCCTTTTTTATTTGGAGTCAGTGATCAACGACCGTAGACTTAATCCTTCTGAAGGAAGTTATACAAACCATCTCTTCTCTCGTGGTCTCAATAGAATCGCACAGAAGACAGGTGAAGAGGCTATAGAGCTTATTATTGCAGCCAAGGATGATAACAAGGACTTGTTCTTGGGAGAAGCTGCAGATCTTATGTATCACTTTTTAGTGCTTCTTGCACAGAAAGACAGCTCTCTATCGGAAGTAATCGATGTATTGAAGGAAAGACACTCTAGATGAGCCTTATTCTTGGTCCAGACAGAGAGTGTGATTATTTGGATGAAAGGAACGAAGACTTCTCTAATGAAGACTTTGGTTCCTCGTCCTTCTGTTCTTCTTCATTTAAAGGCTGTATCTTTCTTTCTTCGTCTTTCCGTTCCTCTTCCTTTGTAGATTGTACTTTTGTAGATTGTAATTTCTCTTCCTCCGATTTCTCATCTTCGTCATTCTCCAGATGTAAGTTTGTCTCCTGCCTCTTTAAGGGCACTCTTTTTTCAAAGGTAAGGATGAAGGATGTGAAGATTGAGAATAGTACATTTCTCTATGTCTCCTTCGATAACTCCGATTTAAAGAACAGCGGTATTTATAACTCCAAAATAAACGACGGGTCTTTTAATGAAGTTTCATGTAAGAACTTTTCCCTCCACTCCGATAACCTATCTGGAACATCCTTCAAGGGTACTTCGTTGTCTCTCATTTCACTAAAAATGTCTGACATTGGAGGAATATATCTTTCTGAAGGGGCAAAAGAGCTGAAGGGGGCGAAATTGGATGTCTCCCAAGCAATAGATGCTGCAAAACTAATGGGCGTTGAGATCATCGAATAGTTTTGCCTAACTCTATATTTGTATGGTAACCTTAAATAAAGAATTTTGTTTGATATTGTACGTGGAGGAATGATTATGAAGAAAGTTATTATAATATTACTAGTTCTCACGGTCTCTTTGACAGGTCTTTTTGCGGCCTTAATTCAGATTGGTCCTAGTGCAAGATTTAATGGTGATATTTCAAATGTAGAAGATTATAAGTCCCTATCAAATTATGAGCTCGGAGCTGAAGCAAGGGTAAACATCAGCTCATTCAGCCTTGCCGCCAATGTCCTCTTTGGCCAGGATAGAGCGAATAACATCGATTATTTCAACTCAATAGTAACAGCAAACCTTAGAGGGGAGTTCGCTATATTTGAGCTGGGTATAGGAGCTGGTTTCGATTTCCCTATTATTTGGGATAAGACTACAGGCGATGTTCTTGTGGGTATATATAGCGAACAGAAACCTATCGATAAGTTCTATGAAATATTTACAAACTGCGATGTCTTACTTCGTGTTTCTGCCGGTGTCAATATCGGTGGTCTTGGTGTCGCTGCCGACTATAAGCTTCCTTGGTCGACTATCCAGAAGTATTTCCAGGACAAGGAAGATACAATTCTGACGATGAAGAAGGGAAAAGTATCAGTAGCTTTACTCTTAAATCTTTTATAAGTTGTCAGCCCCCTTTGTCGGGGGTTTAATAATGGAGGATATTATGGATAACAAATATATAGATTTTGCACTCTTGAAGGTAGGTGAACTTGTTGGAATCGACAGCCCTACAGGGTTTACTGAGAAAGCTAGCGAATATGTAAAGAAAGAGTTTGAAAAACTAGGCTTTGCATCCCGCTATACTACAAAAGGTGGAGTATTGGTGGACCTAGGGGGAGAAGATGACGAGAACGGCATTATTCTCCTTACTCATCTCGATACCATCGGTGCAATGGTATCGAGAGTAAAGGACAACGGAAGACTCTCTATGTCTCCTCTTGGGGGCCTACATGCTCCAGGCTTGGAGGGTGAGAATGTAAAAGTCTACACAAGAAACGGAAAAGTATTTTCAGGAACCATCCAACTTCCCAATCCCAGTGTGCATGTTGCAGATGACTATGATAAAGCAGAGAGAAGTTGGAAAACTCTTGAGTGTGTCTTGGACGAAGATGTGAATACGAAAAAAGAGGCTATGGAACTAGGCGTCAATAACGGGGATATAGTAGCTCTCGATCCAAAGTTCCGAATAACTGACTCAGGGTATATTAAGAGTCGTTTTTTAGATGATAAATTAAGCGTCAGCATCGCACTCTCTCTTGCCAAGTATATTTCCGACAATGGTATTACACCTCAGAGAAAAGTATGGCTCCATGTGACAGTGTATGAAGAGATAGGACACGGAGGCTCAGCTTCTGTTCCACATGGTGTTACAGAAGGCCTCTCTATTGATATGGGGTGTGTGGGAGAAGGAATTGAATGCACGGAGCGTCAAGTATCTATATGTGCTAAAGACTCAGGTGGCCCTTATTCTTACCCTGTAGTCTCTTCCCTTATTGAAGCTGCAAAGAGAGAAGGGGCAGACTACAGTGTAGATGTCTACCCCCATTATGGCTCTGATGTAGAGACCACTCTCTATTCAGGCTTCGATATCCGCCATGGCTTGATAGGACCTGGGGTGTATGCAAGCCATTGTTACGAGAGAAGCCATAGAGACGGCGTCAAGAATACTCTTTTAGTGCTGAAAGGCTACTTGAATATTTAATCGTCTTCAGGGGGAAGGATAGGGTCATCCATATCTTCCCCCATTTCTCTAAAGGAGTAGTAACCGGAAGTGCTGATGATCAGATGGTCCAGTACTTTTATTCCAAGTAGCTTCCCGGCTGTGGAGATTCTTTTGGTAAGAATTCTATCAGCCTGGCTGGGGGAGAGCTGCCCAGAAGGATGGTTGTGTACGATTACAACGCTTACCGCCCTTTCTTTTATTGCTTCTGCAAAGATTTCTCTTGGATGCATTACGACTTTGTCCACAAGCCCCACAGTGGCCACATGTATTCCCAGTAGTTCTCCAGCTCCGTTAAATGACAGGACCAAGAGTTGTTCCTGGTTTCTTTCTGCATAGTGCTTCACTTCGTTCCATATGTCCTCCGGCCTTCTTATTACCTTTGTCTTTCTGTTTGGCCTTCTTCTTCCAAGCTCCAGGGCAGCAAGAACAGCAGTGGCTTTGGCTTGCCCCATTCCAGGAATGTACTTCAGGTCAGTCAAAAGGGGCTCGCTTCCTTTGTCCAGTACTTTCAATACTTTCTCCGCCACCTCTTCTATAGTGTGGCCGTTACTTCCTTTTCCGATGAGAATCATCACCAGTTCTTTGTCCGAAAGGGCTTTTACTCCCTTTTCCTCTAACTTCTCTCTGGGTTTGATGGCCAGATCCATTTGATTAATAGTATTTGTGTTCATACTATTAATACGCAAAAATGGCTAAAAATGTGTAAAATAGAGAATGAACACCAAGGTTTTCTTTCTCATTTTGAATATATGGGGTAGAATTCTTGAAAAAGAGAGGAATAAAAATGAAACCTACACTTTTGGTTATGGCCGCAGGCATGGGATCTAGATATGGGGGAGTCAAGCAGATTGATGCAGTAGGAATGCATGGTGAGACTCTTTTGGATTTTGGTATCTATGACGCAAAAAACGCTGGATTTGGAAAGGTCGTATTCATTATCAGGAAAGATATTGAGAAAGATTTCAGAGAGCGACTTTTCGACAGAGTCGCCAGAAATATGGATGCTGAATATGTATTCCAGTCAAGGGACAGCCTTTTGACAGAAGAAGAGGCTTTGATTTCAAAAGACAGGACAAAGCCTTGGGGTACTA
This sequence comes from uncultured Spirochaetales bacterium, assembly GCA_945932505.1. GTDB lineage: Bacteria > Spirochaetota > Spirochaetia > Sphaerochaetales > Sphaerochaetaceae > Ornithospirochaeta. The sequence continues at coordinate 4,131 of CAMEQB010000084.1, forward strand.
TCCACGCTGTACTATGCGCAAAGGATGTTGTAAAAACTCCTTTTGCCGTCATCAATTCAGACGACTACTATGGCAGAAGCGCCTATGTGACAATGTCAAAGTATCTTTCTAATCTAAAGAATGAGGATACTACTCATGCAATGGTAGGCTTTGTACTTGAAAATACAATGAGCCCATCTGGTTCCGTAACAAGAGCCATCTGCAACAGAAAAGATGGAAAGCTTACAGACCTGGTTGAGACATTCAAGATCTTCTGGAGAGACGGCAAAGTAATCTCTGCATTCGATGACCACGAAGAGATTCTTACTGGTAAAGAGCTTGTCAGCATGAACTTCTTTGGTTTCACTCCAAAGGCTTTCGACAGCTTCCAATCCTATTGGGATGAGTTTAAGAAGAACCATATTGCTGAGCCAAAGACTGAGTGTCTCTTGCCTTCAGGAGTAGCTGAGATGATAGAGAAGGGAGAAGGATCTGTTGAAGTCCTCTCTTCCGACGACAAGTGGTTTGGTATGACATATCCTGAAGATAAGCCTATGGTTATGGCTTCTCTCAGATCTAAGATCGAGAGTGGATATTATCCAGAAAAACTTTGGGAGAACTGAGAATAGAGCCGGGCTTGAAACCCGGCTTTATTCAACTCTGTGATACGTCCTTGCTATCTGCAATGACATCCAATGGTTGATATCCTTCTCCAAGCACATGGTATGTGTCTTGGATTACCAAGAATGCATTGGGGTCTGCTTCTTTTACGCAGCGTGTAAGCTTAGTAAGATCTTTTTTAGGAATGACAGTCATCAGCATCTCTTTGTTTTCTCCTGAGAAAAGCCCACGGGATGGGATGATAGTTCCGCTTCTATTCATGTTCTTAAGTATATATTCGCCGATTATATCTATATGAGGAGAAATAATATAAACAGTCTTTGCATAATTAGTCCCAAAGGGCACGATGACTCTGTCTATTATGAGGGATATGATTATAGAGACTACAGCTGAGTATAGTGCATTCTCTATTCCGAAGATAAAGATAGATGACAATATAACCGTTCCGTCTACAAATAAAAGAGCGTTTCCCATTCCTAGCGGCGTGTACCTTGCAAGAATCTGGGCGATAATATCTGTGCCCCCGGTATTACTTCCTGTCCTCATTACCAGTCCGATGCCTATTCCGTTTGTAAGACCGGTAAAGAGTGTACAAAGCCATAGGGAAGACTCTTTTGAGTAATCTATGATTCCATTTGGAAAAATAGAATCGAAAATAAAGGTGGAAAGAGAGAGGAGGAGAGTCCCCATCAGCGTCCTTATTCCATACTCTTTTCCAAAGACAGCGAGGCCCAAAAGATATATAGGGATAGAGAGGAAGAGGATGATGAGGCCGAGCTCCATAGTCTTTCCAGTCTTATCTTCTATGACGTGGTAGATAATAGTTCCCAAGCCTGAGACTCCTCCAGGAGCGAGACGGGCAGGGTTCATGAATACAGAGATGCCGAACCCTGTGAGAAAGGTGCCGAATATAATATAAATCCAGTCTATAAAGGCTTGTCTGTTTAGTTTAAGTTTTCTCATATTTCACTTTAACTTATCTGGTAGAGTGACTCTTTCGTTATCTAGTCTCGAAAAAAGAGACTCTGTGTCATTCACCACTATTAATGATTCTCTCACTTTTTCTGAAAGAAAACCATCTTCTACAGCTTTATCCAGCATATTGAGAAATGGATCCCAATATCCATTTATGTTATATAGGGCTACATTGCCGCTTGTGTATCCCAGCTGTCGCCAAGTAAAGATCTCGCTTATCTCTTCAATGGTCCCGATTCCTCCAGGGAGAGCTACAAATCCATCGGAGAGGGAATACATTCTCTTTTTTCTCTGATGCATTCCGTCTTCGATATAGACCTCGTCCTCCACCTGTCCATCTGTGACAGATGGTCTTATCATGGCCTTGGGCAATACTCCGATTACTTTTCCTCCATTATCGTGTACTGCATGGGCGACTACTCCCATCAATCCTCTGTTTCCTCCTCCATAGACAAGAGTGATAGAGTTTTTTGCCATTTCTATTCCGAGTTTTTCTGCTTCAGTTTTGTATATATGGTCTTTCCCCATGACAGAACCACAAAATACCGCAAGTCTCTTTAACCGTTCCATATAAAGATGTTGCCACATCTCTCTTTATTTAACAATTACTGCACATTGTAAGACTTTTTTCTTTTATATGGTGAAATAATGAAATTTTTGAAATAGGTCTATATTGCTTGAAAAGAGGTTAAGACTTATGATTTATAGAGGACAAGGAGTTTTACATGAAGAAACTTTCCAAAGTTTTGCTCTTTATTGCCATCGTACTCTGCATCTCTCTGCCTCTTTCTGCAGCAAAGATGATGAATGTTACATGGCAGTGGCTATTGAATGATCCGTATGTCACATCTTACCGCTATCAGCTTGATGGCGAAAATGAAGATGGTTGGACTGTTGTAAGTGCAGACACAGATACATATGTGGCTGTAGGACTAGATCCATATAAAGATTACACTCTCTATCTCCAGTGTACCTATGACGGAAGTGTCTGGTCAGAAAGTGCTAAGAGTACAGCATATGCCCTCTTGGAGTATGTTGAAGTACCTGCTGTAGTAGAAGAGCCTATTGTTGAGGAAGCTCCAGTAGTTGCTCCTGTCATCTCTGGTTCTGCTGAATTCGAAGTATTCGGCTTCGTAGTAGAGAACAGCTGGAATGACGGAGAGTTTGTTGCTCAGACTGCAATCAACGGCATTCTCACAGAAGATGACGTAAGAGGCTTTGCTCTCTACGAAATCGATAAATATGGTTCATTCCTTACGGATAATGTTTCTGTTGAGTTCATCCCTGATGGCTTGATGCTTGCATTCCCTAAAGAAATTGATCCATCAGAATATATCTCTGTATTTAAGAGCGATATCGAAGAGTATGTCTCTAAGCTCTTTGCTCCAGTAGAAGTCGTGGAAGAGCCAGCTCCAGTTGAGGA
>CAMEQB010000085.1 GCA_945932505.1 uncultured Spirochaetales bacterium
CCTCTATGAAGAATCTATATCCTCTATCTATCCATAGATATGTGAGAATTGGTGTGATTCTTCCGTTTTCTGCTATTTCCTTGGCACCATTTAGGGTTTCAAGGGCAAAAGAAAGAGAAAGTGCATCATCGGAATCAAGGAAGGAGGAAGGGGCTCTGTTTTCCTTAATGTTTTCAATTACTGTTTTTACACCTTTATCCGATATTGAAGCAAAAGGTGAGGAGAGGAAAGAAGCTAATGACAGCATATCCTCTTCTCCATATACAATAATTTGCATCACACAGTAGAAGTCGTTGAGAACTGCATCCATAGTAAGCGATTTGTTGTCTGAAACATTGAAAGGAATGTCAAAGTGTCTTAACGCCTTTTCAAAATCAGACTGATTACTTGTTTTACGAAGAAGAATCGCAATGTCGGAATATTCAGGTTTTCTCTCTCCTCCATTTCTTCCCTTTGAGATTGGCCACTCTTCTCCTTTTGCCATGATTTCATTTTTTATGAATTCAGCTACGGCATATGCTTCAGTCAAATGAGCATCGGTTTTTATTCTTTTTTCTTTATCATTTTTCGCATTGTTCCCATCTAGCCAAAGGAAACGAAACTGTGATGATGATACTTTATGAACATTGCTTTCAAGACAGATATATCTAGCTTCATAGTCCTCCACGGGATCTATGGACATAATATTGCCTTTGAACATCCTGTTTATTCTGTTTATTACAGTCCTCTCTGACCTAAAGTTTTCAGATAGAGAAAGGACTCTGTCTTCTCCGAAGTCATTTGCAATATTTTTGAATACAGATACATCTGCTCCACGGAAGCGATATATAGACTGTTTTTCATCTCCTACCATAAAGATTTTCTTTAGTTCTATATCATCTATAGTAGGTTTTCTATTTCCTTCATAGCTTTCTTTAGATGCCAAGAGATAGATCAGTATTTTGTTTTCTTCGTTATTATCCTGGAATTCATCCACCATTATTCTCTTAAAACGTCTTGAAAACGATTTCCTTATTTCGTTGTTTGTCATAAGGATGTCTATTGAAAGAAGAAGAATATCTCTGAAAGTAAGAACAGCCCTTTCTCTTTTATGCTTGGCAAGTAGTGCATAAAAGGAGGAAAGAAGGATTCCCCATCCCCTTATATAGTTATTTGATTTTGAAAGATACGAATACAACTCCTTAATCTCGCCTAACATCTCTTTAATAGGCTTCTTTTTCTTTACAAAACTATCGTTTACGGTAGGGTCATTGGAAATCTTTTTTTTTGCTGAGAGAGTAGTATCAGGGAAGATATCATCATCCAGGGCTTTTTGGATATTTAATGCTGTATCTATGTCTTTTTGTGCATCATTATAAATACAGAAGGAAGAATTAAAATCTGAGATAGCGGATGATAATTTCTCTTTTACTTTTTCTTTCTCGCTTTTTATCATGTTTTCAAAAGAAGAGGAGAGAAGAGTACTCATTCCTTCTTCGCTCAATAAAGGGGAAGAAAGAGAAAAGTAGTTACGGCCGGCAGTAGCAAGAGCGTTTATTAGTTTCATCTCCCCATGCCATGAAACTAAAGAATTCACATCGTTATCTTTTATTTTTTCAAGGATCAACTCCCTTGCTGTAGTCTCTACCCAAGTAGAGTAATCATCATCGTCCTCAATGCCGAAGTCTGGCGAAATACCATACCTTATGGAATCTAGGCGTACAATCTTTGAGCAGAAACTATCAGTAGTGCATATTTCTGCATTACTGAATCTATCTATTTCTTCTTTGTCAATCAGTCCATTACTCTCTGCGACTTTCAACGCTTTGTATATCCTACTTTTCATATTGGCAGTAGCTGCCTTTGTGAAAGTCATAGTAAGAATCTCGTCAGAGTGGATTGGGCCTATGTCTTCATCCATTATTAGACGGAGAAAGCGATAGGTAAGGACAGTAGTCTTACCGCTTCCAGCTCCAGCAGGGATTACATATTTCTCGTCTGAAAATACTGCTTCTCTCTGCTTGGAAGTTTCATTTGAAATATTGAAATGCTCTTTTTTGCAGAACTCTAAAAACTTTTCTTTTGTCTCTTTCTTCATTTTGCTACAAATCTCCCTCTGCAAAGCATCATATAATCACAGTTTTTACAGTTATCAGAATTAGGGTCTGGGGTTATTTTTCCCTCTTTTATATATTCCAGAATATTAGTTATCCTATCGTTTGCGTTTTGAAGCACTGCTTCAAATGTAAATCCTTGATTGCCGATTGTAGGCCAAACGACCAAAAACTTATTCTTATTGAGAGAGTAGAAAGCGCCGCTTTCAACTACAAGGGAATTCTTGTCATCAATTACTATACTTTTTTCTGCAGTATCAGAAGTAATAAGGAAATAATAAAGTATGACCTGAAGACTCATATCGTCTAGATTATCTTTTGACCAGTCGCCTTCTGCTGAGAGTTTATAATCAAGAATATAGAGTTTCCCTTCATCATCTTTCAGCACAGTGTCGACTCGACCGATTAGTTTAATATCTTCATCAAGAACATGGTTATCAAATGATATTTCATTGGCCAATAATTCTTTATCTATATAGTAATCTAGGCCATTTGCTTTTTTGAGTTTGCTTAGTTTTCTCCATAAATTGCCATAAATGTGGCTCTCTACCGCTTCATTCGGAATTCGTCCCTTTTCCTTGCTTACCCGTATGGCATCGTTGAAATGCCTCAAAAGTGTTTCTTCATCGATGTTGGATAGAGAATGCTTCTCCTTAAGAGAGTTTTCCAGTGTGAGATGGAGAATATCTCCCTTAAGAAAGTGATCCTCCATCTCACACTCATATTCTTTTTTCCTTAGTTTAAGAATAGATTGGACGTAGCCTTTGAAAGGACAGACATCCCAGCTCTTCACGTCTGATACAGAGAGCTTAAGAGGGGAGGAGGTTAAAGAAACATTCTTCTTTTCTTTTTTCTTAAATACTGTATTTTTTGCAACCAAGAAGGAAGAGCTTTGAGACTTAGTGCATCTATATGTATCATCTCTGAATTCTTCGGAGTAGCTGTCTTTATCAATAGAATCTACTTTTACAATGTTATCGAGAAATATAGTAGGTAAAAGTCTGGAACTATCGTAACCCTCAGATGTTCCTGATATAGACGTAAACTCTGCAAAGTCAGGGTTTGCATATAATGTAAGCATCGTTTTCCCTACGTCCCTAGCTTCAGGTTTTTCTGTAGACTGTGAGAATGGATAATCGTCGATTTTAAGAGATGTGGTCTTGTCGTCAAGACCGATTATGTAGTGATGCTTTATAGAGAGACCTGCGGAAGCAGGATATGAATAGACCTTTACTCCATTCTCGTCTCCATTATTTTCAACATAATTGGTATCTTTCAATACAGAGAGGAATATTTGATATAAGTTTTCATCCTCCAGTTCTTTAAGTCCTTCCAGAGTTTCCAGCGCTGTTCCTAGTATTCTGTTGTTTTTTTCATCCCAGACACCTTCCTGAAGAAATCTATCTCTGAAATCTCTGATCCTGTTTTCTGTGTCTAGACTCTTTTTTGCTTTTACTATCAGGGATATGGAACTGTATAAGGCTTGGAATAGGGCTTTTGCTTCACTTGCCCCTTGGTATTTATTATTGTTTTTTATGGCTAAATCGAAGGCTCTCATCCAATTCTTATAACCGCCTCCGTCTAATTTCATATCTATTCCTATTCTAAGAGCCAAAAGCAGAGACTCCCTATCTTTAAATGGGAAAGATGGATCTGAGACCAGCTTCTTAAACTCTTTCAGCCCCCAATGGCTTTTATCGAGTGAGAAGAAGAGCTTCAGAAGTTTTCCCTCTCTATAGGATGAGAGAGGAAGGTTGGATGTAAAGAGAAGAGGTATGTCTCTTTTTTTTGCTTCCTCCTCCAAGTATGGCCTATATGTATCGAGTGAAGAAGATGTAATGGCAATGTCTGAGGGTGGGAAACTCTCCAGATCTCTCTCAACCATTCTCATAACTCCCTTTATCTCAGATATAGAGTTTTTATATTCATGAAGTGGGAGGTGTGTTTCGGTTTCAGGAATAACAATTACTTCCACTTTTCCTGTATTTATTATGGTGTCTACAAAAGTGGAGGTGAAGGATTCAGGATAGACAAAGACTATTTTGTCCTTTTCTATTCGAGAAAGGTCTCTATCCAAGTATCTTTCTTCATATAGATTTCTTTCCTCTAGGTATTCTTCGTACTCTGGCCTTATTTTCTCAATATCTTCCTTCATTCTTTTATCTATAAAGGAAAGATTGGAAATTTCTTTATTAGGAAAGTAGGGAAGGATACGGGAAATATATCGTGTGAAGGAAGGAATGCTTTCAGAATATTTGCTGTCTACAAAATATGATAGATATCCCAATCCATGTTTCTTGATGAACAGGGATACAAAGGCCATTCTCTCAGTATCTGTTACTTCTCTTTTGTTCTTGATATCGCATAGGGTGAGAAGAAAGCGGTCCCAGCTTATAAATCTATCCTTGAAGACAGCTCTGCCAGGGTGGGTGGAGATAAAATCAGAGAGAGTATTTCTTGCCATAGTCTCTGATGTAAACACCAGAGTCTTATCTGTATTGAGGATGATAGAGTAGATTTCTTCTTTTGTGTCCATACTTTTATAGTAGCATGAAACAAGGGTGAAAGTATAAATGGAGAATCAATCTACTATATTTTTTACCCATATCCTCTTCTTTACGAGAATATAGCCCAGAATACACTTCAATATGTCTCCAGCTTGGACAGAGAGATAGATGAATACCACACTTAGAGGAGTGAATCTTGAGATTATAAATGCAATAGGGACGCTGACTGCCCATAGAAATGCAGAGTCGAAGAGTATGGTGACCCATATTTTCCCACCGGAACGTAGAGTAAAGTATGTGGCATTCTTGAATGCAAATAGTGGAAGACACAAGGCATGGGCGCATATCATCTCCATGGCGATTGTCTTTGCCCCCTCTGTTGTATTATAGAGGCGAGGGAAGATAGGAGAGAGAAGAGAAAGTAGGATACCTGAAGCTATACCTACCATTACAGAGAAGGCAATAAGCTTTCTGTCTGTATCCACCGCTTCTTCTGTCTTTCCTGCTCCCAAGAGCTGCCCGATGATTATTCCAATGGCATTACCTACAGCAAGAAAAGCTACATTAAAGAGATTACTTATTGTAGAGAAGATATTGCAGCCTGCCACGGCATTGAGGCCTCGGGTAGAGTAGCACTGCATCAATGCTGTCATACCTAGTGACCACATTGTTTCGTTCATAATAAGAGGAGCAGCTGCCTTCAGGATTCTCTTCAGCATCTTCTTCTCAATAACTAGTGTGCTCCATAATCCCTTTAGATACTTATATTTATCTCTATCCTTAAGCGTTGCTCCCACAACTAGTCCCAGTTCAACATATCTAGAAATCACTGTTGCTATTGCGGCACCTTGACATCCCAAGCGAGGAGCTCCAAGATTGCCGAAGATAAGCACCCAGTTAAGAATGAGGTTTGTAAAGATTGCAGCAATACCTGCCTTCATAGGAAGTACTGCTTCGCCACCTTCTCTGAGAGTTGAGGAGTAGGCTTGGGTCAACATAAAGCCAGGAAGTCCTAGGATCATAATCCTCAGGTACTTCATTGCATAATATAGAGTCTTATCCAGGTCTCCTCCGTTACTGTCACCAGTGAGGAAAAGGGAGATTAGTTTTTCACCAAAGAGAAGAAATGCAGTTGAGGCCACTATAGTTATGATAAAGCCAGCTACGATCTTAAACCTTGTTGTCGTCTTAACGCCTTCGTCATCCTTCTTTCCGAAGAACTGGGCACCGAAGATTCCTGCTCCACTGACAGTGCCGAAGATACAGAGGTTAAATACAAACACCAACTGATTGGCGATGCTGACACCGCTCATCTCTTCTGTTCCGATACGCCCCACCATTAAGTTGTCAAGTAAGTTGACGAAGTTTGTTATACCGTTCTGTATGGCAATAGGTAGTGCGATGGAAAGAACCATCAAATAAAAGGCTTTATCTCCAAAAATAGATTTCTTCTTTTGTAACATGGCTTCCATACTCTAACAACATTTCTATTTTATCAAAAGGGGTGTAAAGATAAAAAAGATAGAGTAATATATAATGGCGGAGGAAACATGGATAGAGTAATTCTAGGAAAAACAGGTATAACAGTATGTCGTAACGGCTTTGGAGCACTTCCTATTCAGCGTATAGGGAAGGAAGATGCAGCCTATCTTGTAAGAAAAGCATATGAGAATGGAGTAAACTTTTTTGATACTGCCCGTGTATACACAGATAGCGAAGAGAAGCTGGGATATGCTACATCTTCTTTCAGGAATAAAATCTATATAGCTACTAAGACAGCTGCAAAGAATGGAGAAGAATTAAAGAAAGATCTGGAGACTTCTCTCTCCCTTTTGAAGACAGATTATATTGACATCTACCAATTCCATAACCCTCCGTTCTGCCCGAAGCCTGGGGATGGCACTGGATTGTATGAAGCCATGTTGGAGGCGAAGAAAGAGGGTAAGATAAGACACATCGGCATTACCAACCACCGTCTGGGAGTGGCAAAGGAAGCTATTGAGTCCGGGTTATATGAGACACTGCAGTTCCCTTTCTCTTACATAAGCGGCGAAAAAGAGATGGAACTCTTAGCTATGTGCAGAGAAAGAGACATGGGCTTCATTGCCATGAAGGGACTTGCTGGAGGCTTACTCAATAACAGCCGCGTCTGTTATGCATTTATGTCCCAGTTTGACAATGTCCTTCCTATCTGGGGAGTTCAGAGAGAAAGAGAGCTGGATGAATGGCTCAGCTATAATGATAACCCTCCAGTTATGGATGAGGAAGTAAAGAGCATCATCGAGAAGGACAGAAAGGAACTCTCAGGGGACTTCTGCCGTGGCTGCGGATACTGTATGCCTTGCCCAATGGGAATACAAATCAGCGAGTGCGCAAGAATGATCCAGATGATCAGACGCTCTCCGTCACAGGGCCAGCTAGGCGCAGAAGCCCAGGCTATGATGGCTAATATCCATAACTGCGTAAAGTGCGGTAAGTGTATGGATAAGTGCCC
>CAMEQB010000086.1 GCA_945932505.1 uncultured Spirochaetales bacterium
GCCCTAGCTCCCCTTCTCTCTGTTTTAAAAGGAATATCTCTTTCTTTACCAATAATCTCAAGTCTAATCATTGTTATCTCCATACTCGTTAAAGACTATAACATGGAACATAGGAAGCATAGTTCTCCTCCTAGTATTTTTTTTGAAGCATGCTTACTATTACCTTTATCTATCCCTTATTCTCAAAAGATTCTTCATCGCTTTTTTCAAACTTGAAAACTCCACCTGGGAAAACCAAGTGGAGTAAGGGGATAAGGAGTGTTGTGTTATATTTAGTTTCCCTTATAGCTCTTTTTAAGAATCTCGATCATATCCTTCACCATAGGAACTCTAGGGTTTGCAGGTGAGCACTGATCTTCATATGCCCTGACTGCAATCTTCTCCAAACTATTGTTCCATTCTTCCTCGCCAATTCCACATGCAGCGAAATTAGGATCAAGACCTATTTCCTTCATAAGTTTATTTACAGCTTCTGCCAATGACTCTACACCTTCTTTTGGAGTAGATGCCTTCAGACCAAGAAGCAAAGCAATCTCCTGATATCTTTCATCTGCCTTCCAAGTATTGTACTTTGGCCATACAGAGAGTTTTGTAGGTACCTCTCCGTTATAGCGGATGACATGAGGAAGAAGAATACCACAAGCATATCCATGGACTACATGGAACTCAGCTCCAACCTTATGAGCCATTGAGTGGTCCATACCCAAGAAAGAGTTTGCAAATGCCATACCTGCGATAGTTGCAGCATTATGCATCTTTTCTCTCGCCTCCAAATCGTGTGGGCCATCCTTGACTGCTCTTGGAAGATACTTGAATACAAGCTGGATAGCTTTCAAGCAGAGACCATCTGTAAAGTCATTTGCAAGAACAGAGACATATGCCTCTATTGCGTGAGTTAGTACATCCATACCTGTCATAGCTGTGGAGCGGGCTGGTAGGTTTGTAGTAAATTCAGCATCCACGATGGCAACTGTCGGTGTGAGGGAATAGTCTGTAAGAGGATACTTCTTGCCATTTGCTTTATCTGAGATTACAGCAAAAGGTGTAACTTCAGAACCTGTTCCAGATGTTGTAGGAATACAGATGAGCTTTGACATTCTTCCAAGTTCAGGATACTTAAACGCCCTCTTTCTTATATCCATAAACTTCTGCTTCAAATCGTCGAAGTTTACTTCTGGATGCTCATAGAAAAGCCACATTCCCTTTGCAGCATCCATTGATGAGCCTCCACCAAGAGCAATGATTGTATCTGGCTTGAAAGCATTCATCAGCTGTACGCCCCTCTTTACTGTCTCGATATCTGGATCTGGCTCAACATCACAGAAGAGCTGTACAGACACTGGAGTTCTTCTCTGATTTAGCTGATCTGTAATCTTATTGACGAAACCAAACTCCACCATCGATCTATCTGTAACAATGAAGACTTTGTTTATGTTTCTACAAGACTGAAGATACTGGATTGAATTTCTCTCGAAGTAGATCTTCTGAGGCACCTTGAACCATTGCATCGTATTTCTCCTCTTTCCCACTTTCTTGACGTTTAATAAGTTGACCGCAGATACGTTTCCACCAATGCTGTTTCTTCCATAGGAACCACAACCCAAAGTAAGAGAAGGGAGGAATGAGTTATAAACGTTGCCGATACCGCCGAAAGTTGAAGGAGAGTTCCAGATTATTCTCATCGCCTTTACTTTTTCGCCATATGCATCTGCCATTGCCTGCTCTTTACAATGGATGGCTGCAGAATGTCCGAGGCCATTGAATTCAACCATCTGGGCTGATTTATCGAAACCTTCTTTGTCGTCTTTGACTTTATATACAGCAAGAACAGGAGAGAGTTTTTCTCTTGAAATAGGTTCCTTTGGTCCTACTATTGTACATGGGACACAGAGGATGGAAGTGTCTTCAGGAACAGAGAATCCAGCTTGGGCAGCTATCCAGCATGCACTCTGACCGACAAGTGCAGGCTGAAGCTTTGCATTTTCCACTTCCTCATCTCCTACTGCCTTTCCAAACATATAACGTGAGAGTTTGATCTTTTCTTCTTTGTTTACAAAGTAAGCTTTAAATCTCTTAAAGAGAGCGACAGCATCGTTATATACCTCTTCGTCGATGATTACAGCCTGCTCGGAAGCGCAGATCATACCGTTGTCGAAAGACTTTGAAATGACGATGTCATTGACTGCCTGCTCTACATTTGCACTTTTGTTGATATATGCAGGAACGTTACCAGCTCCAACACCCATAGCTGGCTTACCGCAGCTATAAGCAGCCTTTACCATTGCGTTTCCACCTGTTGCTAGAATTGATGCAACACCATCGTGGTGGATAAGAGCTGTAGTCGCCTCCATACTTGGATGCTCGATCCACTGGATACAATCTTTTGGAGCACCTGCAGCTACAGCAGCATCACGGATTACAATCGCAGCAGCCTTAGAACACGATTGGGCACTTGGATGGAATGCAAAGATAATAGGGTTTCTTGTCTTAAGACAGATGAGAGACTTAAAAATAACAGTTGAAGTCGGGTTTGTTACAGGTGTGATACCTGCAATGACTCCAATAGGATCTGCTATCTCAGTAATTCCTGTTACCGGGTCTTCTGAGATTACACCTACAGTCTTCAGGTGTCTCATATTGTTGACCACATACTCACATGCAAAGAGATTCTTTGTAGCCTTGTCTTCAAAGATACCTCTCCCTGTTTCATCAACTGCTTTCTGTGCCAAGTCACCATGGTGATCAAGTCCTGCAACAGAGCATTTTGCTACAATGTAGTCCACCTGTTCCTGATTTAAATTAAGGAACTCATCAAGAGCCTTTCCTGCTTTCTCAACCAAGGTATTCACTTCTTTCTGGTAATCTACTGTCTTTTCATCTGCCATAAGAACCTCGCTATTAAGATATTTATTTATCCATAATTAAGTATCGATAAATTTATATCTGAATTCAATAGAGAAAGGCAATACCCTTTTTATATTTTTTATCTTTTTTTTAAACAGAATTTTTCATTAGCTTAATTTGAGTATGTAAAAACAATTGATGGAAGGAATCTATTCTCGCCAAGAAAATCAAAGCCAAGATTGATTGCCAGAGTGAAATCTTCAAGAGCACCCAAGAGAGAGAAAGAAAGAATAGTACTAATCTCTTCATTCTTTACCAAGTATTGATATTTCAGTCCTGCATCTACATATGCATTCTTCAATAGTTGAATACTCAAGTCTCCTGAGACTGAGACTGACCTTTCATTTCCAACACCCATTCCAGATAGAGATGCTCCTACTCGAGGAACAAGAAAATTTAACTCCCCTTCCTCAGAATACATATCACCTCTATAGCTGAATGCAATAGTTGTGTTTCCAACGATTGTGGATAAATAACTGGAAACGCCCAGGTTCTCTCCGATTATTGATGAAGTCGTGGCACCAAATGAAAAATTATCATTAAAGACCATTACACCTAAAGCTGAAGTAAATCTCTCGGAACCATCCACCTTCTCATAGGCGCTGAAGAGTGCATTCTTCACCACATCTATATAAGAAGAGACATTCTTATCTTCCCTGATAAGAGAGTTTCCTCCTCCAAGTCTGAACCCGAAAGCAAAATGTTTTCCTAGTTTATATCCAAGATCTATCTCTAGGTCTACGCCTGTATATATGTTGAAGAAGGCTTTATCGTCTCTTACAGTCCTATCTTCCAGCTTATTTGAGAACTTAGCTGTCAATGCAATTGAGCCTGAGACTACAGTACCCTGTAGTTCATTCTCCATGTTCTGGATATACCAAGTGGGAGAAGATGAAAACAAAAGGGATGTATTATATGCTTCCCCAGAAGAAGCAGATACTTTAAAAAGAATATTCTCCCTCATAAGGGGCAAAGAAGCAGGATTGACAAACACATCCTCTAAACTTCCACTGTAGGAAGGAGATCTAAGTGCACTGTGTCTCTGAGCGCTGACAGCCCCAGACTCTTCGGAGGAAGCAAAAAGACCGAAGATAAAAAGAGACAATACTACTAGGGCACTTATTTTCTTTTTCATCCCCTACAGTATAACCAGGAGAGAGGAAGATGGAAAGAATGAAAAACTAGGCTATAATGGAGATTATGGGAAATGTGTTCTTCCATATAGACCTTGATGCTTTCTTTGCTTCTGTAGAGTGTCTGGACCATCCTGAGTACAGAGGAAAACCTCTGATCATCGGATACCCAGGACCAAGAAGCGTAGCATCTACTTGCTCCTACGAAGCCCGAAAGTATGGAGTTCATTCTGCAATGCCCATGACTACGGCTCTAAAACTATGCCCAGATGCAATATGTGTATGGGGAAACCACAAAAGGTATAGTGAGAAATCAAAGGAAGTGATGGAAATAATCAAAGCCTTTGCTCCAGGCTTTCTTCAGGTGTCAATAGATGAAGCCTTTTTAGATCTTTCTGGAATGAATAGAATTTATCCCTTGCCAGGCAAGGCAGCAAGAGCTCTCAAAGAAAAGATACTGGAGGAGACAGGCCTTACTGTATCAATAGGCGTGGCTTCATCCAGGTTCATTGCAAAGCTTGCATCAGACTATCATAAGCCAAATGGACTGACTGTAGTTCCAAGGGACAGGGAAGAAGAATTTATAGACGCTGTGGGACTGGAGAAGCTTTGGGGCGTAGGAAAAAGCACATTAGAAGCTATCAAAAGGAAAGGAATCAACTCTACGAAGACTCTTCGTAAATATAATAAAGAGGACCTGGTCTCAATGTTCGGTCCATCCAGCGGAGAGTATCTTTATTCTATAGTCAGAGGAATAGACCCAGGGATCTATCAAGGAGAAGTCAAGTCTCATTCCATAAGTGAAGAGAGAACCTATTGGCCTGACATCTATGGAATGGATGCCCTTTCACAAGAACTCTTACTTATGAGTCAAAGTGTCATGTTCAGAGCTCTTGACGAAAAGAGCGTTGGAAGGACAGTGACAGTGAAGCTCAGATATGGAGACTTCTCTACATTCACGATTTCAGAGACTCCAAAAAGCGGCATATACTCATCCGACGACATATATAGAATCGCACAACGGTTATTGGAGAAGAAGTACAATAACACAGGGGTGAGGTTACTTGGAGTAGGACTGGGAGGAGTCTATGAAGGAGATAACCCGGAACAAGGAGAATTCTTCATTGAGAAAAAGCAAAAGCTGAGAGACCTTGAAAAAACAATTCTGAATCTATCAAAAGATGGAAAAGTTGTTACAAGAGCCGCTTCAATAAAGGATGGCGAACTTGCCCATAAAGATTGAGAAGGTGTAGAATCCTTCCATGCTTTACATTTGCCTTATAGAGCCAGAGATACCTCAAAACACTGGAAATATAGCACGCACTGCCGCTGCCACAGGCACAACTTTGGTCCTTGTCCATCCTCTTGGCTTCGATATCTCAGAAAAAGCTGTAAGAAGATCAGGCCTTGATTATTGGAAGGATGTAAAGAAAATCGAATATAAAAACAAAGAAGAATTCCTATCTTATATCTCAGACAAAGAGTGTTGGTTTTTCTCTTCACACGCAGAGATGAGATACACAGATATTTCTTTCCCAATAGACAAAGATGTTTATCTTATCTTTGGAAAAGAATCAGTGGGACTAGGAGAAGAGATTCTCAATAAATATAAAGATCGAGCATTAAGAATCCCCTTAAAAAAGGGAGAAAGATGCCTTAACTTATCTAACAGCGTGGCAATTGCTGTATATGAATGCCTTAGACAGTGGAATTATCCTGATTTTGAATAGGAGGGAATTGTGGAGAAAATAAAAATCGCTGTAATCGGCGGAGGAAACATGGGAGGAGCCATAACGACTGCCCTCTCAAAAAAAGAAGAATATGAAGTCTTCTTATATGAACGCACCACAGAGAAAGCAAGGGCACTACTGGATGAATGCCCTATCACTCTTCTCTCTTCTGTCTCTGAAGCTACAGACATGGACTGCATTATAATCGCCCTAAAGCCTCAGAACCTACCATCATTTTATGAGAAACTTGTACCTCTTTCTCCAGGATTATTCATCTCCATCTGTGCAGGAGTAGACTTGAATACTCTTAAAGAGAACTTAAAGAGCGACTCTGTAGTTCGCTTTATGCCAAATATAGGAGCAAAAGTCGGAAAGAGCGTAACAGCTGTAGCGCCAGTAGAAGGCATGGATGAAAAGCTTGTGAACCTAAGCATCGATATCGCATCTTCATTTGGTGATGCATTCTTACTGGACGAGAGTCTCTTCTCAGCTTTCATCGGAATATCGGGAAGCGCAATTGCCTTTGTATTCGACTTTATGCATAACATAGCCATGGCCGGAGTAAGGGAAGGGATCCCATACACTAAGGCACTATCCATTGTTTCAGGTACACTTGAAAGTGCCGCAATGCTACAAAAGGCCACCGGTAAGGGTGCAATAGAATTGGAAACTATGGTATGCTCTCCACGTGGAACTACAATCGAAGGTGTAAAGGCTCTTACTGACGGAGGATTTGCATCTGTTGTACAGGATGCTGTGGAAGCCACAGTTAGAAAAAGTGAAGAAATGACGCGGAACGCCAAATAGAATGGAGGAAGCACAAAAATGATAGACGTAAAAGAACTTAAGACCAGATACGATGAAATAGCAAAGAACATCAAGGACAGATACATGAATGTTGACCTTGATAAAATCGTAAAAGATCAGGAAGAAAGAGCTGCACTTCTCTTGGAAGTCGAGAACCTTAGAAGCAAGAGAAACGAAACAGCCCAGAAAATGAAGCAGAAGCTTGATAACGAAACAAGACAGCGCTACATCCAGGAAGGAAAGGACATCAAAGAGGCTCTTGCAGAGAAGGAAGCCAGACTTGCCGTCATCGACGAAGAGTTCAAGAAAGAAGTCATGACTATTCCAAACTATGCTTCTCCTGAAGCTCCTATTGGAAAGGAAGACAAAGATAACCTTGCCATAAAATTCTATGGCGAGCCTACACGCTTCTCCTTCAAGGCAAAGGATCATGTCCAGCTTGGTGAAGAACTTGATATCCTTGATTTCGACAAAGG
>CAMEQB010000087.1 GCA_945932505.1 uncultured Spirochaetales bacterium
GCTATTGGTTCTGTGAAACGTGAAGCTGACACCCTTTAGGGTGGCGGTAGTTCACATCGTTTATGAGGGTAAGTTATTTGATTACTCTTTTTCGTAAAGCTTATGTGTAAAACATGAAAAAGTGCCAGTGTGGCATGCAGGTCCATCTGGAACCACCTCAACAACTAAAGCGTCGTCATCACAGTCACTTGTAATAGAAACTACATGCTGGAAATTGCCGCTGGTTTCACCTTTAAGCCATAGCTTCTTTCTTGAGCGGGACCAAAAACATGTAAGACCTTTATCCAAGGTAATAGAAAGGCTTTCTCTATTCATATAAGCGAGAGTCAAGACTTGCTTTGTTTTTGAGTCAACTACAATAGCAGGAATGAGACCCCTGTCATCAAACTTCAGATCATCTATATTTACCACGCTAAACCTCCCTGACAGGAATGCCGTTTTCCTTCATCTCTTTCTTTAGATCCGATATCTTCACGTCTCCATAGTGGAATATAGAAGCTGCAAGCCCTGCGTCTACCTTAGGTAATGTCTTGAAAAGAGTAATAAAGTCTTGGATACATCCAGCTCCGCCGCTGGCGATGACGGGAACATCAACGCTTTCAGAAACTGCCTTGAGCATCTCGATATCGAAGCCTTTCTTTACGCCGTCTGTATCGATGCTATTTAATACTACTTCCCCTGCTCCATTTTTAACGCATCTTACAATCCAATCGATAGCTTCCATGCCAGTGTTTTCTCTTCCACCCTTGGCAAACACACGAAAAACGCCATCAACTCGCTTTACATCTGCAGAAATGACGACGCACTGACTGCCATATTTCAGAGCAGTTTCCTTAATTAATCCAGGATTTTTGATAGCTCCGGAGTTTACACTTACCTTGTCTGCTCCGCATTTAAGAACCCTGTCAAAATCATCGATAGTGTTTATTCCACCTCCCACTGTAAGAGGTATGAATACTTTTGATGCCGTCTCTCTGAGAATATCTGTAAAAAGCTTTCTGCCGTCAGAGGAAGCTGTAATGTCATAAAAAACCAGTTCGTCAGCCCCACTACGGGAGTAGTAATCAGCTAAGAGTACAGGAGAAGATACATCCTTCAAGCTGGAGAAGTTCATGCCTTTTACAACCCTTCCATCCCTTACATCGAGACAAGGTATTATTCTTTTAGTTATCATCTACAAACCTCCAGAGCTTCCTCTAGTTTTATTGCCCCTGTATAATAGGCCTTTCCAATTATTGCTCCATATATATCCAGAGCCTTCAGAGCCTTGATGTCTTCCATCGAAGAGACGCCGCCTGAAGCTGTCACCTTTAACGACACTTCATTCTTTATTCTCTTATATAGCTCAACGTTGGTTCCCTTCATTGCTCCGTCACGAGAAATATCAGTGACAATTACATTCTCAACACCTATATCCTCCAGCTCTTTGAGAAACTCGATTCCATCTTTCTCAGATGTCTCAAGCCAGCCCTTTACTGCGACTTTTCCATCCTTCAAGTCCACGCCTACTGCTATTTTTGAGCCATACTTTTTTACGGCTTCTTTAAGAAAAACAGGATTCTGAAGAGCAGCAGTTCCAAGTATTACTCTGGACACCCCTGCGTCCAGATACTTCTCTACAGTCTCCATGTTTCTTATTCCACCGCCGATTTCGCTGTATAGACCTTTTACTTCTGAAATTTTCTTAACAGTCTCGATATTTACAGTTTCACCGCTTCTTGCTCCGTCAAGGTCTACTATATGTATGGCACTACATCCTTGTGAAACAAAGTCCTCGGCAAACTTCCAAGGCTTATCACTATAGACAGTGACCTGATTGTAGTCACCTTTATAGAGCCTTACTGCCTTTCGAGAGAGAATATCAATTGCTGGAAAAAGAATCATATTAAATCTCCACAAAGGCCTTAAGAATAGAGAGGCCTACTTCCCCACTCTTCTCCGGGTGGAACTGGCACCCGAAGACATTTCCCTTTTCAACGCTCGCTGTAAGAGGTGCGCCATAATCAGTGACTGAAGTAGTATCGTCTTCACATTTCACAGCGTGATAAGAGTGGACAAAATATACATAGTCACCGTCGTTAATATATTTAAAGAGCCTTGAGTTCTTCTTAATAGAGAGTGCATTCCATCCGATATGAGGAATCTTCAGTTCCTTTGGGATTACTTCACCAATGGCTCTGACTTCCCCTGAAATCAAGCCCAGCCCTTCATAGACTCCATCTTCGTAGTCTTTATCAAACAACAGCTGCATGCCAAGGCATATTCCAAGTATAGGCTTTCCCTTCTCCACAAGGTCCAATATTCCTTCCTCTAGGCCGCTTTTTCTGAGAGCCTCCCTTGCATCCCTGAAGGCCCCCACACCTGGAAGAACCAGGCGATCAGCCTTATCAAGCATCTTTAAGTCATTAGTTATGACTGTCTCTTCTCCAATACTAGATAATGAACACTCCAGAGAAAATAGATTTCCTACACCGTAATCGATTATCGCAGTCATTAAAGAACTCCTTTGGTAGAAGGAATCTCATCTTTTGAGCATTCATCGATCTCCACAGCTTTTCTCATAGCCCTGGCTACAGCCTTAAACATTCCTTCTGCTATATGGTGTGAATTTCTGCCGTCAAGCTGTTTGATATGAAGTGTTATTCCTGCGTTCTGGGCAAATGAAATAAAGAAATCTTCCACAAGCTCTACATCAAAGGTTCCTATCTTCTCTGTCTGGAAATCGGAAGTAAACTTCAGCATTCCTCTTCCTGATATATCTACAGCGGCTAGTATAAGAGTTTCATCCATAGGTAGAATAATATCTCCATAGCGCTTTATTCCCCTTTTGTCTCCTAGAGCAGAGCGGAAAGCAGATCCCAAAGCAATGGCAATGTCTTCTGTGCTATGGTGGTCATCTACAAAAGTATCTCCCTTACAAGTAAGAGAAATATCGAATCTGCCGTGTCGAGTAAAGAGATCAAGCATGTGATCAAGGAACCCCACTCCTGTAGATATATCACTCTTTCCTTTACCATCAATATTCAGTATAAGGCTTATATCTGTTTCACCTGTCTTTCTCTTTATTTCCGCTTCTCTCATGCCTTCTCCTCCAATATCTCTTTTGTAGCTCTAAGGTATGCTTCCATCTGTTCTTTTGTTCCTATGGAGACTCTACACCAGGGGCTTATTCTTTCTTTATCGAAGTGCCTAACAAGAATCTTCTTTTCCTTTAGTTTTCTGTAGTACTCTCCACCCTCGATTTTGTCTGATGAGACAAAGATAAAGTTTGCAGAAGATGGAAGAACCTTGAATCCCATCTCTTCCAGTCCTTTTACTGTAAAGCTTCTGTTTTCCATGATTGTCTTACAATTCTTTATTGTGTACTCTTCGTCACTTAGTATTCCAATACCCATGCTGGAAGTCATAGAGTTTATGTTATATGGGTTTGTAGAATATTTTACAGTGTTGAGATCAGATATCAGAGAGGGGCTTCCTATTCCATATCCCAATCTTCCTCCTGCAAAGCTTCTGCTTTTGGAGAATGTCTGGCACACAAGAATATTGTCATATTTATGAACTAGTTCTATAGCACTCTCTCCTCCGAAATCTACATATGCTTCGTCAACAACTACAACCCTATCTCTGTCGCTCTTCACTAGTCTCTCTATCTCAGAAACTGGAACTGAGATTCCTGTAGGAGCATTTGGATTTGCGATAAATACAGTACCCTTCTTTCCGATATAGTCATCAACAGAGAGAGTAAAGTCATCTCGGAGAGGGATTATCTCAACCTTTGAACCGTTAAGAGAAGCAAAGACAGGATAGAAACCATATGTAATGTCTGCAAAGAGTGCAGGATTGTCGCTATCAGTGAAGGCCATGAATGCAAAGTTTAGTATCTCATCCGATCCATTAGTTGCAAGAACCATGTTCCTCTCCACTCCATAGGTCTTAGCCAATGCATCGCTGAGAGCAACGCTTTCAGGGTCGCTATAGAGGTTAAGGGACCTTGTTGATGAGAGAGCGTACTCTACAGCCTTAGAAGAAGGAGGAAAGGGAGACTCATTTGTATTAAGCTTTATAAATTCTGATAGATCACTTGGCTGCTCTCCAGGAACATATGGAGTGAGGGAACTATATTTACTTGAGAAGAACTTACTCATTACCTACCTCCTTTCTCACTAATGCGCTTCTTGCATGGGCCTCTAATCCTTCTCTTCTGGCAAATAGTGCTACATCATCAGCAACTGAAGCGAGAGCTGATTGAGTATAATAAGAGAACTGATACTTCTTTACAAAGTCATCAACTGACAATGGGCTGGAGAAACGAGCTGTTCCGCTTGTGGGTAGTGTATGGTTAGGGCCTGCAATATAGTCGCCAAGGGCCTCAGGACAATTTCTTCCAAGGAACACAGAGCCAGCGTTATGGATTTTATCTAGATAATCGAAAGGATTATCCACACAAACTTCCAAGTGCTCTGGAGCAATACGGTCACTTACTTCTATTGCTTTTTCGATTGAGTCCACAACGATTATTTTACCATTAGTGTCGATGGAGGCTCGTGCTATTTCATATCGAGGAAGTAAAGGAAGCTGCACTTCAAGCTCCGCTCTTACTTCTTCAGCTAAACTCTCGCTATCTGTAATAAGCACAGCAGAAGCATTTTTATCGTGCTCAGCTTGGCTAAGCATGTCTGCTGCCACTACTTTCGCGCTTGATGCGCCATCAGCGATGATCAGTATCTCGCTTGGGCCTGCAATCATATCGATGGAGACTACTCCTGATACCTGTTTCTTTGCTTCTGCTACATAGATATTTCCTGGTCCCACGATCTTATCTGATCTAGGAATAGTCTCTGTACCATAAGCCAAGGCTGCGATGGCTTGAGCGCCTCCTACTCTAAAGACTCTGTCTACTCCTGCAACATAGGCAGATGCAAGTACAGCTGGGTTCAGTTTTCCATCTTTTCCAGGAGGTGAAACCATAATGACTGAGCCGCAGCCTGCAATCTTTGCAGGTATTGTATCCATCAGTACTGTAGAAGGGTAAGCGGCGGTCCCTCCAGGAACATATATTCCTGCAACAGATACCGGGACTATCTTCTGTCCCAAGACTATTCCATTCTCTTCTGTCATTACAAAGCTATTTCTCACTTGCTTTGAATGATACTTTCTAATGTTGGATGCAGCCTTCTCCAAGACTCTCATAAACTCACTATCCATAGAGTCTGCAGCAGCTTTGATCTCTTCTTTACTTACTTCTATTTCAAAGATATCAGCACCATCAAGTTTTTTTGTATACTCTCTAAGTGCTTCGTCTCCTTTTTCTTGTACGTCTTTTATGATGGAAGACACAACACTGGATACATCCTTGGATGATGAAGAGCGAGAGAATATTTCATCCTCAGATACAACTCCGTATTTCATTATCTTTATCATTTGTTGTTCTCCTCCACTTGTTTCTCAAGGCTATTTATGACTTTGATAATGTCATTTTTCTTAAATTCAAATGAAGCCTTGTTTACTATTACTCTGGCAGAAATCGGCATAATAGTCTCGATGACTTCCAGTCCGTTTTCTTTAAGCGTAGTTCCTGTCTCTACAATATCTACAATGACATCAGACATACCCAGGACAGGAGCCAGTTCTATAGAGCCATTGAGATGTATGATATCTATATCTCTTCCGATAGATGAATAATATGTTCTTGCAATGTTTTTGAACTTTGTAGCAACTCTTATAGTAGTTCCAGGGTTATCAACATAACCCTTCTTTGCCGCAACGCACATGCGGCACTTCCCCTTCTTTAGATCCAATATTTCATAAACATCTCTTTTATATTCATCGATTATATCTTTACCTGCGACTCCAATATCAGCAGCACCACGCTCTACATATACAGATACATCGCTGGGTTTGACCCAGAAGTATCTGACACCACTCTCTCCGTTTTCAAAAACCAGTTTTCTTGATTCCATTAAAACTTCAGGGCACTCAAAGCCTGCAGAAGCGAACATAGCATATACTTTCTCCCCCAGTCTCCCCTTAGGTAGTGCAACATTAAGCATTTTCGCCTCCCTTTACGTACACAACTTCCCTGCTATTAAGCTTCTGAGGAATCTTTTTCATAGTCGATACACTTCTACCGCTTTTTCTTATTTCTTCGGCTTTTCTCAGGACCTCAGACATTGAAGAGTCCTCATCATAAACCAGAGCTACGTCTACGTTATACTCATCTCTTCCTTCCAAAAGCTTTTCGAGAGCATCCATATATACAGCAAAACCTATAGCCTTTGCTTTCTTTCCCATTCTGGCCATAAGCTTGTCATATTGACCTCCACTGATTACAGATTCAGGAACGCCTTTCACATACCCCCGGAATGTAATGCCGTTATAGTAGTTCATTCCACCAAGTACTGAGAAATCTATTCTCAGGTGTACGCTATCGAGGACAGATACTACTTCCTCCAGTTCATCCAAGGACTTCTTGTCAGCACCCATCTCTGAGAGTTTCTTGATCACTTCCTCGTTACTTCCATTTAGGAGAATAAGAGAGCGAAGCTTCAAGACTGCATCCCTACTCTCTGGATATTTTTCTTTAAGTGCATCTAAAGCAGATATGTTTTTCTCTTCCATGAACTTTAACGCTTCTGCTCTTGCAGTAAGTGAAGGGATCATAGCCAAAAATGCTTCAGTTATGCCCATATGCGAGATAGTAAGCATAGAATCGTCAGAGATAAGAAGGAGGCTCTTCTCTGCCAGCATGGCAACTTCCCCCAGCTCTACTCCTTCTATATCTCCTAGGCACTCGATACCAACCTGAGTTATTTCTTTAAATACTCCCGATGATGAAGATACTCTATATACTTTCTCATCGTACGATACTTTTGATACGCATCCCTCTTCCTCTCTAAAACCTTTGACTATTGATAGCGTGACGTCTGGCTTCAGGGCCATAAGAGTGCCGTCAGTATCTGTAAAGGTTATGATGTTACCAGAGACTAAGAAGTCTTTGTTTCCTGCATA
>CAMEQB010000088.1 GCA_945932505.1 uncultured Spirochaetales bacterium
ACAGGAAAAAGTGCTGGCTGGGCTTTTGATCTTGGTCTCAAGCTTATTTCTCTTCTAGAGGGAGACGAGAAGGCAGAGAATGTGAGAGCTTCTATTTACTATAAAGATTGAAATAGCAAAAATAGTAAACAACAGGGGTTTTGAAAAAGCACCCCGAAAACAAAAAACAAGTTTTAGTTTGAAGCAGGAATTACAATAGTTCCCGTTTGTAAAGTTTTTGATGAATTAGTTATTCCTTTGTAATAAAGGGCATATTCTCCATCTGAATCTGCTTTGATATTATTGGATTCATTATTAATTGTTACTTTTCCTGTGCAAGAAGGATCAATGTAAATTGCATATCCATCAGATGACTGAATTTTTACGTTTGAAGCAATATTTATCTCTGTCTCACCTTTGAAGTTTGCAATACGGATTCCATATCCCATTGCTGTTCCCGATGCTCCGTTTGTTTTTATCGTACAAGTTTGTTCCGGATCTTTTCCTGTTAGATTTATTACTATTTTTCCGCTTTTGCCATATCCATCGATATCAATACCATAATCGCTTATTCCACTACCACCATAAACATTGATAGATGCATTATTCATAGTAATGGTAAGATTGAAATTATCGGTTGTATTCGCATTTTTAATATTGTAATCGGAAGATATTCCTCTTACTCCATCTTCGATTACAACTCCTTTTGATCCACCTATTAAGTTTATTGTTCCACCTTTATCTGTTACATCGATTGCAGCATGTCTGTATTCTCCATCAGGAATCTTTTTGCTAGATATACTTGCTGGAGCTCCTTTTACCGATATGTTACCATTTGATTCTGAATATCCAGGGTTATCTTCTACAAATACAGATGTACCGATGTTCAGAGTTCCTCCATTGACGGAAAAATCTGTTTGGTATCTAGATGGAGCCACGACAGATGATCCATATACAGATGGACTAGAAGTAGCAGCATTATTGATGATGTTTAGAACCGATTCAGCTCCAATATCAAAATATGTCCTAGTTTTCACAGTATTTGCATTCTGGCCTTGATTGCTTGTATCTGAGTTTATGATGTTTTTACCATTCATATTGATTGTTACAAACTTTTTAACAAGATCTTTTTTGAAAGTGTTGTTTGTTGATACAAAATCGTAGTCATGACTTGGATCAATAGTATATATTACTTCCTTAAAGTCTGTTCCATTAAAGTTCTTGATGTCATGTTCTGTACTTACACTACCGCCTGGATTGACTATAGAAGATCCTCCTGCAACTACATAAGAACCGCTAATTGTAGTTGTTAATCCACTTCTGATAATAAAACCGATGCAATCAGTAAAAACAAGTTCTGCTGTATCATATACATGAAATACAGCGTAATAGATGCCTGAAGCATATGAATCTGAATAGAAGTATTCAGAATTATTAGTGTTAGTTGTAGGTAAGTTTTCTGATACTTTTTCAAAAACACCAGTGTTATCATTCATTTTATATAAAGAAACCGTAGTAGATGGTGTAGAAAGCCCAGATAGTACATAAGAATTAATGCTTAGCGTGCCATAGTTATCAGTATTCTCTATTTCAACGGTAATAGTTGTTGTGTTTAGATTGATGTATGTATTTCTGCTAGCTGCCATAAAAGCATAGTTGGTTCCAATACTTCCATCTATTTCGTCATCTGTTTTTTCAGAGAATAATATTTCTACATCCCACAGCCCTTGGCTAACAAGTATTCCATTACTATCAAGTCGTTTAAAAACTTTGCTATCAGACATATCCCCATATGAGTTGCCTGATCCTTTGTATATTGTTCGATAGTATTTTGTATAAGACTGGATTGGATCAGTGATTGTAGCGGAGATACTTCTAGAAGAATCTTCTGTTGATATTCCAACTCTACAAAGCAGAATTGTCTCAGGAGAACAAGATGAGAACAACAAAACAACAAAGAGTGCCAGTAGAATAACTCTGGTATTATTGAATGCTTTACAAATTCTAGACTTGCTCATTTTCATCGCTTCGATTATCAATTACAAACTGTAACAAAATGATGACATATTTCTTCTCTAAATCTTTATGTGCTAATGAAACATTGGAAAAACATGAATGGTCGTTTATCAAAGCAGCCTATTAGCTTTATATCTGGAAATTTATCATTGAAGGTTCATTTATAATTGGTTTTTTCTACCTAATAAATAGATGTTTTGTTTGAATACTTTTTTGTTAAAATTGTAAAATGGTTTCTTTATAAATGTTATTCAAGTAACATTTAATATCAAAAACTTACACTTTGATAGGATTTAAGTAGAACTTATATCTCTTTTACTTTAAAGTTTCATGGCTTTTGCATTAAAGGAGAAGTTATGGAAAACTTTGGAATCTGGGGGCTTGTTCCACCTGTTTTGACAATTACTCTTGCGTTTATAACAAAAGATGTAGTCATTTCCCTATTTATTGGGATAATCTCTGGAGCTTTGATTGTTGCAGGAGGTAATCCTGTTGTAGCTCTACTTAGGTTTACAGATTTATTGGCAGATGTTCTTACAGATGGATGGAATATCAGGATATTCCTCTTCTGTGCACTCTTAGGAGGATTAGTTGGTATCCTCTCCAAGACTGGAAGCGCAGAAGCTTTCGGCAGATGGGCAAAGAAAAAGGTAAATGATCCTAAGACAAGCCTTCTTCTTGCTTGGGTATGCGGTATCATCATATTTATTGACGACTACTTTAACTCTTTGGCTGTCGGTACAGTAATGAGACCTATTGCTGATAAAAACAAGATCCCAAGAGCAAAGCTTGCTTGGGTATTGGACTCTACAGCTGCTCCTGTCTGTATTTTGGTTCCTATTTCATCTTGGGTAATTACAGTTATGAGTATTCTTAAAGGAAGCGAGGGATTTGAGACTTTCGGTATCACAGAGTTCTCGTTCTTTTTGAAGGCTGTACCTTATAATATCTATGCCATCCTTACTCTCATAATGGTAGTCACCATTATTCTTACAGGGCGTGACTACGGCCCGATGAAGAAGAGTCAGAAGCTTGCTGATGAAGGAATTTTATATAACATAAATTATGGCGAAGCTCCTGGAGAGATGAAGGGGGAAGAGAAGACCGATAATGGCAGAGCCAAGATGATCGATATGCTTCTTCCTATTATCGTTCTTATTGCTTCTGCACTCTTTATGTTCCCATTTGTTACATGGATGCTTTCTGTTGACGGTGAAACTATTACTTCCATTGCTCAGGCTGCAAGAAGTATGACACTTGGTGATGCATTCAATAATACAGATGCTTCTATGGCTCTTTGGTATGCTGTCATCATCACAATAATCTTCACATATATCTACTATCTATGTAGAAGACTTATGAACATCAGGGAAGCATCTGATGCTTTGATGAATGGTATCAAGTCAATGGTTCCAGCTCTTGTCATTCTTGTCATGGCATGGTCCATCGGTACTATCATCAAATCAAGTCCAGAAGATGGTGGACTTGGATTAGCTTCATATCTGTCGGAAGTTGTTGTTGGAGGAGGATTCCCTCTTTCTCTTGTTCCAGCAATCGTATTTGTTCTCTCTGCTCTTATTGCGTTTGCAACCGGTACAAGTTGGGGAACTTTCGCCATCATGATTCCTATCGTCATGCCTATTGCTGTTGGCTTGGCATCAAGTAAGGGGCTCGATGGGGCAGCTTCTCTTAATGCTACACTTATTTCTATAAGTGCTGTTCTTGGTGGAGCTGTATTTGGAGACCATGCTTCTCCTATTTCTGATACGACTATCCTTTCCTCTACAGGTGCAGGATGTCCTCACCTTGAGCATGTTGCAACACAGCTTCCGTATGTATTGACAATCGCTGTCTGTTCATTCCTTGGCTTCTTAGTCGGAGGATTGTTCCTTTCTGCCATTGCTGCTTGGATTACTGCACTTGTAGCTTTTGTCATTGCAATGGTTGTTCTACCAAAGCTTTGGAAATAAAGAAATAGGACATTATCCTATGAGATCATAGAGTATTTATATCTCTATGGTCTTTTTTTTTGTCAGAAATGAACCAAAACAGTGTTTATATATATGGGTGCTACCATTAGCGGTAGGCGGCAAAGGTTACCTCATCATTCATCTGGTGGGGATATCCTCTGGCTTCCTCAAATCTAACGGATGGGAGGAGGTGATAATATGCTGGAAAATGTTTTGGAGATAATACTCTGGACACTGAGATTAGTTACTTCGGTTCTCAATCTTCTTTCCTCGGTAAAAAAGTCCCGCCCATCTGACACCAACAGAGAGCGGGATTAATTTTCGCAAACTCTTGAGGTAACCACCGTCTATCGGTAGCACCTTTACATTTAGTTTAATCCTGTTATTTCTTTAGGTCAATGTTGATTAAGCATCATATACATCTGTCGTTTTTGTTAGGAATGAAGCAAAAATGCGTTAATATATATGGGTGCTACCATTAGCGGTATGCGGCGGTTACCTCATCGATCATCTGGTGAGGTTTACTTCTTCCTCAATTCTTACAGATGAGAGGAGGTGATAATATGCTGGAAAATGTTTTGGAGATAATACTCTGGACACTGAGATTAGTTACTTCGGTTCTCAATCTTCTTTCCTCGGTAAAAAAGTCCCGCCCATCTGACACCAACAGAGAGCGGGATTAATTTTCGCAAACTCTTGAGGTAACCACCGTCTATCGGTAGCACCCTCTTATTTGTAGTTTAATAGTGAAATCTTGTTAGGTCAATGTTGATAAACTTTTGCATTAAACCTGTGATGCTTTGGTAATAAAGAAATAAACATCTTGATAGAAATCCGTAATTTTTATTTGCTCCATCATAAATATCTGTCAAAAGAAGATAAGAATCCCTCTAGTTTTACTCTATCTACATCAAGTGCTACTTTAACCATTTTGTCTCTATCAAGGAGCCTCTTTTCGTCTACAACGACCCTGCCTCTATCTAAGCCTTCCGTTTCTACAGTAAGAGGGAAAGGCAGAAAAGAGAAATACTCAGGATGGAGAGATGCAATGACAGCAGAAGGGTCATGAACATAAGTTTCATCCATGCCTAGAGTGTTATCGATGTAGTAATCCAGCATAGAGCCAAGAGTTTCTCCTATTTCACTCCCTCTATCTTTCCATTTTTCTGCGTTTGTTCTATAGAGTCTTGTCCTTTCTGTTACATCTAAGCCTATCATAGTTACGTCTAGACCGCTTTCAACAACGATTTTTGCCGCCTCTGGGTCTTTAAATATATTAGCCTCTGCAAAATGGTTTACATTACCTCTAACAGTCAATGCTCCTCCCATAAAGATTACTTTTCCTTTCCATGACGAAAGCGTAGGGTAGGATGATAAAACCGAAGCTAGGTTGGTCATAGGTCCTGTTGTAATTATTGTGAAGTCATCTCTCTTCATCATTAATGACGATAGATAATCGATGGCATTGATTTTTTCTATGCTTCTTTTACTTTCTTTGAGAGTTATATCTCCTGAGCCTTTTGGTCCATGTATCTTTCTTCCTGCCTCGTGAGGGATATAAGGGGAAGAGGAGAGAAGGGCTCTGTCTCTCCCTTTATAGACAGGAACATCTGATCGATCTAAAAGACTAAGTAGAGAGAGAGTATTATAAGCACTTTCATCCACCGTAACGTTACCATAAGTGCAAGTGACACCAAGAAGGTTGATCCTCTCGTCTTTAGCCGCAATAGAAAGCGCTATGGCATCATCGATTCCTGTATCAAGATCAAGTACTAGATTAATCATGACCATATAGTATTTCAAAAATAACAAAAGAAAAACGATTTATAAAATCTAATTGTAATGGAAAAGCCTATTCTCTATAATTTCTCAAAAAGAGGAATACATATGCATCAGTTCCCAGATGGTTATAGACCATTACTTAATCAGCATGACACAGAAAAGGCTATTAAAGCCGCAAAAGACTTGTTCGAAAAAGAACTTGCCGGGGCTTTAAGGCTCAGCAGGGTGACTTCTCCGTTGTTTGTTGAATCGGGAAGCGGTATCAACGATGACTTAAATGGCATTGAGAGGCCAGTATCTTTCCCTGTGAAAAATATGGGTGAGAAGAGAATGGAGATTGTCCAGTCTCTTGCAAAATGGAAGAGAATGGCTCTTGCAGATCTTGGTTATAAGCCAGGCTTCGGCTTATATACAGATATGAATGCCATTAGACCTGACGATGACATTGACGCCATCCACTCAATCTATGTAGACCAATGGGATTGGGAGAAGGTTATGGATGAAGGGGAGAGAAATCTTTCTTTCTTGAAGAAAACTGTAACTACAATCTATGGTGCCATCAAGCGCACAGCTTTCAATCTCTCTGAACTTTATCCTGTATTGGATGATTACCTACCGGAAGAGATTACATTCGTTCATACAGAAGAAGCTGCTCAGATGTGGCCTGAGAAGACTCCAGATGAGAGAGAATATGAGCTGGCAAAGAAGTATGGGGCAGTATTCTTGATTGGTATCGGATATGGCAATCCTCCTCACTCAGGACGTGCCCCTGACTATGACGACTGGTCTACTTCTACTCCAGATGGTTTCCATGGTCTCAATGGTGATATTATTGTTTGGGACAGAGTAAGACAGAAGAATCTTGAGCTCTCAAGTATGGGTATCAGAGTCGATAGAGAAACACTCCTTAGACAGCTTGAGATCAGAGGCTGCGAAGAGAGAAAAGATCTCTATTGGCATAAGAGACTTCTTAATGGTGATTTTCCTCAGACTATTGGCGGTGGTATCGGGCAGTCCAGACTCTGTATGTTCCTTCTCCACAAAGCCCATATCGGAGAAGTTCAAGCTTCAGTTTGGCCTGAAGAAGCACACTTAGAAGCAATGAAGGTTGGAACACACCTATTCTAATTAATGAGCCCCACCGGTTTTCGATGGGGCTTAGCTTAAATCTTTTTGATGATCGCTTTATAGAATTCTATAGCTTTTGGAAGAGACGAGACGAACATGTTCTCGT
>CAMEQB010000089.1 GCA_945932505.1 uncultured Spirochaetales bacterium
AGACAAGTTTTCTTACGAGTTTATTTTTGTGAATATCAGACATAGACAAGTTTTTCGTATCCAAGTCTCTTATCTCCCTCCTCGCTTCCTGAAAGGAGAGTAAGTTCACCCATATTCTCAAACCCGTTTTTATCCAGAGATTTTTGCATCGCCTTGTTATCTTTGTGAGTGTCGATTCTTACACTCTTCTTATTATTCTTTGCCGCTTCTTCCATAGCATAGGAGAGGATAATTCCCATTATCCCCTTTCCCTTCTCTTCTTTTTTCACAGCTGTTCTATGGATTGTAAGGTACTCGCCCTCTTCTGTTTTCCAAGAGCCTTTGAGTGTAGTGTAAGAGAGTTCAGGAGATAGAGTAAAGGCAAAGACAGCGACTACAGTAGAGCCGGAGACAATAACTCTTCCCCTCTTCTCTTTCAAGTCATCAAGAAAAGCCTCTTCTCCTGGGTATTCTCCCTTCTGCCATTGAGATACTCCCATTTCTTTCAAAAAAGATCTGCCCTCACTCCAAATGGCAAGGACAGATTCTTTATCGTCTGGAATTAATTCTCTTATAGAATAAATACCATTACTTGATTCCAAACTCATTCCAAAGCATCTCCAGATTCCCGGATATTACTTTATATAGAGCATCCTTTTCTAGAGAAGTAGGGAAATTTCTCCAGATAAGTATTGGAGTGGAAGGAACAATCTCTGAAAGAGGAGAAGTAACGATAGCATGGACGTTATCGATAATAAGATCATATCCCTCTTCCTTTGCCTTCAGGAGCTCATCTGATGTCAAAGGTCCCGGTCCGAATGTATCTACAACATTTAGACCCAGATCAGTGGAGAACTCTGCCTGGTTCTTATTAGCCCAGACTCTGAGCTTATCAAGGCCGTTTTCTTTAATTATTATTCTTGCTTCTTCAAATAATGCCTCGAACTCTTCCAGTCTCTTTTTTCCCTCTTCCTCTGTTCCTGCCTTGGCTGAGATTTTCTCTACCATTGCTGTTAGGTTAGAGAGGGTGTTGGTTGTCCTGACCTGGACCTTACACTCATCCTTGACTTCAGCCGCCTCAGCGATGGTCTTCATCATTGCTTCGTATCCGCCATACATGAAAATCTCTGCCTTAGCCACTTTCGCTACATCCATTGGAGTAATCTCATACTCTGGCGGGTGCTTGAGGTCGGCTGGAGCCACTGTATCTACTCCATCGAGGCCAGCTATTTCAGCAATGGATGCAACCCAGCTTGTGGAGGCCACATACTTAGGTGTAGAAGCATTCTCTATTGCACCTTCAGCAAAGAGTCCGGTCAAAACCATGAGAGAAATTAGTAAAACTGTAATTCTCTTAAGCATTTTTTATTCTCCTATTTGATATTTTTTCCGCTAGTGATTCCAAAACATATGCGCCTACACTCAACAAAGCCAGGACTCCGCTTGTGGGAAGATTAAAATAAAGTGATATAAAGTACCCTGAGAGGGAAAGGATAAAGCCTGTAAGAGATGAACGGACAAACAAATCCTTCAGTCCCTTTGCCCTCTTACCCGCTCCTATTACTGGAAGAATAACTAGGGTATCGATCAATAAAGCACCCACCATCTTCATGGATACTGACACAACCAAGGCTGTCATCAATAGCATTAGAGTATTATGAAGCTCCACTTTTACTCCCATGCTCATAGCAACTTCTTTATCGAAGAAAATCATTGATAGAGGCCTAAAGAAGAGAGTTATATAGATCAGCGTCATTACAGCCAAGAAGAACAGGATATATAAATCAGAGAGCGTCAAAGCAAAGGGACTTCCCCACAACACTTCTAATGTATCTTTGGCAGGAACACCCGAAACATGGGAAAAGAGAGAAGCCAGTGCCATCGTAAAGACCATCATTGCAGTACTGGAGGAGCCTAAGCTTCCATCCTTTCCCTTTCCCATCTTTACCATTAATAGTACTAGAAGGATATTTAGAATAATAGTTATGGGTAATAGAGGTAGAGAAAAAGAAACAGAGATAATGCCACCCAGTATTACTCCATGCATAAGCATGTAACGCATAGGCATCAAGTTGTTTCTTACGATTATTACTCCGCAGATAGGAAAAACTGTTCCTGAGATAAGCATGCCGATAAGGCCATATAGTATAGGCTTAAGGGAGAGAAGCATAATTACTCTATTCATCGTCTCTCCTCCTTTCAAGAGCCACTTCCTTCCAACCAAGTCTGTCGATTACAGTGCTGTCATGTGTGATGGCTATAATGGCCCTCTCCGGTGTAGCGACTTTTTCCATTAAAGAAATAAAACTGTCCCTACTCTCTCTATCTAGAAATGATGAAGGCTCATCCAAAAGGATCAAGGGGGAGTTCTGGGCAAGGCACCTGGAGAGGCTCACCCTCTGTCTCTCGCCGCCGCTAAGGGAATGGAACAAACGCTTTTTTAAGTGGAGGGCATCTGTCATTTCCAAGGCTTCATTTATTGTTTTCTCTCTTTCTCTTCCACTCTTCCATAATCCCATCTCCACAACTTCCTCAACACTTATTGGAAAGGGAGAAGAAGGAGGATCCTGACGGGCATATGAAACACTACGCCCCATGGGATACTCTACCTTTCCTTTCAATGGAGGAATGATTCCAAGAATCAGACGAAAGAGCGTAGTCTTACCAGAACCATTGGGACCAAGAAGCAGAATATGGTCGCCTTTATTAACTGTAAGAGAGAAGTCTTTAATTACTATTTTTTCGCCGTAGCCAGCAGTAACATTATCAAGACACAATAAAGGAAACATACCCAGTCCTTAATTTTGATGCCTTCGTGGCTACTTAAAACTTAAGCGGAAGATGCCCTTCCTTTATGAACCTTCGTGGTTCATTACAATTAAAACCTAAAAACAAAGAAAAGGCAACTAGAAAATTAAAAGAAATAATTAATGCCTTTATGAGCTATAAATACATATAAAAGTATGATTATAGCCCATAAATAAGCTATCGTTAAATACGACTGACAGCTATTTTAATATAATCGGAGATAGTCCTGCTCTCATCCACGCCTGCAACAGTTACGCATTTATTAATAGGGATAAGAATCTTTCTTGCCTTGCTGGCTCCCACAGCCTCCGCCATTTTTGGAGTGATCTCACCATACATACTGTCAGCCATTATTATTCCAATTGGCCCGATAATTACATCCGCGTCCCTAGAGGCAAGAACTACAGGATTCTCTCCTGTAGCTCCTATGTCTGCTCCCCCCTTCATCATCTGGGCAGTAGCTGTACTATTGGTTCCGATTGCCATGACTTCAGATTGGATACCATTAGCTTTTATTTCTTCAACAACTCTTTTTCCAATGTTTCCACCCTGTCCGTCAATAACCACTATTTTCATACTCTCTCCTTAGAGTTTTGACCTAATAATCTTACCACTTGTTGTCTTAGGAAGTTCATCCTTGAATACAACCAAACGAGGATACTTATAAGGTGCAGTATGCTCTTTGACGTAGTTCTGGATCTCTTTCTTCAACTCCTCGGTAGGCTCTGTTCCCTTGGTCAACACTATGGACGCCTTTACTATCTGACCCCTTACAGGATCAGGAGAGGCAGATACACCGCACTCAAGGACATATGGAAGCTCCATTATGACGCTTTCAATCTCAAATGGTCCGATACGGTATCCACTACTCTTAATAATGTCATCCACTCTACCAACATACCAGTAGTAGCCGTCCTCGTCCATCCATGCAGTGTCTCCAGTGTGATAAAATCCATCGTGCCACACTTCTTTTGTCTTCTCTTCGTCTCTGTAATATCCAGTAAAGAGACCACAAGGAGCGCCATTAGATACATCGATTACGATTTCTCCTGTTTCTCCAGGTGCAACTGGCTTACCGTCGCTGTCCACCAACGATACTTTATAAATAGGAGCAGGCTTACCCATTGATCCTACCTTATGGCCTTCGCCAATAAGGTTACCAATGATCATAGTGCTTTCACTCTGACCAAAGCCTTCATGAATCTGGAGTCCTGTAAGCTTCTCAAACTGTCTGTAGACTTCAGGGTTCAATGCTTCTCCTGCTGTAGTCATGTGTCTCACCGATGAGAAATCGTATTTGGAGAGATCTTCTTTGATCATCATTCTCAGCATAGTTGGAGGAGCACAGAAACTTGTAATCTGGTACTTGGCAAATAGAGGCATGATATCCTGGGCATGGAAGCGGTCAAAATCATAGACGAATGTAGCGCTTTCATTAAGCCACTGGCCATAGAGTTTTCCCCACATTGCCTTGGCCCAGCCTGTATCAGAAATAGTGAAGTGTAAGCCGTCTGGATCTGTTGCATGCCAGAAACGCGCTGTATGGAAGTGACCCAAAGGATACTTATGGTTATGAGCTGCAATCTTTGGGTATCCACTTGTTCCACTGGTAAAGAACATCAGCAACAAATCGTCTCCCTTTGGAGAGTCTTTAGTTCTCTTGTAAGATGAAGAGAAGCGTGGATACTCTTCATCGAAGTCTCTCCAACCTTCCCTCTTCTTTCCAACAATAAGCTTGTTCACGAGGCTTGGGCAGGATGGAGAAGCTTTATCAACTTCGTCGGCACACTCTCCGTCACTAGTACAGATAATCGTGCTGATCTCTGCTGTGTTGATTCTATACTCGATATCGTGAGATAGGAGCTGATTTGATGCAGGGATTGCAATGGCACCAAGTTTATTGAGGCCTATCATCGCATACCAGAACTGGTAATGACGCTTAAGAATAAGCATGACCCTGTCGCCCTTCTTTATGCCAAGGGACGAGAAGTAGTTGGCGCATCTAGCGCTCTCTTTCTTCATATCTGAGAAAGTAATTCTTCTCTCTGTTTTATCAGAAGAGAGGTGAAGCATAGCCAGCTTTTCAGGCTTTGTCTTACCAAGCTCGTCCACAACATCGAAAGCAAAGTTGAAGGAGTCTGTATTCTTAAACTCAATTTTTGTAGGAGTACCAGATTCGCTTGTCTCCACATCAATCCACTTCTGCCATATACCGGGTCTCTCTGTCTTACTCTTCATTTCCCTGGCTACCGGTGTATATCTCATTGGATCCAACTCAGGAATAGATGCACCCGTCGGGTTGAGGACTATAGCATAGAACTCACAGTCTTCTCCTCCTACAGCGATCATTCCATGAGGAATGGAAGAGTCAAAGTAACAAGTGTCTCCAGGGTTAAGAGTTGTCTTATGTTCCCCTACCTGGACAAGAAGCTTACCAGAAATACAGATATCCATTTCCTGTCCGTCATGTCGTGTAAGCTCTATATCGTTGTGTTCAGCTTCTTCGTCATATTTGCACTTAACGTATAATGGCTCTGCAATCCTACCTTTAAACGAGTAGGCAAGATTGAAGTAAGTCATGCCGAAGGCAGCAGAAATCTCCTGTCCTTCGCCTCGTCTTGTAACTGTAATGCTTTTAAGTTTAGGGCTGTTTCCTTCGATGATATCAGTTACATCCACTCCGAGAGCCAAGGCACATCTATAGATAAATGTGAAGTTCAGGTCCGTCTCTCCGCTTTCGCACTTAATGTATTCTTCACGAGTAACCTGAGTCTTTGATGCCATTTCGTATGTGGTGAGACCTTCGATTTCTCTTAGATCTTTGATTCTACCCGCCATTTCACGAATCTTGTAATCAAGACCTGTAATGGATGCTTCCATATCGTCCTCCATCAGGGACAAAAAAATCGTCCCAAAGAATCTTTCTTCCTTTGAGACGAGTGAACATACATTACACCCGCGGTACCACTCAAATTGCCGCCGAAGCGACCGCTCATCGAAGTCCATCAACTTCTATGCCCTAACGCGGCAAAATCGGGAAAGTTCTACTTGCTCTCGCTTTCTTCCTTCCAGCTCTGAAGCTACAGCATATATGCCAGTGTCCCCGGCTCGCACCACCCGCCGTCTCTCTCATGTCTTTGCATATAGGCACTCTTCGTCTTGGCCTTTAGTGAAGAATAAAGTCAAAGAAGGAAAAATATCAAGAAAAATCTAAGAAATTTTACAAAAAACTTTATCCCTTATAATTAGCTAACAATATAATTCCTATTTAGGAGTATTATTTATCATTATAAAATCTATCATATAGCCAACAAAAGGAAATTCTATCATCAATCCTTCTTTATCTCATCCTTCAAGAACCACAAAGAGCTTTAGTCTAAAGGATTAGATAAATACCGAGTATTCTCAGCCCATGTCCTCTCATACAGTACTCTTCCTTCCCTGCTATTTACAGAGACAGAGAACATAATGTACGTCTCTGATGTATCGACATCCATTATTTCAACTCATCTACCATATATAATAACCTATACAACTCAGGTCTATTGAACACTATGGTACATTTGGCTTTCTCCTTCTCTCCAATAAAAGGTTTAAATACTTGTAGCCATTTTGTATTGGACCAAGCTACAACTCCGACTAAAAGCGACTCAAAAGTGGCGTGGGGGTATCTCTAGGATTAGAGGGCGCCTTCAGAACAGGAAATGGGACTATGGAGTATAATGCAGAAGGCGCATACACCACTCCTGAGCTTTATAGAAGACAAAAATGCAGACTTTCTTCTCTTCCAGCGTTACTCCACCAATGTAAACTATAATCGCTTCCTCTTCTTCGACTACTTTGGTTTCCCATATGTAGGAGTCTCCATAGTGCTGGAAGGAGAATTATCATACAAGAGCGACAAGGGAAGGAATACTGGATAAGAAGAGAGTATCTGGTACATGGTGAAATGGGATTCCTTACATCCCATTCAAGCACCAATGACAACTCCAAGATTCCTGACATAAAAGATTCCACACCATACAGAAAAGCAAACAAGCGATACACCCTCTCTCTTTACGGAGAATTGAGAATAAAAGGTGTTCATTTTTTCAAGGAAAGGGAGTTAAGAGGGAGCCCTCGATTGGACCAAAGGAAATGAAGACGAAGGAGATTTACAATTTACAGCAGG
>CAMEQB010000090.1 GCA_945932505.1 uncultured Spirochaetales bacterium
TAAAGTATTTTTCCTATATTAAGTATTATTATTCAGAATAAAATCTTATATTATAATAAAATATAAAAAGAAAACGCTTTCCTTATTTTACTTTGACTTCCCCTTGGATGGGTCACATACTTTGAAAAAAGAGAAACATCTTTCTATCATTTATGGAGGAAAACATGAAGAAGGTATTAGTAGTATTAATCGCTCTGTCTCTTGCTTTGTCCCTATATGCACAGGGAGCACAAGAGGCGGTGGTGGAACAAAAAGAAGAAGCAAAAGTTGAGGATATCGTTGTGTATGCCAAAGTTCCAGCAGAGTGGCAGTATGCAACAATTTGGGCTTGGGAGAATGCTAGCGGCAAGAATGCTTTTGATGGCGTTTCTTGGCCAGGCGTGCCAATGATTCCAGATGCAGCCAATGAAGGTTGGTATTATATCTGGGTTCCTGGTTATGTTGATATCGTAATTATCAACGGCCAGATGAATGGCAACGATATCCAGACAGATGGAATCGGGATCAAGGGCTCCAGCTGGATAACAATTAATGGCGATAAATCAGCAAACGTCGTTTCCAGTAAGATTACTTCCGGAGATCTTCCAGAGAAGGAATCAAGACACTGGGTATATGCAACAGTTGATGAGAGTTGGGAAAATCCTTGTGTCTGGGCATGGAATGTAGAGAGTGGAAAGAATGCATTCTCTTCTTGGCCAGGAATGGCTATGAGACCAATGGGCGAAGGAAAATATAGTGCCATGGTCCCTGATTTCTGCGATGGCCTCATTATTAATGGAAATGGCGGAACAGTACAGACAATAGATATCAAGGACTTGGATCCAGCAGACATCTGGGTGACTGTAGATAGAGACGGAAAGGAAGATATCTCATATTCAGATCCTTCTAAGAAAGTAGAGAACATCACAATTTATGCAAAAGTGCCTGAAGGATGGAATGAGCCATGTCTATGGGCTTGGTCTGATCCAGATGGAGCTGGTGCTTATACAACTTGGCCAGGTGCTCAGTTTGAGATGGGCGAGAACGGTTGGTATGAAATATCGGTGGGTGGCTGGATTAACTCAATCATCGTAAATGCCAATGGTGGTACTATACAGACAGGCGACGAACACAAAGGTAACATCGAAAAGGGTAGGGACCTATGGATTGTCGTTACTTCTCCTGAAGTATCCGAAGTATATTACGAGGAACCAGCACTTTAAATTCTATTCCGGAGTCCTTCGGGATTCCGGGCATGCTATGAGGATAAAAATGAAAAAATACAAATCTTTGATTATTTTGCTGATGGTTGTTTTTGTACTCACAGGATGTGGGAAAAAGAATACTTCATCTAGCCAATCTATAGTCATCTGGCATGATAAAGAAGACGCAGTGATAAAAGTGCTGGAGAAGCATTTGAAAGAGACTGTGCCAGAAGTAGAGGTCACCTTTGAAAAGAAGACAGGACTTACAGAATCATTGAAGCTGGTGGGGAACGATCCTTCTTCCGCTCCAGATATGTATCTTTTCGCCCACGATAAACTAGGTGTGTATGCTGAGATGGGCATACTGTCGCCACTTACAGATTTCATCACTAAAGAAGAGCTTTCCGATTATATTCCTCTGACTCTCTCTTCTGCTACCTACAAGGGTGAGATATATCAACTGCCATTGTATTTTGAGACTCTTCTCTTTGTTTACAACAAAAAGTATATGAGTGACGAGGAGGTTCCAAAGACAACAGAGGAACTATATAAATATATGGTGTCCAAGACTAAGTATGGCCATTATGGCTTTGTGGAGCAGCATTCTACACCATACTATGCAGTTGGATGGGTCCATGCCTTTGGCTCAGATTATATATCTTCCGACGGTGTTCCTCTCTTTGACACAGAAGAGATGAAAGAAGCCCTGTCTTACCATAAGAAGTTTGTCTCTCTTATGCCAGGAGAGACGGAATATGCAACTGTTAACACACTTTTTCTGGAAGGCATGGCCCATACTTCAATTGTAGGACCTTGGTTTGTTCCTAGCATAAAAGATAAAGGTATAGACGTGGGCTTTGCCCAAATGCCTGTAGTAGACTCCACAGGTGAGCCTATCTCACCATATTGCGGAGTGCAGGGAGTGCATGTAATTAAAGTCCACGCAGAAGAGAAAAAAGAAGCAATAACAAAAGTATTGAAGGCACTCATGTCTCCTCAGGTTGGAGTCGACCTTGCCCTCTCTACAGGAGCAGCTCCTTCTAGGCTTTCATCATATGAGAATGAAGAGGTGAAGAATAATACTCTTGTTATGCTGATGCGTCAGACAGCTGAGAGCGCCGCTCCTATGCCTAATATCCCTGAACTTGATCCAATATTTGTGGTTGCAGGAAACCTTTTGACAGATATCAACATGAGTGGAATGGATATAGATGAAGCAGCAGAAAAAGCCCAGAAGAAGGCTTTGGAATTAATAGGGAATATGAGATGAACAAAAAGAATCTGAGAAAGAAGACTCTTATAGCATACGCTGCCTCTGCTCCTGCTCTCATTTTGATAGCATCTATTGTAGTCTTTCCTATTATCTACACCCTTTATATCTCCCTCACCAATATGAACACTTACCATTGGTTCAACTACGAGATAATAGGTCTAAAGAATTACCAGAGGGCGCTTACTGTATTTGATTCAGGGTTTTTCTCTGCTCTTCTTACTACAATTCTATGGACAGTAGTAAATATCGTCATTCAGCTAATAATAGCCTTTATTGTGGCTAATCTTCTGAATTCTCCACTAATTAAGCATCAGAAGCGACTATATGAGACAATACTTATGTTTCCATGGGCTATGCCTGGATACGTAAGTATACTTCTATGGAAGACAGGTATGTTCAACACTCAGTTTGGTCTCTTAAATAACTGGGTGCAGAAATTGGGATTTGAGTCTCAGCGTTGGCTCAGTAGCGACGTCAGTGCTTTTATATGCTGCACAGTCGTGAACCTTTGGCTGGCCCTTCCTTTTATGATCATGATCATGGATGGCGGCTTGAAGAGTATAGATAAGTGCTTATATGAGAGCGCTACAATCGACGGAGCAGGGAAATTTAAACAAGCAATGGTTGTCACTATACCATGCCTCAAGCCAATAATCGGGCCATCTGTAGTGATCACAATATTCACTACTTTCAAGACTTTCGATGTCATATATCTTATGGTCCTTCAGACAGGAGCCCAGACAGGAGCCCATATTCAGACGATTATTACTTATGCATATGAGAATGCGTTTATTACAAACAACTATGGGTATTCGTCTGCAATAAGCATCATCATTTTCATTATGCTCATTGCATTTTCATTTGTTACATCTAGGAGGAAGAATGATGACGCGTAAAAGAATTAAGACCATTTCCTCGAAAATACTATTAAATCTATTCTTCATCGTTGCATGTGCTATGGCGCTTATCCCGATTCTATATGCGCTTTCCATATCTTTCACTAAAGATGCTTCCCTCTTAAGTAAGGATTTCACCTTTATCCCGAAGCACTTTACCCTCGATAACTATAAAGCAGTTTTTACAGAAGAACCTGTTCCCCTTTGGTTCTGCAACTCCATATTCCTTGCCTTCATGACAATATGTCTTTCCCTTTCCACTGCAGTTCCTGCTGCATATATATTCTCTCGCTGGAAGTTTCCTGGAAGAAAGGGAATATTAAAGGCGCTTCTTCTTTTATATTCGTTCCCTTCTATTCTATCTATGTTCGCTATATATAAGATGATGAGCAATCTTCACCTTATTAATACTCGTATTGGAATCATAATAATCTACGCTGGTACTATGAGTGTCTTTGCCCTTTGGAATATGAAAGGGTACTTCGACACTATCCCTGTAGAAATAGAAGAGGCGGCAAAGATCGACGGCTGCTCTGATTTCAAGATTGTATTGAAGATCGTTACGCCATTGGCTCGACCATCTTTAATAGTTACAGCCACAATGGTTCTTAACTTTGTTTGGAACGAGTATATCTTCTCAATTAACTTTCTTACAGGAAGTAAAAACGAGACGCTTGCTTCAGGCCTATATTCATTACAGGCTACTGAGATGTCGGGATCTTGGCCTGTGTTTGCAGCCGCTGCAATATTGGTGTCTCTCCCTGTTTTGGTTATTTTCTTCTTTTCTCAGAAATATATGACCAGTGGCCTTACTTCCGGAGGTGTCAAAGGATGAAAAAGGAAGCCATTCTACATATACCTATGTCTGAATATGCATATGCCTTGGATGACAAGAGAGTAGTCTTCAGAATAAGGACAGAGCGAGATGATATTGCTTCATGTACTCTATACTACGGAGATAGGGCGTGTAGGAATAATCCTGTAGATTTCTATTCCATTGAAATGAAGAAGGTTGCTTATTCAAAACTCTTTGATTGGTATGAAGTGGAGTTTGATAGTAAGTACAATAGAATCTGCTATTACTTTCAGCTTGTTGATAATAATGGTGAAAGCACTCTCTACTATGGAGACGTATTTGAGAAAGAGAGAAGCATTAATAGAAGCGAGTATTTCCAACTCCCTTATAATCATCGTTCTGATAGAGTTGAGATACCATCATGGGCTAAGGATGCTGTAGTTTACAATATCTTTCCCGATAGCTTTGCTACTGGAAAAGAGTTTATCTCTCTAGAAGAAACTTCTGTTTGTTGCAATGGATATAAATCTAAAGGTCTCAGAGGGGGGACTATAAAAGGTATAAGAGAAAACTTGGATTATATAGAGGAGTTGGGCTTTAACACTATCTATCTAAATCCTATTTTCACTGCCGGAGAATACCATAAATACGACACTATAGATTACTTCCACGTAGACCCTGTATTTGGAAGCGACGAAGAGTTTAAGGCCCTGGTTGATGATATACACCGTCGTGGTATGAGAATCATCATCGATGGAGTATTCAACCACTCAGGCTGGCATTTCTTTGCCTTTGAAGACGTAAAGAAAAACGGAAGAGAATCCAAGTATTGGACATGGTTTCATCGTTTGGAGGATCCTGTAGTTGTACCAGAGACATGGGAAGAGTATCCAAAGTATGAGTGCTTCGGGTATGAGAGGATGATGCCTAAGCTTGCTTCTGACAACCCCTCAGTACAAGAATACTTTATAAACGTAGGAAAGTATTGGACAGAGAAATATGACATAGACGGGTGGCGACTAGATGTGGCTAGTGAAGTCTGCGATTCTTTTTGGATCAACTTCAGAAGAGAGATTAAGAGTATAAAGAGAGACTGCCTCCTAATTGGTGAAGTCTGGGAGAGCGCAGGACATTGGCTTGATGGCAAGATTTTTGACAGCACAATGAACTATGACTTCAGACGCCACTTGCTTCGTTATTTCGCTCTAGAGGATATAGACACTGAAGAATTCAACTCCAGAGTGACAAATATGC
The DNA here is from genome assembly GCA_945932505.1 of uncultured Spirochaetales bacterium. Taxonomy (GTDB): domain Bacteria; phylum Spirochaetota; class Spirochaetia; order Sphaerochaetales; family Sphaerochaetaceae; genus Ornithospirochaeta. Next base: position 5,404 of record CAMEQB010000090.1, read on the forward strand.
TTATGAGGTATAGAAGGCAAGTGATGCTATCTCAGCTTAATTTACTCGATAGCCACGATGTGTCCAGGTTCCTATCAATGTGTAATGGAGACGAAAGGAAGATGGAACTGGCTGTAGTTTTTCTTATGACATTTCCTGGTATGCCTTGTGTATTCTATGGTGACGAACTGGGAGTAGTGGGAGAAGAAGAGAGTGAATACAGAAAGGCTATGCCTTGGAAGAGTGAGAGAGGTAACCTTTATAATATATATAAGGAATTGATTAGGGTCCGTAATAGCGAGAAGGCATTACGCTCCGGTTCTTTTGTTGTGGAAAGAATAACAGAAGAGGGTGTTTATATTTACAGAAGAAGAAATGAAGATAGTTCAATACGTGTGATAATAAATAGGACAGGGTCTACTTACTTAGAGAATGTAGAAAACATTATTCTCCAACATGGATATAAGGATGGAAGACTTGAACCATATGGGTATGTGATCGAGAGGGGAGAGGTATGAGCGTATCAATAAAAGATGTAGCTAAAAAAGCTGGAGTGTCTATATCTACTGTATCAAAGGCCCTTAACGATAAATCTTCCGTTTCTTCCTCTACAATAGAGAGAATAAAACAGACGGCGGAAGATATGGGGTATGTTCCTAATTCTCGAGCCAGAGTCTTTGCGACAAAAGAGACAAAGCAGATTGTCTTTATTGCAGATATCCCCAAGGACACTGCGTTTTATAATCCTCATGTTTTCGAGATAATCATGGGACTCCAACACTCTGTATCAAAGAGGGGATATTCCCTCATTGTGGAGTCTGTGGAAAAGAAAGAGGCGCTGGAATATATAAATAACCTCTATAAGAAGAATATGGCAGATGCTCTTGTAGTACACGCCTCTATTATTACAAAGAGGCTGGAGAGCCTCATTGTAAAGAGTAATCTTCCCCACCTAATAATCGGCCAACCTGATTATCAATCTACACTAAGCTGGATCGATACAGACAACACTCTTTCCGGGGCCATTGCCATAAGGCACTTGTTGAAAAAGGATTATTATCCCGTCGCCTTTGTAGGAGGGAAGGCTGACGACATGATATCTCTACATAGATTTGAAGGTGCAGAAAGGGAGTTGAAGCAGAATAACCTCAATTTTGAAGACCAGTATGTTCTTTCTTCATCATCAACCATCGTTTCAGGAATGAACGCTGCAAAGAAAATACTTAAGATGGAGAAACCTCCAAGATCTGTTCTTTGTGCCAACAGTGTCATAGCCTTCGGTATGATGCAGGAGTTGAGAAACCAGAATGTCAGGGTTCCGAAAGATATAGCTGTCATGACTTTCGACAGGTACCCTTTCTCTGATTTTACTGAGCCCCGTGTTACATCTGTCGATATGAATATGTATGAAATAGGAGAGGAGGCTGGCTCAATCCTTATTAAGAACCTGTCTCATCCAAATTTGCGTATTCAGACATTCACATCAGAGCCTTGTATCTT
>CAMEQB010000091.1 GCA_945932505.1 uncultured Spirochaetales bacterium
GTTATATTTAGAATATAGGAGGATATCTTATGGACATGAAGTCTTTCTCTCTTGAAGGAAAAGTAGCTTGGGTAACAGGTGCCAGCTACGGAATAGGAATGGCTATTGTCAAGGCATATCATGACGCAGGCGCAAAGGTAGTATTCAACACATCACGCCAGGAAAGTGTAGACAAGGGTCTTGAAGAATACAGAAAGTGTGGTATGGACGATGTCGAGGGCTATGTATGTGACGTTACAGATGAGAATGCTGTACAGTCTTTGGCTCAGAAAATTATCGAGAAGTTCGGTAGACTTGATATCCTGGTAAACAACGCAGGATGTATTAAGAGAATACCAATGACAGAAATGAGTGCAGAGGATTTCAGAGCTGTAGTAGATCTTGATCTCAACGCTCCATTTATCTGCTCAAAGGCTGTCATCCCACAGATGATCAAGCAGGGTGGCGGAAAGATCATCAACATCTGCTCAATGATGAGTGAACTCGGAAGAGAGACAGTAAGTGCTTATGCTTCTGCAAAGGGTGGCTTGAAGATGCTTACAAAGAATATTGCTTCCGAGTATGGTGCATACAACATCCAGTGCAATGGTATTGGACCTGGATATATTGCAACACCTCAGACAGCTCCTCTCAGAGAGAGACAGCCTGATGGTTCACGTCATCCATTCGATTCTTTCATCATTGCAAAGACACCTGCTGAAAGATGGGGTACACCAGAGGACCTTCAGGGACCAGCAGTATTCCTTGCTTCCGATGCATCTAATTTCGTCAACGGCCACATCCTCTATGTTGATGGCGGTATCTTGGCTTATATCGGAAAACAACCTAAGTAAGAGAAATAATCTCTTTGGTCGAGGCTCTCTATAAAAAGAGGGCCTTTTCTATCTTCTATGGTTTCCTTTCTTAAACTAGAATATAGCCATGAAGTATTTGTCTATTTTTTTTACCATTATTCTTTTAGTTTGCTCCTGTACTGTAAAAAGTGATGTCAGTTATATAAATGTAGCTGTATCACAAGAGCCTGTGACTACAGATGTAATGGTAAATACATCCCTTACAGGAAGACTAATACTTGTTGGCAACGTCTATGAGCGTTTGGTTGTATTGGACGAGGAAGGGAATGTTAAACCTGAATTGGCCTCTTCTTATGTTTTGTCGGAAGACGGAAAGAAACTCTCTTTTACAATAAGAGATGGCGTGAAGTTCCACGACGGAACAGTAATGGATGAAGAGGATGTAGTTTATAGCCTTAATAGATGGCTAGCTGTCTATCAGAAAGCAAGAGAAATGGTAGGGGATGGAGAGTTCTATATAGAAAGCGATGGTATCGTATCTATAAAGTGCCTTAAGAATCTTACCTTCCTTCCCTCCCTGATGGCATCCTCTCCTCAGTCTGCAGTAATTTTTCCAAAAGAATACTTATTAAATATTGAAGAGTTGGTGACAGGAGCTCCTGGAACAGGACCATATACTCTTAAAGAGTGGGTGAGTGGAGAGAAGATTGTTCTCTCTTCCTTCTCTGACTATCAGAGTTATAGCGATGAAACAAATGGAGTATGGGGCGATAAAAAAGCTAAGAGCGACGAAATAAGGTTTTATTTTGTCTCAGATAGTACCACGAGGCTCCTAGGGTTAAAAAACGGAGAGTATGACTTTATAAACGATTTAATGAGTGACGACAGAGTATTAGTTGAAAAAGATGACTCATTGGAGATTTTAGACGGAGAAGAGTCTGGCTTAATAGCTTTGGTATTCAACAAGAAAGACGGAGTTTTTAAAAGTAAAGAAATGAGAAAGGCTGCGTCTCTCACGTTTAATAGGGAAGAGTTGATGAAGTCTTGCTATGGCGATTATGGCTGGTCTTTAGACTCGGAGTATATGGAGAAAGAGAGTGGGTTCTGGTCTGGAGAGTTGGAGGACCCGACTTATAAGAGAGACTTGGAGAGTGCTCTTAGTATACTCTCTACCCATTATGATGGAAGTGAAATAAAGATACTTACATCCAACCTTTCAAATTTGGAAAAAATCGCATATGCCATGGAAAGCGAGATGGAGGAAGCTGGATTTAATGTAAGAGTAATCGTAACAGACTGGGCCGGAATGATGGAAAAGAGAAAAGACAGCTCTGAGTGGGATATCTTCATTTCTGCTTTTTCAAAGGTACCACTTCCACAGATGAAATCATTCTTGTCTCCTACATACCCAGGATGGATGGATAGTGAGAGTAGCGCATATAAAGCATTCTTGTCATTGGATGAGGAAGTGACCATAGAGAGCGCAGAGAAAAAGTGGGAGGAAGTTCAGAAAGAGATGTGGGATTATATTCCAGCCTATATCCCTGGGCATTACTCAACCTCCTATGCAAAGAACAAAAAATTGAATGATGTTATAATTCAGGACGGCTTTTATTTCTGGAACGCATATGTAGAAAGATAGTGGAGGGTTATGACAGGTAGGATATTGAGGCGTATTCTCTCGTTTTTGATGACACTTTTTATAGTGTCATTATTTGTATTTGCTTCGATCTCTCTCTCCCTTGGTGACAGCTCATCCTTTGTTCTTTCAGATGAAGCTTCAGTAGAAGCTATTGAGAGTTATAGGGAAGCTAAAGGGTTAAATGACAATATTCTACTTCGATATTTAAGGTTCATAAAATCTTTCTTTGTGCTGGATTGGGGAAAGACAATAGGAGGAGAAGAGATTAGGAAAGTGATTATGAATAGGCTTCCTGTAACTCTTTCCCTCTCTTTATATTCAATACTGTTTTCTATCATTTTCTCGACTCTAGTTGTTTTCTTTACTTTGCGAAAAAGAAGGCAGGGAGAAGGAAAGCTTATTAATGTTTTATCGTCTATATTTCTTGTTCTCCCATCATTTCTTACATCTCTAATATTGGTTATGGTATTTAGTTTGTGGCTAAAACTATTTCCTATTTCTGGATATTCAAGGATAAATAATGGTTTTATTTCTCATTTTAGGTCTTTATTTCTTCCTTCTCTTACACTTTCTCTTCTTCACTCTTCGATTATGATGAGAATTATGTACACCACACTAAAAGAGAGCCTTGATATGCCATATACAAACACCGCTCTCTCAAAGGGAATGAAGGAAAATAGGCTTGTAATATCATCGTCTCTTAAGCCTTCTCTTCCGGTTTTCTTTACTCTTGTCTCCGATAGCATGGCAACTGCCTTTGGGGGTTCTTGTGTTGTGGAGAATGTGTTTGCTCTTCCTGGAATCGGGTCTCTTCTGGTGAAGGGGGCTTTGGAGAGGGACGCTTCTCTTGTCTCTATATGTGTAATGGTAGTGGCATTTCTTGTGTCCTTTGTCTTCCTTATTTCTGATTTGTTGTCAGATGCTGTTGATCCAAGAAGAAGGAGAGCATATGAGAAAGCTTAAAGTATGTTTCTCGCTTTTGTTGCTGCTCCTTCTTTTCTGTCTGGTGTTTATGGGGAGGGGGAACGTAAATGGAGATTTGAGATTAGCTTCTCCATCTTTTTCCCATATATTTGGTTTCGATACCCTAGGAAGGGATCTCTTTCAGAGAGTGTGTTTTGCAACTGTTGTATCGATAACGATAAGTGTTATTGTCTCTTCTATATCTGTGACTGCTTCTAGTCTCTTTGCTATTTTGTCTTTTAGAAATAAGACACTTAGAACTATTCTTCTTACTTTAGTCTCTGCTTTTAAATCTATTCCTACCATCCTTGTGGGCTTGTTGTTTGCTTCCTTTTTCGGGGGAAGTGTATTCAGTGTTGTCATTGCTTTAATCATTAGCTGTACATTCTCTTCTTTCAGAGTCTTGGAGACGAAAGTGAAGGAGATAGAGAGTGAAGAATATATTATGGCTTTGGATGCCTTGGGATTAAAAAAAGGAAGAATAGTATTCTTTCATATTCTTCCTTCTTTGTTTCCAATTATGAGAGAGGAGTGGGCTACGATTATGATGACATCCATTCTCTCTGAGTCTGCACTCTCTTTTTTGGGAATCGGAATAGACAGGTCTATTCCTACACTGGGTGCACTTCTATCTGAAGCCCGTTCCTTCTTGTTTACAAAACCTCACCTTCTTTTATTTCCGTCACTCTTTCTGGTGATTATCGGAGTGTTGGTGATGCTTATTAAATCCGGGCTCTCAGAGCTTGATTCTTCCTCGCATTGAACGAGCGAGAGTGAGTTTATCTACATACCCTAGATCGCCGCCGATAGGAATTCCTGAAGCAAGACGAGTAAGGGTTAAGTTTTCAAATGGAGACAACAGCTGCCTGATAAATAGAGCTGTAGTGTCTCCTTCCTCTGTAGGGTTTGTGGCTATTATTACTTCCCTGAAGTTTCCATTCTCAATCCTCTCTTTTAGTTCTTTTAGCCTTAATGAACCTGGTCCTATACCATTAATAGGGTTTATAGCTCCACCAAGTACATGAAAGAGGCCGTTATATACTCCAGATTGAGCGATGGAGAGAGTATCTTGAGCTTGCTCTACTACGCAGAGAATAGATTTGTCACGCTTCTCGTCGTCACAGTATGGGCAATTCTCTCCCTCTGTGTAACATCCGCAGATGGGGCATGGATGAATCTTTTCCTGAAGCTTTGATATTGATTCGCCTAAAGCTTTGTTGAAGTTGGAGTCTGTAGCGATAAGGTGGTATGCAAGTCTGGTTGCAGACTTCTCTCCCATTCCAGGAAGCTTCTTCAATAGCTTTACAAGTTCATCAATGGCCGTCATGCCTGAAATCCTCCAAGCCCTAAATTCTGTATCTGTCTCTTTGTGAAATCTTCGATAGCTGATGTGAGTTTATCATTTGCGTCATTGAAGGCAGAAGCGACCAAAGTCTCGATCATACCCTTGTTTTCTGGAGAGAGCATTATGTCGTTGATGTTTATTGATACTACTTTATGGTCACCGTTTACTGTGACTTCAACCATTCCTGCTCCTGCGTTTCCTGTAGCTGTGACAGTGGCAAGCTGTTCTTTAATCGTCTTCATCTGGGCTTCCAGAGTCCCCATCTGCTTCATAAATTCGAAGGGATTGTTCATCATTGGTCTTCTCCTCCTTTTCTGGTGTTTCTTCTTTCTCAGTTGTAATGGCGGCAACTTCTCTAAATTCTATATTTCCCCCGAAAATGGATTTTAATGCTTCCATCTTTGGAGAAGCTTTTCTTTCATTTGTTTTCTGTATTGATAACTCCAATCTGACATTTACATTTCTTCCGATGATCTTGCCCACAGCCTTTGATAAGTGGGAGATGGAAGGAAGGAGTGAGTTATATTGGAAAGCCTGCCCCATAGTAATGAGGATAGTGTTATCACCATTGTCTTCAATAGCGGTAGCTGCCGTGATATATCTTGATTCCACGCTTTTTCCCATATATCTAAGTTCATCTTGAATAAGAGGAATAAGAGAGATATCGATGGCTTTATTTGTCGGTTCTTCTATAGGAGCAGGATTATTAACGATAGCTTCTTCTACTGTTTTTGGCTCTTTTTTAGCTGTTTGAGGCTCTGATTCTTCCTTTGTTTCTATTCTCTCTTTAGTCTCAATAGGAGTAGAGACCTCTTCTTTGGCGATTACTCTCTCAACTTTTTTTTTGACGATTACTTTGCCTTCAGCTATGCCTTCCCTCATTTTCTTTATTTCTTGCATCAAGGATTCTCCGGATACAAGAGAAGAGAGAGAAGAGAGACGTGATACCATCAGCTCCACTTCAAAGCGCGGTGAGATGGAGTATCTCATATCTCTATATAGATCCATCTCGGCTTTCAGTGCAGCTTCAATCTGTTCCTTTGATAGAGCATCTACAAGCTCTTTAGGAATGTCGTCTTCAGATACTCCCAAGAGAGAAGGACGACGAATACCTGTCTTGTAGAGAAGAATAGTTCTGAAGAAATCAGCACTGTCCTTTACTATCTGCTCTGGAGATACTCCTGCTTCAAATAGAGAAGAGAGTACTTCTATTGCTTTATCAGGGGTACCCAAAACAGAAAGCGAGACGATTTCGCTTATCTTTGAGAATCCTGCAAGATTGAGGCGCTCTCTTATTTTTTGTAGTGTAATGTGGTTTCCTGAGAATGCGGCAACCTGGTCGAAGAGAGTGTATGCGTCTCTCATACTGCCAGTGGCTTCTTTTGCTATCCAAAAAAGGGCGTCTTCATCTGCTTCTATAGATAGATCATCTGCAGCACTCTTAAGACATGACTGGATCAGTTCCTGAGGGATAAGCTGGAATCTGAACTGCTGGCACCTGGATCTAATAGTGGCCGGCACTTTCTGAAGTTCAGTGGTTGCAAAGATGAAGATAATATACTCAGGTGGCTCTTCGATTGTCTTCAGGAGAGCGTTGAAGGCAGAGGTAGAGAGCATATGGACTTCGTCGATGATGTAGATTTTGTATCTAGAAGACTGAGGAGGGAATAACACTTCCTCTTTGATTGCTCTAATATCGTTGACAGATGTATTTGATGCACCATCGATTTCGATTACATCGACGCTGGTTCCTGCTGCAATTTCTCTGCATGATGAGCACTCTCCACATGGATGTGCACTCATTCCTCTTTCACAGTTGAGAGCTTTTGCCAGAAGTCTGGCTGAGCTTGTCTTTCCTACTCCTCTAGGACCTGAAAAAAGGTAAGCATGGGCAATGCGGCCCTCCTGGATTGCATTCTCCAGTGTGGACACGACAAATTCCTGCCCTACAAGTTTTTCAAAATCTTGAGGTCTCTTTCTGGTTGCGGTAACTTCGTAAGCCATAGAATTATGATAGCATCAAAAACGCCTTGGGACTATCTTGTTAGGAAAAATCATGAGAAAAATAAAAAATGGTGCAGTGTTATATTGAGATTAGATGAGCAATGGTTT
>CAMEQB010000092.1 GCA_945932505.1 uncultured Spirochaetales bacterium
GGTCTATGTGGAAGTATATGCTACATTGGAGGAAATACTCTTTACTTCTTCCTTGCATCTATTCTTATACTTGCAATAAAGAAAGGCTTTGGCGGAGTAAGAAAGTGCATTGAAGCTTTCTCTTCCTCTTTGATGGAAGCTGTGATTCCTGTTGCATTCTTGTTTGCACTGGGCTCATTTATAGAAGTGTCATCTATGACAGGAGTTAGAGGTTTGTATTCATTAAGGATCCTTCCTTTTGACACAAAGCTTGTGATTCTCTTCATGATGGCGCTATCTAGCTTAATCGGCATCTTCTTTTCAGATGCCGTTCCTGCATTCTTGATCACTTACGCAGTATTCCCAATCGGTTGGCTCTGTAGTCCTGTCGTCGTAAGTGGCGTATCTATGGCTATGGCAGTAATTCCTCTTATTGCACTGAGGTCATCAATCTATGAAGAGACTGCATTCTTGATCGAGAGCGACAGAATAAAGGGAAAAGACAGAGTGAAATCTATGTTGACTCTCCTTATTCCTATGGCTGTTCTTGGAATACTCTTTGTTTTCTTTGGCGATAGCGCCTTGTCATTTTTAAACTTTTAGGAGGTGAAGATGGTTTCTATTCTTTATTACATAATTATTACTCTCTTCGCCTTAGTTCTTCTCTATGAGCTTATTACTCGTAAAGATAGAGTCGTAATATTGATCTCTATAGCAACGGTGCTTGTTACCTTTGCTCTAAGGGCACTACATATTAAGTGAGGCTGAAATGAAGAGTTATATAAAGAACATAATTGTTTTAGTCGTCACTGTGGTTGTTGCTTTTATTGCATCCATGGATTTTCTATCTATGCATAAAATCGAGAAGATTGGAGACAACCCAAATATCACAGAGATAAAGATGCTCAGTGAGTATTCTCCTCGTCTTAAAGGTACCAGCCTCGATACTGAAGTGTACTTTTTCGATAGCGGAGTGGAGGGTGGAACTTTCTTGATTCTGGGTGGAACACACCCTAATGAATCTGCAGGTCTTGTCGCTGCTACTGCCCTTATTGAGAATATTGAAGTTGAAGAGGGAAGAGTAATAATCATCCCACGCACCAACAATAGTGGGTTTACACATACTTCTCCTTTCGACGGTATGCAGGATTTCTTTACTCTTACACTCTCTGATGGTAGTGAAAGAACCTTTAGAGTAGGCAATAGACTTACTAACCCAGTACACCAGTGGCCAGACAGGAACTACTATGAAGGAACAAGCGGTAGGACTATTTATGGAACAGAGAACGCAGAAGTAAGAAATGTAAATAGGCTCTACTACGGAACAGAGGACGGAGTACTTACTGAGCAGGTATGCTATGGAATTTACAATCTTATTCTAGAAGAGAATGTCTCCATAACAATGGATATGCACGAAGGTTCTCCAGAGTTCCTGTATCTTGACTGCACCATGGTAAACATGAAGAGAGACAATACTACAGCTATGTCTATTGCCTCTGACATGGCCTTGTCCATGAACTTTGACGACTTGGATATGAGAGCTGAGTATTCAGGAGTGACATCCTATGGTCTCTCACATAGAAGTCTTGGAGACAACACTGACAGTATGATGACTCTTATGGAGACATATAACCCATCTATGGGCCCATTACATGGAAAGATGGATGATGACCTATTGATAAATGGAAATGAGCCCAACTATTATGAAGCTCATAATGACGGTTATATATATTTTGATGTTCCTGAAGATGGATACCCACTGTTGGAGCGTGTTGCACGTCATATGACATGTATCAGGTATCTGTCAGAAGCTTATTCTTGGGAGTATCCTGATGAAGCTATTACTATATCAGGTATTCCTGAGTATCAGGAAATAGTGGATGGTGGCTTTGATTTAATTCTGAAGCCGCTCTGATAAAACAGTTTTTAATTAGGAGAAAAATATGAAAAAACTTATTGTAACAATGGTTTTGGTTTCGCTTTTGATTGCATCTCTATTCTCTGCTACAAAGAATAGTACTACACCTAGCACAGGTACGGCTCAGGGTTCTGCAACTTATTCAGCAGAAACAGCAGCTAATTATAAGTATCAGACAAATGACAAAAACAGAATGGTCACTATCGGAAGTATCAGTGAAAAGTTCCAGGGCCCTGTTCTTGTCACATCTTTCGGACAGAGTACAGACGGCTCAATGATAGAGCAGGTTATGAAGAGACTTAAGACAGTCTCCTATACTTATAACCCAACTGCAACTGGTGCTGATTTAAGCGGTGTAAAGACTGTAGTCATTGCTGTAGGAAACTCTACAAAGGGTTTGGGCGCTGCTGGAATAAGCCAAGAGCAGGAGACGGCAAGAGCCAAAGAGTTTATTGCTAGTGCAGAGAAGGCAGGAGTAAAAGTGATCTGCTGCCATATCGGAGGAGCAACAAGACGTGGCGCTCTCTCCGATGCTTTTGCAGATATGGTTCTTCCTCTCTCTTCTTTTATTGTTGTAAAGGAAGATGGAAACGAAGACGGTAAGTTCACATCCTTCGCTTCATCCCACAACATCCCAATTACTCTTGTCTATGGCTCTAAGGATACTGTAGGCGCATTTAAAGCTATCTTCTAAGGAGGGCACTTTGGATATTGAACTAATATGCCTATTGTCCATGCTGGGCGTATTCCTTCTCTCAAATCTTCTCTTTAAGCTTCCAGTATCTATTTCTATGATTCTGGGAGCAGTGGCGGGAGCTTTGGTGGGAGGAGAGGGAATACCCTTAAGACACTTGGCGGAAGGTACCTTTGCATATCTCGATACATCTCTCATCATCTCAACAGCCATGCTGTTTATGGCTGCCATCGAAGAGTCGGGAGCTTTGGAGGCTCTTTCTTCTTCTATTGTAAGAAAGTTCTACAAGATCCCTGCATTGATGCTTATTCTTCTTGTGATAGTGGTGATGTTCCCAGGAATGATCACAGGTTCCTCCACTGCCGCTGTATTAAGTGCAGGAGCTCTTGTGGCTCCAGTACTGCTCTTAATCGGCATTCCGAAGGAAAAGACAGGTGCCATAATATGCATGGCTTCCATTATGGGAATGGCTGCACCTCCTATCAACATACCTGCAATGCTGATTGGCGGTGGCGTAGATATGCCATATATCGGCTTTGACGGTCCCTTGTTTCTGATGACCATTCCAGCTGCCATTTTTATAGTTCTGTTCTTAGGTCTCAAGTATTGTAAGAACATGAAAATCGAAGAGTTGGAGAAGAGTCTCGATACAGAGACAGGAAAGAAATATGGCCTTAAGCTCTATATTCCTATCCTCGTCCTAGTTGCTTTATTAGTTCTATCAAAGGTTATACCATCATTTCCTCAATTGGGAACTTGTCTTATATTCCTTATCTCGGCAATTGTAGCCTGCTTTACAGGTAAACGCTTCAATCCATGGAAAAAAGCTTTGGATGCAATGGAGACTACGATTCCTGTAATTGCAAAGCTCATGGGTGTTGGAATGTTCATCCAAGTCTTGACGCTTGTAGGCGCCAGAGGTTGGATAGTAGTCTCATCTTTGAGCCTTGGTTTGGCTTTTGTCTACTTCGCTTCTTGTACAGTAATGCCAGCCTTCGGTGCAGTATCAAGCTATGGAGCCGCTTCTGTAATGGGTGTACCGTTTTTGCTTGTCATGATACAAAACGGAGGATGCAGCGATATAGTCGTAGCTTCCGCCTTGTCATTCCTCTGCTGCCTAGGAGATATTATGCCTCCTACAGCCTTGGCTGGTAATTATGCAGCACAGATAGTGGGACTTAAGTATAAGCCGGTATTGAAGAACTGCATCATTCCATTTGTCGTCTGTGTCCTAATCGGACTAATGGTAATGCTCAACTCTTCTGCATTGGGCTTCTTGGCGAGGTAAAGATATGTTGATGTATGTTTATTTGGCAATATTAGCCTTTGTAGTAGTACTGGTTACAGTGAACTTATATAGAAAGAAAAACAATATATGGTTTCAGATTGATGCAGGCATTGTGTTGGTTACACTGCTGTTACGTCTATTTCTAATAAAGTGAGGGTGTGATGAAAAAGATACCAAAACATATTATTTCAGCTTTGATCATCTCACTCGTTGTGATAGTTCTTGTTATATATCTGGGTTTTGTTTTTTCTTCTCAGAAAGAAGCTGAGCCTATATATCCAGGGCCTGGTGTAACTGACATAAAGATGCTCTCATATTGGTACCCGGAGTTAAAGGATACCAGCGGTGACACTGAAGTCTATATACTGGACAGCGGAGTAGAGGGAGCCAGCATGCTTGTTTTGGGGGGAACCCATCCAAACGAGCCTTCAGGCTTTATTTCTGCTGTAATGCTTATCGAGTGGTGTGAGCCAGAAGAAGGTGTACTATATGTTATTCCTAGGGCAAACAACAGCGCCTTTACTTGCACTGATCCTTTGGAGGCAGCACCTACACGCTTCTATATTGAGACAGGTAACGGCGAAAGATGGTTCCGCTTCGGGTCAAGAGCAACAAATCCAATTGACCAATGGCCTGACAGCGAGATTTATGTCCATGCCTCTTCTGGACAGAAACTTAGTGGCAGTGAAGTCAGAAACTTAAACAGGGCATACCCAGGGCGCACTGACGGCACATTCACTGAGAAAGTGACATATGGAATAACGAAGCTTATAGAAGACGAGAAGATTTCTATGACAGTGGATCTTCATGAAGCTTCTCCTGAGTATACTACTGTAAATGCTATTGTTGCCCATGAAGACGCTGTGGGGCTGGCGAACATGATGCTTTGGATGGTTGAAGAAGACCTTACGATCTCTGTTGAGCAATCACCTAAGAATCTACATGGACTGACACATAGAGAGCTTGGCGATTATACAGATACTCTTGCCATGCTTATGGAGACTGCAAACCCTTCCCAGGGAAGACTCCATGGTAAGATTGATTCCGACTTGGTTGTTTCTGGAAAAGACAAGTTCTATTTGAGGGCATCAAGCTATGGAGCTTTGACAGTCCCATATTCGGAAGATGGTATTTCGCTGACAGAGAGATGCGCCCGCCATATTACATGTCTCATCGGTCTCTGTGATATGTATGATGGAGACGACGGATACATATCGCTAGGCTGGGATATGCCTACATATGACGAAATAATGGAGAACGGCATAGGTTATTACCTGGCTGACCCGGAATGATCATGAAGTATTCTCTTATATATATTTTCATCTTTTGTTTTCTTCTCTTCCCACTGTACTCTGAAAGTGGGAAGAACACTGTAACAATACTTGGCGTAGAGATGGAGTGGGACGGGTACAAAGTAAAAGAAAGCGAGAGTGACCTAAATCCTTATGAGACAAGCTTTGACGATATTGGAGAAAACAGGTTCTTTATCACTGAGTATCCAGTGGAAAGAGAGACATATACAATAAATGAAAATGAAGTTGGAGAGACGGAGGTCGTACATATCTCCTCTCCTGTTTCTGGTCCCGTCATATATATAGTAGCCGGAGTCCATGGAGACGAGAAGGCTGCATGGTATGCTGGCGTGATGCTGGAGAATGCTACGATTAAATGTGGGGACTTATATATTCTCTCTCCAGCCAATAAACCTGGAGCAGCGAATAGACGAAGATACTTCTATTCATCCCAAGACTTAAATAGAAGCTTTCCAGGCTCTATGGATGGAAATCAAGCAGAGAAGATGGCAGCTTCTATTTTCCAAGATATAAAAAGAGTTGATCCAGACTTTGTTTTTGATCTACATGAAGCTATAGTATATACAGAGGGTAGAGATTTCTTAGGTTCCACTTATATATTCAGTGATCTTGACTTAATGGCGGATCTCTTCTTTGGTCTGTTGTGGGCTACGGAAGACGGAGAGATTTGTCATAATGCATTCTCTTATACAGGGCCAGGACCTGGAGGAAGTATCAATAGAACTGTAACTGAGGAACTAGGAATTCCTGTAATCACAGTAGAGACCTTCAGGGGCTTTGATATCAAGAGGCGAGTATACGACCAGTTGGACACTGTCCAATATGTTTTAAATTATTACGGGATGGTATAAAAATGGAAAAAGCTAGAGAGTTTCTCAATATATATAACAACAGCAATGACTATAGGGAAAAGTTCTTCTCTCTTTACAATGCTCTTTTTATTCTCTTGAAAGACAATCTTTGGGAGAGAGTCGAGGGAGTCGGAATAAAAAAAGAGAGGATGGAGGATGCTCTATTGTATCTAAGGGAAGACGAAGAGAAGGGCGGTAAGACAGTACTGGATGAAGACGAACTTTCTCTTCTTCACTCCTTAGTTTTGTCTATAATGAAAGGCTAGGATCAACCTCCCAGCCTTTTAAGTGTCTCTTTTGCCTTCATCCTAAACTCCGGTTTCATACCTTTGTTGTCGCTAAGAATCTCCAAGCACTCCATGACCATATCTTCATCGATGATGGTTTTTGCTATTCTCATTCTTTCTTTTGTCTCTTCAATATTCATATCGTGGTGGCCCACTTGTTTCTTAAAGTAACCTTCAGCGATTTTGTCAAAGCCGTCTTGAGTGTCTAGTTCTTTTCTCTTGTCATATAAGTCGCCTAATCTAGATGAAAGAAAGGATTTACCTGCGTCTCTGATTGCTCTACCTAAAGCGGCACTGTTCATATTATTCTCCTCTCTTTATCCTAGCAGTTTTACTTTCTTTGATGCAACTTACTCTTTCCAGTGCTTTAGAGTTGGAAGAAGGGATGTCATATACTCTCTGACACTTTCTTTACTCCAATTCTCACTAGATAAGTGTTCAACACAAAAGTCTATCAAATCTTCTTT
>CAMEQB010000093.1 GCA_945932505.1 uncultured Spirochaetales bacterium
CTAATTTCCCTAATTTATCAAAAACTCTCGGGTTCGATCCCCGTCTCTCACGAACAAGACTCTAGGTGTAATGCTTAGAGTCTTTTTTTTGTATTTAATATGCATAATAAAACCGATGAATTAGAAGAAAGAGAAAAAGTGCTTGAGAGAATAAATAGCTTAAAAAGGAGCTATTTGATACATAAAACCAAATGATTGACGCATTAAGCTTTGAGGGGTCATCATACAAATAGGAAGTGACCTGTCGATAGACGGTGTTCGCTCCAAGATTAAAATTGACAAAAAATCGATGGTCTCTAACAACGCAATGCCACCATGCCCCATGGCTTCGGCGGCACTGCCGAAGAGGACCCTCCTCCGCTTCTCATCAAGGATAGGGGGGACGTCCAAAAGAATCTTCTTAATTGGTTTGGCTGTCTGCTTTCAAAAAGAATATAGACCCCCTAGTCGCAATCAAGACGAGTAGGGGGGAGAAAGGTATATGTCGTGTTTCCCTGTCATACGACCGAGATTTTTTCTTCTGCAATTTGTAGGGTGCAGAAGAGAACCATGGCATCAAGGGGAGAAAACTCATCAGGAAGATCCAGTATGCTCCTGCGGCTTCCAATGCCCTTGATTCTCCAGGTCTTTCCTTCCTGGTCAAGAAGAAAACATCCTTTTTCCTTAATGAAATGGTATTCTCGTCCATTGCTGTTTTTCATGGTGACTTCCTTGAGTCCTGGTACACGGAGTACTGTAGTCTCTTCCGGAATAAAGGATGCAGTCCAGCTCTCGCATTTTACACCATTGTCTTCTCTTCTGATGCTGGCTTTCGTATTGCCGATGCTGTCTGTGACAACCCAGCCATTAACGAAGAGTTTTACGGCTATAAGTTTTTCTTTGCTGTCCAAATGATGCTTGAACAGTCCGTTTTTGATGACGTATTCCATATTTATTTTCCTACCTTTGGATGATGAGTGTAATGAAGGCATACAGAATGCCTGAAGAGAACATGACGGCAATCGGATTGACTTTAGACAATCGGATGAGGACAAAAGCGCCTAGAAACAGTATCCCCGCCAGCACCTCTATGGACGAGGCTGGTAAAACAGCATTCGCAAGGATTGACAATCCTGAAGATGTAATAAGGGCAACTACGACTGGTCTGAGAAAGGCCATGACTGTCTTCATGAAGGAGACTGTCTTGTAACGGTAATAGACCCAGGCAAATAGTGAAACAATGATTATGGCAGGGACAATACAGCCAAGGGTAGCCACTATGCTGCCAAGTAGTCCTCCGACTCGGTTGCCCACAAAAGTGGCACTGTTAACGGCGATGGGCCCGGGGGTCATTTCTGCGATTGTAATCAGGTCAGTGAATTCGTCCATCGTCAACCAGCCAAAACTATCTACTACGCTGCTTTGGATAATTGGAATGGCTGCATATCCCCCTCCGATACTGAAAAGACCTACCTGCATAAAAGCAAAGAAAAGCTTAAGCAACACCATATTGTTTTCTCCTCTTCATCAAGGCATCTGAAATCCCCAGCACTAGAGCTGCAAGTATGATATACATGACATTGACCTTGAATATGTATGATGCAAGGAAGGAAACTACCATCAAGATGATTGCGATGATGGACTTACTCTTTGTAACTCCTTTAGCCAGATCTAAGGCGACGGAGAGGATTAAAGCTGCAACTCCTGCCTGCATTCCTTTTAATGTCAGTGCAACCATTTGGTTTGAAGCAAAGGCATTATAGAAAAAGGATATGACAGTCAGGATGATCATCGGGGGTAAGATTGTCCCCAAGACAGCTGCAATCATCCCTAGCACACCAAACACACGCCATCCGACTAGAATTGCCACATTGACAGCTACTGCACCAGGAGAGGATTGCCCAAGGGCGATTAGGTCCAGCATCTCGCTTTCCTCTATCCATCCCAATTGGTCTACAAAACGCTTTTTGATGAAAGTTGCGATTACAAATCCTCCACCGAAGGTGAATGTGCTGATTTGAAACATACCTGAGAACAATGTCCAGAGGATATTCCCATTTTTTTTATTCTGCATTTTTTTCTACCTCGGCTATAAGCATATGCAATTGGTAGAAATAATTGAAATACTATTATATTATTAAAATAATAACAAAATCGGTATGGTAAATGGAAGTATAAAATGACACTGCATCATCTTGAAGTATTCCGCATCGTTTACGAAGAGAAAAATGTTACTCGTGCTGCAGAGAGGCTTCATATAGCACAGCCTGCTATATCTAGAGCCATTCAGGACATGGAATCCTATTATGGAGTACGACTTTTTGAACGAATGCATAGAGGAGTTTCTCCTACTGAATTGGCCCGAACCCTTTACAGTGAGGTTATCCATCTTCTTGATGCTTTTTCCAATATTGAGAGAGGACTCAAGGACTGGGATGAGATCGGAACCGTCCGTTTGGGTGCGACAATATCAATGGGGAACTTTATTCTGCCGGAAGTGGCTGCTCAACTGAAGAAGGCTCATCCTCATCTGGATGTTCGCTGTACGGTGGCAAATGCCTGTCTGTTGGAAAAAAAGCTGATGCAGAACGAGTTGGACTTAGCCTTTATTGAAGGCTCTATTTCAGGAGGAGAATTGGTTGCGCATCTCTTCTCCTCTGATCGCCTGGTTCTTGCTGTTGCGAAAGGGCATCCATTGGGGAAGAGACACTCTGTAACCATGGAGGAGATTGCAGAGTATCCTCTACTTACAAGAGAAGTGGGCAGTGTCACCAGATTATTGACAGAGTGGAATTACCGGGAGAATAATCTGAAGTTTGACCCGATTTGGGAAAGCGAAAGTTCCCAGTCAATACTACAGGCAGTAGTCCATGGGCTTGGTGTCACCTTCCTTGCTTATGATCTTGTGCGGAATTCTTCCCTGATGGATTCGATTGATATTGTGGATGTGGAAGATGCAAACTTTATTCGCAACAACTATATTGTATGGCACAAAAACAAGTTTCTTACAAAGACCATGAAGGAGATTGTCCGAGGGGATTATTATCCATATGGAGTGGACAGGGAATAATAGATAGAAAGCCTAAGCTGTTATGTCTTTTGTCCCATAATCTTGGTAAAGTGTTGACCCATACCTATATAGCTCAGAATATTTGGGGAAAGAGTTGGGATAATTATATCGCTTTTCTCAGTGTCTTTATGGCGACGTTGAGACGAAAACTTGAACCTACTCCAGATTCCCCTCAATATATCCAGACACATATCGGTATAGGGTATAGAATGATGAAAGTTGAGTAAAGCTGATACAAAAGGCCACTTTAACCTTGAAAAATTGATTTGAGACCGATATGAAAACATCCGCAAAGGATGGATAAGTATCCGTGCGAACTACGATTATTACGCTGCCCCGGATGTATTGTGTTATTCATCTAATCCTTTAGGGCTTCGGTATGAAGTCAAGTGATGTCTTTATCTTTTTCATTCAACGAACGTATTGAAGATAGATAATGAATGATAGGGGATATAGTTCATAATCTATTACTTCTTGCAATCTTTTCTTTAATAACAACTATCTGTGATAGATTTGGTCATTTAGTCTTTCTTATGAAAAAAATGATGAAAACAAAAAGCTCAAATGTTTTCTAATAGGCATTAAGTTTTGTTCTCTTAATGCCCTATAATAATAGTATGGCGTTAATTGATTGGAGAAAGTATTTCGATAAAGAGATGTTGGAGGATGGAAAGCTTCTTGAAAAAAAAGGTAGGATATGGCTGGAAATAAGATTCCCCATATCAGTGCATCTTTCGTCATTTTGTTTATCCTGTATCTCCAGAGTTTATTTGGGGAAACATTATTGATTCTTTTTCTCGCTTCGGGGTTCACTACTTACTTCTTACTGGGGGATATCTGACAAAAGTGGACACAAAGAAGAATACAAAGAAGATTTTGAGATTGCTGGGAGGTGTTGATGATTGTTCTCACACAGGTATTCGAAGAATCGATTCCAGAGTCTTATAACTATACTTTTGATAACCATAGCATCCTTCTTTTGATGTACTCTTTGGGATTTTTTGTTCTTTTTTACAAGAAAGAGGTAAAGATGTGTAAGGTAGTATCAAAGTACACTTTCGGTATTGGTACACGTCTTATTTCTGGAAGTATTTATGAACTATATCCTTCCATACACTTCAGCTTCTGTTTTCTCTCCTATTCTCTATATGATTCTCTTATTTGTATTTATAGGTGTCACATGCCTCATCGAAAAGATTCCATACATTAAGAAGATCCTCTATCTCTGATTTTCTTTTCTTTCTTCTGTCTTCTTTGATATTACCCCGACAAGTAGAATCGAGAAGGCAGAAAGCAGTGTCACAATGATTATTATTGGGTTATAAGTGACTTTTGAATAGAAAACAGAAGAAGATGATGAGGGGAGAGGAATCGGATCAAAGGCAATTGAGTTCATCTGACAGAGTTTTTTTACTGACAATAGATTTATTACTGGAATTCCCTTTTCCATGTATTCGAATATGAGGCCTCTCTCTTTTCCTTCTGGTATTTTGTCGATACTCATAACAAGTCCTGGAGGGAAGTCTAGGGAGTAGGAGCCTGTTCCAAGGTTTGTAGATGCTCCTCCTATGTTAATAAATAGTTTTATATCCTCTCCATATATTTCCAGCCTCTTTTCGATGCTCTCTGAGAGAGTGTCTTCATAGATAAAGACTGCGCCTGTGCGTTCTGCTTCATTCTTTGTCATCTCGTAGCTTAGCTCAGCAGTGCCTTCATATAAGAAGCCTTCCATGACGCTGCCTCCTTTGTCTCCTTCTCCTCCGCATGATACTCCGACTAAAGAAAAGTCAGCTTCTCCACTATTTTTAAGGTCTTCCAAAATATTGAAGATATTATATTCCACTCTTGTAGCTCCATGCATAGAAGCGCCTAAGCTGGCTATGACGCGTGCCTCTATTTTCATTTCGCTTGCTGCAGTAAGTGCTGCAATTAAGAAGCCAGGAAAAGATCCGCTTGATCCGATTGCAATCGTATCTCCTTCTTTTAGCCCTGCATCATGAAAATATCGTAGCAAAACGGCTGCAAATTCAGGGTTTAGAGTGCTTCTTTTAGCGCCTTCTTCTCCAGGAGTGGAAGTAAGCTCTGTAAACTCAGGGCCTATTAGTCCAGTCCTATTTAAGTCTATATCTTCTATTTCGATTCCTTTTTCAATGATTCTTTCCTTGATATAAGCTTCAGCTCTTTCCATCCTTTCCATTGCATTTCTCTGCGCCTCTTCATATTCTCCTGCTTCTCTATTGGCTAGGATAACAGTAAGAAAGAAACCTAGAATAAGAATTAAAAGAGAGGATATGAGGTATCCTTTTTTTATCTTTGTGGGTTTATGTTTCATAGTATTCCACCCAGCATAGATATTAGCTTCACTACTAGCGTTACAGCAGAGAGGGCCGCCAGTGTCCTTATTATTCCTTGTTTTTCCATGTCGGATGCTATGAGCCCTGGGATTATATATCCTATAATTCTCATATCAAAAGAGAATGATGAGAGATAGAAATATGACTTCTCTATGATAAAGACACCGAAGATGGAAAGAAGAATAGAGAGCATAAAGCGTCTTCTTCCATAGATAATGAGAAAATGCCTTGAGAGACGAAGGAGGAGAGCAATGAGGATGCTCATAAGGAGGGTGGAGAGTATTCTTAATGGTTCTCCAATCCAATAACAAAGGTACCCGGCGCTGATCATTCCTCCTGTGAGGATTCCGGTCAGTTCGGTTGTTAAGAAACTAAATATGACACTTAGTGCAACTGTTGAATAAAGCATCAGTAATCCTCCCGAAGTATAGAAATCAGTTTCTCGCCGTCTCCCTTGATATTTCCGATTCCTATGTACAGATTGTCTATATTGTTCTTTATCTCTTCCCCTATTTCTTCTGGAGAAGAAGGGTAGGCTTCTATTTTATGTCTTCTAAGATACTTGGATACTTTATTAGGGTAATCTCCAATAATAAAGACTTTAAGGGAGAAATCTAAACTCTCCAACACTTCTTTAAGTAGTATTATTCTGTGTTCCCTGTCTTTTCTATTGTTGAAGATTACAGCAATATTTTTATCAGGATACTTCTCTTTATTTTCTCTTATAGTAGATTCCATGCACTCTTTGTCATTGACGCTGAAAGATGGAATAAGGATAGAACCGTTTCCCCCTTTTATTTCTTTTAAGAGTCCAATGTCTGGAGGAATCTTATCTTTGGCTATATTCATTATGTCTTCATTTATTCCTAAGTCTTCTAGAACTTTTTGAGAGAGAGCCCAAGAGGAGGGATGAATAGGAATAGATGAAGATATAGGAGCATTTGTATTTGAGTAATCGACTCTTTTTACTTTAAATCCAAAGTCATCATAAAGGTTATCGGTAGTGTATAGGATGGCATCTTTAGGAACACTACGAGAGAGACACCACGCTGTCTCTTCTTGTGTTTTTCCCATTTGGGGAACATGGTCGATAAATGTATTTGTGATTGCCACAATATTAGGGCGAACTAGAGTATCTCTCATTACTCTTTGGTTCTCTTCCTCCAGCGCCATACACTCGACGACAACTGCTTCTGCTCCTTCTTTCGCTGCTAGAGAGAAGAAAGGAAGCATCTCCAATATCCTGGCTTTTCTCTTTCTCTCTATTTTCTCCACGCTTCCGTCACTGTGGATTATCTCGAGGCTACTACCGCTAGTTCTAGAGACAGTCTTTATTCCTTTCTCCATTAAAGAATATGCTATTAGGCGAGTGACAGTCGTCTTTCCTCTTGT
>CAMEQB010000094.1 GCA_945932505.1 uncultured Spirochaetales bacterium
CCATCTTTTATCTCTCTATATACTCCCCTGTTCTTTTTATTCATAAGGGCCATGAATTTCTCTTCAAAATTATATTTCTTATTGCTTTGTCCTATGAAATCCAAAACAGTAAGAAACTCTTTACCATGGCTTGTTCTTAAGCCTCTTCCTAACTGCTGTAAAAATACAGTCAAAGACTCTGTAGGGCGAAGGAACATTACTGTATCGATTTCAGGAATATCCACGCCTTCGTTATAAAGATCTACCGTGAAAATAAAGTTTATTTCTCCAGATCTAATCTTATCCTTGGCAGAATTTCTTTCTTCATCCACGCTTTTACTTGAAAGAGCAACTGCTTTTAAACCAGCTTCTTTAAAACATTCAGCCATAAACTCTGCATGCCTGATAGAGACACAGAATCCCAAACACTTGATTTCATTGGGGTCCCCTACGTAGCGCTTTATAGAATTAACAATCAGCCCCGCTCTCTTTCTTGCAACCCCAGTTTGGAAAACGTATATGTTTTCTAGCTCCTTTTTTTCATATCCACCGACAGACCATGTCAAACCACGCAGATCTGTGCCATCTGCAACTCCAAAGTAATGGAAAGGAACCAAAAGTTGTCGTTCAATAGCTTCAGGAAGTCTTATTTCAGCTGCGATGTGCTGTCCATCAAAATAATCAAGTATAGGTTTGTTGTCCATTCTTTCAGGAGTAGCCGTGAGCCCCAATAGAATCTGAGGCTTGAAATAAGAGAGAAGCTCTTGATATGAGTCAGCTGCTGCATGATGGAACTCGTCAACAATAATGAAATCAAAGTAGTCAGGAGAAAAACGGGATATGTTATCTTTTGAGTCTAGCTTCTGAATAGTGGCAAATAGACTTTGGCCCTCTTTTATCTCGCTGTTATTTCCTGTGTATAATGCTCCAAACTCAGGATCTTTCAACACGCCTCTAAAGCAAGCAAGACTCTGCTTTAATATTTCTTCTCTATGAGCAACAAACAATAATCTATGATGATCTCTGTTCTCAGCGACAAAGCGTTTATAATCAAAAGCAGAGATGACTGTTTTACCTGTACCGGTTGCTGCAACTAATAAGTTTTTATAGTTGCCATATATTTTTCTTTCTGCTTCTAATTTATCTAGGATTGCTTCCTGAAATGGATAAGGCCTTATATCAAAAGAATATGCTATAAGTGGATTTTTAACTACACTACCTCTTTCCAAGGCTATTGCACCAGCTAGCTTATCATAATCATCAGCATGATACTCTTCAAACTCATCAGAGTTCCAATAGGTTTCAAAGGCCTCTGTCATTCTATCAAAAATATCTTTCTGATCATGGCTAGTTATCTTTAAATTCCATTCTCTGCCATTAGATATAGCAGCATTAGAGAGGTTGGATGAGCCAATATATGCTGTATCAAAGCCACTCTTTCTTCTAAACATATATGCTTTTGCATGAAGCCTAGTATGTTTTGTATCATATGATATCTTTACTTCTGCATTAGGAAGCTCTGAAATCTCCTTTACAGCATTAGCATCGGTGGCACCCGTATATGTGGTACATACAACTCTAAGTTTTCCGCCTTTGTTTGCAAATTCATTTAGCTTGTCTCTTATTAATGCAATTCCAGAAACCTTAATAAAGGAAACAAGCATATCTATACTATCTGCAGAGACTATCTCTTTCCTAAACTCATCTTTTAGCTTATCTCCGTTATCTCCAGAAAAAAGCTTACTTGTTACAAGTGAAGATTCAGGCCTTTCAAGATTCTTTGTATTGATCCTTTCATCTCTGACTTCCATCAAGGCTTCACCCTTTGTATCGATAATCTTGGAATCCAAATCATACTCAGGGTAAGAAGATGAAAGTTGTGCTATAAGTTTATTTGCAATCTCTACCTTATCTTGAACATTGCTCTTGTCTTCAAGAATCTTTCTTACGACACTCTCTACATATTGGCTAATAAGGATTGAAGACGATTCGTCGTCCATCTCTTTTTTTATGGCTGTCAGTCCCGTTAGAGAAGAAATATCTTTTTTAACTTCATTGTTTAATACTTGTTCGTATATTCCCTTTTCAAGACTCATATGCCACCCCTTATTGCCTTCCAGGATAAAACAACATAGCCCATGGGTCCAGATCAAAGTTATGAATTATCCAAAGAAAACAAACATATAGGAAGCATTAAACTATAGCATGTTATGTTTTTCTATTTATCTAACAATGAATTAAGCACTTTGCCAGAGTTTTCGCAACCTCTGTTCCATCGATAGCTGCACTTACTATTCCTCCTGCGTATCCAGCGCCTTCTCCTGCTGGATATAATCCAGGAATAGACTTAAAGTCAGCGTCTCTGAGAATACGAATAGGAGAACTAGTTCTAGTTTCAGAAGCTATCATCACTGCTTCGTTAGTAAGGAACTTACCTCTAGTCATACGGCCAAAGTTTATAAATCCATCTTTAAGAGATGAGGAGACTATTGGAGGCAAAACCTCATATAGATCGGAAGAGACAAGTCCTGGTGCATACGTAGTCTTAGGAAGAGTTGACGAAAACTTATTATCAACGAAGTCAGCCATCCTTTGACCAGGGGCCATGAAGTTATCACGAAAACTATTTCTCTCTATATTCTCAACCCAATCAAGAACAGAGAATATACCTTTGTCAGGGATATCTTCCTTTCTTATCTGCACAACCATTGCAGAGTTTGCCTTGCTTCCTGAGCGGGAAGAAGAACTCATACCATTCACGCTTAGCGCTCCATACTCTGTAGCTGTGGGAACAATACTGCCTCCGGGGCACATACAAAAAGAGTACACTCCCCTTCCGTTGACTTGTGTAACGAAGGAATATGTTGCAGGAGGAAGAAACTCCCCTCTGCCCTGTGGATTATGGTATTGGATTTGGTCTATAAGAGTCTGCGGATGCTCCAGTCTTACACCAACTGCAGTGTCTTTGGCTTCCAAAAGAATTGAAGAAGAATCCAAGAACCTATAAACATCCTTTGCACTGTGGCCTGTAGCGAGAATAACAGGGCCAAGGTATTCTTCTCCATTCTCACACTTTACGCCATATACTCTTTCACCACGCTTTAAGAGCGAAACCACTTTTGTATTGAAGTGGACTTCTCCTCCACTTTTGATAATAGTGTTACGAATATTCTCGATGACAAGAGGAAGTTTATCGGTACCGATATGGGGGTGGGTTTCATAAAGGATGGATTCATCTGCTCCATGCTGCACCAGTAGAGATAGAACTTTTCCCACGTCTCCACGCTTAATAGATCTTGTATAAAGTTTACCGTCACTATAAGCTCCGGCTCCCCCTTCTCCATATACATAGTTGGACTCTGTATTGAGTTCTCCCTTTGTACATAAGAGTGCACAGTCCCTCTTTCTCTCGTGTACATCTTTTCCTCTCTCCAACACGATTGGCCTGATGCCATTCTCTATCAGAGTCAAGGAAGCAAAGAGCCCCGCCGGTCCCATACCTACGACGACAGCTGAAGGAGACGAAGAAACATCGGGAAAGGAAACTGGAGTCCAAGTGTTTTTCACTTCTTCTCCAACAAAGAGCCTTACTCTTAAGTTTATCTTAATATCGGATCGCCTAGCATCAATACTTTTTCTCAGAATCTTTATTCCTGATACTTTTCCATTAGCTATTCCACACTTAGATGATGCTCTCTTACTTATAGTTTTCTCTTCAAAGGCCTCTTGAGGCGTAAGAGTAAGGTCTATGTCTCTTATCATATTGAGATTATCTCATTCTATAGGAATAAGGACAATGACACCAAGCTCTCTTTTTACTATTATAATGGCGTGAATATACTGAGCATTGAAAATCTGGAAAAGACTCTGAAAGATGAGCCTCTCTTTGAAAACGTCACTCTTGGACTGGAAAGTGGAGAAAAAGTAGGAATAGTCGGAAAGAATGGATGTGGAAAATCCACATTCCTTAAGACTATCTCTGGAGTAATCACACCAGATGAAGGAAAGATATCTCTCAGAAGCGGCACCAACATGGTTATGTTGGAACAGAACGTTACATATCCTGAAGGCTGCACTGTAATGGATTATCTATATCTATCGAAAGATAAGAATATAGAGACTCTAAAAGAGTACCATATAGCATTAGAGAATGGTGACGAGAGAGTATATACAGCCCTAGGAGAGAAAATAGAGAAAGAGAATCTCTGGGATATAGAGAGATCATTTCTTGCTTCCATCACAGATATGGGTGAAGACTTCTCTCCTGAGAGCAGAATGGATTCTCTCTCAGGTGGGGAGCAGAAGAAAGTTGCAATCGCCAGAGCCTTTGCACTCCGTCCAGGATTATTGCTTCTTGATGAGCCTACTAACCATTTGGATATCAAGAGCGTGGAATATATAGAGTCCTGGATAAAGGCAACATCAATCTCAGTAATCATAGTCACACATGACCGCCACATCCTCAACGAGTGTTGCTCTACTATCTGGGAGCTGGATAGAAAGCACTTCTATAGGCACCCTGGCTCTTTCTCTTCTTACTTAGAGAGAAAAGAAGAAAGAATAGTAATGAACGAAAAAGAGCAGCAGAGACTCCAGACTATTCTTCGCCGTGAGCTCAAATGGCTTATGAGAGGGCCTCAAGCAAGAACAGGCAAAGATAAAAACAGAAAAGATAGAATTGAAGAGATGCAGTCATCTCTTGAGAAAGTGAGAGACGATAAGATGACTGAGTTCTCTTCTCTTGAAAGAAGACTAGGAAAGAAGATCCTGGACTTGACCAACGTAAGTAAGAGCTATGACGATAGAACTCTATTTTCTGACTTCACATTCTCTTTTACAAAGGGAATGAAGATAGGACTTGTCGGTGATAATGGAAGTGGTAAGTCAACGCTTCTGGACATTATGTATGGTAGGATTCTTCCTGATAGAGGAACTGTAGACAAGGGTGTAAACACTGTCTTCGGATACTATGACCAGCTAGGAAGAAACTTGGAAAGTAAGAAGACTGTCCTTGATTACGCTCTTGATTATGGAGAGAGAGTAAGATACTCAAAGGGAGAAGATGTAACAACTGCAAGATTCTTGGAAATATTTGGCTTCCCTTCATCTATGCATCGCACCCCTATAGAGCTTCTCTCTGGAGGAGAGAGAAGAAGACTCTATCTCATTACCCGTCTTATCGCTAATCCTAACTTCCTACTCCTAGATGAGCCGACCAACGATATAGACATAGAAACAATGGAAAACTTAGAAGAGTATATCTCCTCCTTCCCAGGCTGCGCTGTGATATCTAGTCACGACAGAACATTTCTTGACTGTACTGTAGATATGCTCTTTGTCATCGAAAACGAGAAAGTCACACTCTTTCCTGGTAATTACACTCAATGGAAGGAAGAGAAAGAGAGAATAGAAGCTGAAAAAAAGAGTGCTGAGATAGTTAAAGAAAAAGAGAAGACAGAACGCCATAATAGAGAGAAGAAGGGCCTAACATATAAAGAAGAGAGAGAAAAAGAGCAGCTTGAGAAAGAGATAGAAGAAATCGAAGCACTCATAGGTAAGCTGGAAGAATCTTTTGTTACAGCTGAAAAAACAGAGCTCGGAACTCTACAGGAAAGGACCAAGCTCTATGAGGATAAAAAGATTCTTTTAGATGAAAAAACTGAGAGATGGTTGGAGTTGGAAGAGAAAGCTTCCAATTAAACATCATCTCCATTTGTTACATCTTCCGTGTCCATTAACTGGGCGTTAGTCTTCCCAGGTATTACTCTCCTGATAAAAGGAAGAACACCGGAGTATGTCTTACTGAACTCTTCTTCACTCTCTTTTAGCGCTGCCTGCCATGCCGGTCCAAAGCCAGGAGAGTTGATAGTCAGTCTATCTACTGCCTTCTGATAAACCTGGAGTCTCTCCATCTCCTTTCTGCCAGGCTTCTGGCTCATAGTCTGGAGAGAGATTCTAAGATTCTCGTTCTGAGTCTTTAACTCTTCATTACTCTTCTTAAGCTTCTCCACGCCTTCGCTTTCTATCTCCATGCGGGAAGTAAGCATATCTTTATACTTCTTAACCTCGTTCTCACCTTTTATTCTTGTGGAGCGAACCTTAAAAAGATATATAAACCAAACAACTAGTGCAAAACCTAGTCCTACTGCCAAACCTATAAAGAAATCATGCCAACTTGTCATAAAACACCTTCTTACTTAATTTACTCTATTTTTTAGTCAAAGGAAAGAAAGGCTTATATCTTCCCTTTCTTCAATTTTTTTATTATTATAACCTATGTCGCCTGGGTGGTGGAATGGTAGACACTGGAGACTTAAAATCTCCTGGCCTCACGGCCGTACGGGTTCAAGTCCCGTTCCGGGTATCCTTTGAGTCAGAATTTGATACAATCAAGTTCTGGCTTTTTTATTTCCCTCACCATAAGGAATTACAAATCCTCCCCTGTAACGTTAAAGAACATATTGGCCCAAATAATAAGGCTTTTTTGGCATACCTGTGTAACGAAAATGAACACGTTGTTCGCTTTTATTTTATTTCGTTTACCCGTTTGTAACGATTTATTTTAAAACGTAACCAGGGTTTTGAATAACGTAACACAGGTTTATAAAAGCGTTTTACAGTATTTGAATTTCGTTATCCTGTTTAAGAATAACGTTTTACAGTATTTGAATAACATTCAACAGTACATGAAAAACGTAACACAGTGTTCAATAACGTTGGATAGTATAGAAATCAGTAGCGTCACCTTATGAATTATCAGTTCATGTTGTATTGCTCTTTTTACACACCTGTAGGTGAATGATTCCTTGGAAGGGA
>CAMEQB010000095.1 GCA_945932505.1 uncultured Spirochaetales bacterium
GGGGGATTACCTTTAGTCCAGCTTAAGCTGGGCTATTGGTATCGATCTTGCCCTTTACACTATTATCCCCGCTGCTATCAATCACCATTTCTATTTCATCTTTTCTCAGTACAACGTTTGTTTCAATCTTATCGTTTGTAATGGTAAAAGATGAAGAATCGAAATGCATAGAAAATGTAAACCCGCTGTTTTTCGATACCTTTACCCTCCAGTTTTGATAACTCAAAGAAATGGATGCATCCACATCTTCTTTTCCTCCTCTAAAGCTTCTCTTCGCCTCGCTTTCTATTATTACGTCTCCCAGAGTCACCACACCTTTGGAAGAGAATGAGAGAGACCTAAAGGAAGAAAAGTAAATAGGAAGAGGAGAAAGATAAAGGGAAAAAGTTACTTCCATTTCCCCTTTAAAAAGAGAGAGTTTCAAGCTGGTGTCCCAATCTTTACTCTCTTTCATCATGCTCTGTAATCGTCCATATCCTACACCCAGTTTTATTACGTTGAAACATAATTCACTTTTTATTAATGATGAGCAGAATAGAGAGTCTGTGACTGATAGGTAGTATGACAACGATAACATTTTCATCCTACTCTCCAAGCCCAAATAGAGTACATTCGTATCTCGTCTCTCGATTAGACTTTTCTGTATTCCCTCACCCTCGCCTTTCATAAACGAGTAGATAAAAAACCTCAGATCATCCTTTTTATAAGAAACGCCTATACCATTTCTCTCTCCATAAAACAGAGAAATCCACATATTCTTTCTCTTCAATGTGGAAGCCAACAAAGAAGTACCTTCCTTGGGGATGGAATAATAGAGCCCATATGAATAAGAGAAATGGGGGTTGTTGATTCTCATTATGTCTCCTCCTGTGTCTACGGCCCCAAAAGAGAAATGCTGGCTCTTCATTCTTATTCCTCTTATTGAGATATCAAGACTTAGACCATCATTTTCTATTCCTACGCTTGTTTCGTCGAATACAAAGGAAAAGGCGTAGAGTGAAAAAGAGATAAACAAAAAGAAAACTGTCAATATAAGTAAACGTTTCATACTTATATAACGCTATTTCAGCTCCATTTGACCAATTTTCAGTCATTTCACTTTATTGAGGTGGAGGTTTTCTTTTTTCTGATATATTATTTCACTTATAAAACGAAAAACAGAACTAGGAGATATCAATGGTCATCTTAACCTTGAACTGCGGTAGTTCCTCCGCAAAATATCAGGTCTATGATTGGGACAACAAGGATGTCCTAACAGTCGGTGTAGTAGAACGCATCGGCCAGGAATACTCGACAATCGAGCAGAAGTCTCGTGGCAAAGAGGAGTTCAACGACAAGTTTGTCTCCCCAACCCACGCAGAAGCCATCGACTATATTCTTAAGATGCTTCAAGATCCTACATATGGATGTATCAAGGATCTCTCTGAAATCGGAGCAGTAGGTCACAGAGTCCTCCATGGTGGAGAGATGTTCAAGAAGTCTACTCTCGTTACAGACGAAGTTGTAGAACAGCTCAAGACACTCATTCCACTTGGACCATTACATATGCCTGGCAACATCATGGGTATCGAATGCGCTAGAAAGCTTATGCCAAACGTTCCTCAGGCTATCGTCCTTGATACAGCTTGGCACCAGACAATGCCTAAAGAAGCATTTATGTATGCTGTTCCTTATGAATGGTATGAAAAGTACAACGTCCGCCGCTATGGCTTCCACGGAACAAGCCACCTTTACTGCGCTAAGAGAGCTGCAGTTCTCCTTGGAAAAGAAAACAAAGATACAAACGTAATCATCCTCCATATTGGAAACGGTGCATCTGCTTGTGCTGTCAAGGATGGTGTATGTATCGATACAACTATGGGTCTTACTCCACTTGAAGGCCTTGTTATGGGAACAAGAAGCGGTGACATCGACCCAGCAGTCATCCCATATATCTGCGAAAATGCTGGTTACACAGTCAAAGAGATGGATACTATACTCAACAAGAAGTCAGGTCTTGTAGGTCTCTGCGGAAAGAGCGACAGAAGAGACGTTTCCATCATGGCTGAAAACGGCGACGAGAAGGCTCAGCTTTGTGTAGACCTCGAATGCCATAGAATCAAGAAGTACATCGGAGCTTATGCTGCACTTCTTGGCAGAGTAGATGCAATCGTCTTCACAGCTGGTGTCGGTGAAATGGGTGAGAACATCAGACTTGGTTCCTGCCAAGGTCTCGAGTCCCTCGGAATCAAGATCGATCCAGAAAAGAACGACCTCTCACACTGCAGAAACGCAGAGACAGTCATCAGCACAGACGATTCTCCTGTAAAGATCTTCGTCATACCAACAGACGAAGAACTTGTAATCACAGAAGATGCTTATGCTCTCATGAAGGGAACATATGATGTCCATACTAACTTCCACTACTCTTTCGAGGATCCTAACTATGTAAACAAAGCTAGAGAAAGAGGCCTTGTAAAGAACTTGGAGAAGAAGCCTGGTCTTAAGAACATCATCGCTGTTCCACCAAAGAAAAACTAAGACATGCGGGAGGCAATACCTCCCGTTTTCTATTACCTATCTAATAAACAAAATCGTAATTAATATTCTTATATAGGAATATTATTTATAATTATAGATTTAGTATTAATCATATTTCCTCTTTTTTGTGTTTTATATATATGGACTGGATAAAACTAAAAAAAGAATTAAAAGACAAACTTGGCATCACGTATCTTCTTCCTCA
This sequence comes from uncultured Spirochaetales bacterium, assembly GCA_945932505.1. Lineage (GTDB taxonomy): Bacteria > Spirochaetota > Spirochaetia > Sphaerochaetales > Sphaerochaetaceae > Ornithospirochaeta. The sequence continues at coordinate 2,726 of CAMEQB010000095.1, forward strand.
TCAAGAATTAGTCGTGACTCATATAGCAGTGAACGAAGAGAACAACAAGGAAACAAAGTTACTTGCCGTCTTACCCACTGGTAGCGGTAAGTCTATTTGCTTCCTCGCTCCCCTTATTTTCATCAAGGGTGTTGTCTTATGTATATACCCACTCTTGTCACTGATGGCTGACCAAGAAAGAAGAATGAAAGCTATGAATATTCCTGCCGCAACACTTAAGGGCGGTATGGATAGAAATGAAAAAGAGAAGATAATCGAGGCTCTAATTAGAGGTAAATACAAAGTACTAATAACAAACATAGAGATGCTTCTTTCTCTTATTAAGCACCCTAGATATGCTCCACTATGGAAAATGATATCTACGATAGTAATAGATGAAGTACACACCACAGTTACTTGGGGTGATACCTTTCGTCCCAGCTACAAAGAGCTACCAGAAGTAATAAAGAAAATTAATCCTCGTCATATCTTAGCTTTCACAGCGACATTAGATGATACTATGTATGCAACGATCCAAGACCGAGTATTTCTCGGGGAAAAGCCATATATAGTGAAAGCATCCAGTGATAGAAACAACATTTTCTATCATTCTGTACACACCCTAAAGATGGAAGACGATTTGTTACGGCTATTAAGAAACAAAGCATACAGACCTTCTGTGGTGTTCTGCCCTAGTCGGGAGGAGACTGAAAGAATTGCGTTCTTTCTATGTAAGCATGGAATAAAGTGTCTCTTTTATCATGCTGGCCTGGATAAAGAAAGAAGGAAAGCAATAGAAGATAAGTTTTCTTACTCTACGCAATATGTATTATCCGCGACGAATGCATATGGAATGGGAGTAGATAAAAAAGATATAAGAAGTGTAATCCATATATATCTTCCTCAGAAAGCCGACGAATTTCTCCAGGAGTCTGGAAGATGTGGGAGAGACGGAGAAGAGGCACACTCTTTCGTATTATGGAAGAGCACGGAACAAAGTGAACTGAAGGATATCTTTTCATCTGGAAAATGTATAAGGAATGCTCTTTTGAAGAAGATGGGCGAAGAGACCGAACATGATGAGTGCGGCCTATGCTCCGCATGCACCTCTGACGGTTTTGTTCCATCGGGAGAAAAAGAAATACTAAAAGAAACAAACAGGCACATATTCAGAACAAGAAAGAATGTGATAAAGAGACTAAAGAAAAAATCACTCTTTAATCCCTTTCCCTCTTTATGTACATGGAGTGAGAAAGAAATAGAAAGGGGAATAGATGAAATGGTGTCTTCTTTTTACATAAAAATCAAAGGAGACATCATGGTACTTACCAAAAGAGGAAAGAAAAGGCTTTTACAACTTCAAACTTGAACTTAGAATAAAGTTATGATTTCAACTCTCAGACAAAAATACACACACTTGTATGGAAAGAATGTAAATGTGGAAGAAATGGACAATAGATTTCTTTCACTCACATCAGACCACAAGGCACTCTTTGGAAAAGATAATCCAATGATCTTCTCTGCCAGCGGACGAACAGAAATAGCAGGTAACCATACAGACCACAATCTTGGCCTTGTAATAGGTGCTTCAATTAACCTGGATACTATTGCTGCAGTTACAAAGCGTGATGATATGATAGTAAACTTCTGTAGTGAAGGCTTTCCTAAGTGCACTATCGACATCTCAGACTTAGAGATTAAAGAAGAAGAGAAGAACACCACAGCATCCCTTTTAAGAGGAGTTGCAAAAGCCTTCAAAGACAGAGGCTTTGACATAAAAGGTTTTGATGCCAATGTTACGTCAAAAGTATTAAGAGGATCAGGACTCAGTTCTTCTGCTTCTGTAGAAGTATTGATTGGAGAAATATTCAACTCCCTCTATGGTGATGACTCGCTGTCACCTGTTGAAATAGCTAAGATCGGTCAGTATGCAGAGAACGTATACTTTGGTAAGCCATCAGGATTATTAGATCAGCTTTCCTGTGCTTATGGAGGAATAATTGGCATAGACTTCGAGAATAAGACCGAGCCTAAAGTAGAACCTCTTTCCTTTGATTTTGCTGATTATGACTTGGAAATGGTGATTACAGATACTAGGGGCTGCCATGCAGATTTGACAGACGAATATGCTGCAGTTCCACCAGAGATGAGGGAAATTGCACACTTCTACGGAAAAGAAAACCTTCGGGAAGTGGATTTCAACGCTTTTATCAAGGACTTGGGAAAGATCAGGGAAAGCGTAAAGAACGACAGGGCCATTCTTCGTGCATACCACTTCTTCAAAGAGAACGACAGGGTCAGGTACATGCTTTCCGAATTGAAAGAAGGTGATATAGACACATTCCTTTATAATGTTACGGAGAGTGGAAACTCGTCATTCAGATTCCTTCAGAATGTATATCCGTCATCATGCCCGTCTGAACAGGGAGTATCGCTAGCTATCGCATTAAGCGAAGACATACTGGATGGAGAGGGCGCTGTCAGAGTTCATGGCGGTGGTTTTGCAGGAACTATTCAGGCTTACGTGCCGAAGAGACTTCTTTCTAGATATATCGAAGGAATGGAGAGTCTCTTTGGAAAAGGATGCACCACAGTAATATCAGTCAGGTCTCTACCAGTGGCACGAATATACTAAGAGGTACTTTATAAGGCAGCCGGAGCTTTCACTCCGGCTATTGTTTTTATCTCTTATAACTTGATGCAACAAGCATTTTATCAAAGAGCTCTTTGGCTTTATCTCTATTAAGAGAATTCAAAGGATCGGAAAGGAAGGCTGAGAACAATAGCTTCTCATCATTGTTCCAGATTGCTTCCAGTGTCATTTCCTGAATATCAGATACTCTTCTGATCATATTCTGAACAGCAAGTGGAGGCTCAGTGGATACTATCGGTCTAATCGAATTCTCGCTGATAAAACCATTGGACTCCACTATTCTTCCCTTTGGAAGGTAAGTGATCTGGCCTTCATTTGGTCTATTTATGTTTGTATAAAGAGTTCTGTCACCCATAAGAGAGCGCATAATATCTACCCCCTCTTCATCTGATAGAACAGCCTTCAACTCTTCATCATTGTAGACTTTCGCCTTCTTTCTCTTATCTTCCTCTACTCTCCATCTATATGGAGTACGTACAACTCCATATCTCCAGAAGTCTTCATCGCTGGTGAGGAAGAATGGCAGGAATTCAGATAGGTGTCTGTCACCAGCAGCACCCAGGGCACCAAAATCTCTGAGAAGTGAAAGAGCAATAAGGTGGTCGCAATCAAACCACTTCTCTTCTTCTACTCTCTTCTTTGCCACTTCAGTCATATCTTTATAAGTGTTTGCATCCTCTGCAAGAGCTTTCAAACGTGGCATAAGATCGATGCCATGCCATGTGGCCCCTGTAACCCAGGTAAAGTGGTTGACACCAGTAATATCCACCTTGATTTCTCTTCTGTCTGGAACAGGTACATCAAACCACTCTGAAACCTTCTCTGCAATAAATGTCTCGGTATGGAATACTTCATGGCAGCATCCCAAAGCCTTTATTTCTGGGAATGCTTTATACAAAGCGGCTGTACAAAGTGTCATAGGGTTTGTGTAGTTGATCACCCAAGCATCAGGACATACTTTCTTTATAGCTTTAGCAAATTCAAAGAAAAATGGTAACGCTCTACGAGCTCGCATAATTCCTCCAGGGCCTGTAGTATCACCTACACTCTGTAGAATTCCATACTCTTCAGGGAGCAACAGATCACCCTTTCTACACTCAATGTTTCCAGGTTCAATTGAGATGATGACTAAGTCTACTCCCTCTAGAGCCTTCTCAAGGTTATCTTCTGCAATAAACTTGAATCTTCCTTCGCTGTCGTTAACTCGAAATGTCTGTTCTCCAACAGCAACGTTGTTCATTGCAGCTTTATGATCTATATCATGAAGCACCACAGTTCCATGAGTCATCTTGTTATAAGCAAGATCCTTGAAAAACTGTATTGCCCACAGTCTACTTCCTCCTCCAATAATGCAGATACGTGTTTCTTTCATATCACATCCTCCT
>CAMEQB010000096.1 GCA_945932505.1 uncultured Spirochaetales bacterium
TTTCGGAACTCTACATGGCTCCAGGTAATCCTGGAACTGCAGATATCGCAATCAACCTTCCCGATACAGACAACGCCGACTGTGAGGCTGTATATAGGGCAGTAAAGGAATATAACATCGATGCTGTATTCATCGGAACAGAAGCCCCACTTCTTGCAGGGGTCAGAGAATACCTGGCAGAAAGAAATATTCCTTGCTTCGGTGCAACTAAAGAAGCACAGAGGCTTGAAGATGACAAAGCGTATGCCAGAGCTTTTACTGAGCGTAACGGCATACCTTCTCCAAAGAGCTACTTATTCTCTGATTTGAAGTCTTTGAAAGCTCATCTTGATGGAACTGAGGATGGTAAGCGTTTTACAATCAAGTCAAACTCTATGACACCATCCCGTGTCGTCTTGTCTTCATCAGATAAGAACTCCATTCTTGCCTATGCCAGAATTCTATTCTCTCGTGGTCCAGTTCTTCTTGAAGACTATGTTTCAGGCATTCATGTCACGGCGACTCTATTCTTAGACAAAAATGGATATCTACTACTGCCTCTAGCCAGTGAGTACACCAACGTATCCCACTCAGAGGGGACACCCACAGGAGGAATGGGTGCAATAGCTCCTATTCCGCTGAAACCTGAACATAAAAAAGAAATTGAAGACAGGATAATCATTCCGACATTAAATGGAATGAAGAAGGAAAATATCTCTTACAAAGGTATTTTAACCCTTTCAATTATTCTTAGTGATGATGGCCCTGTATTAGTAGATTACCATGTAAGACTTAATGATCCTGCTACTCAGGCTATGGTTCCTATCATCAAGACAGATGTATTGGAAATACTGATGGCCATGGAAAAAGATACTGTGGGAAGTGTAAATCTCCGCACAACAAATGAGTGTACAGTAGCTGTAGTACTTGCTGCTCCTGGTTACCCTATGCAACCTGAGACAGGAAGAGAAATAAAGGGTATAGATTATTCTTATCTTATGAATATCAATGATAAGCCCCTTGTCTTTGTAGGCGCTGTCAAAAAGACCAGTGATGGAAGGTATTTCACTGATGGAGGTCGAAACATCACAGTCGTAGGCAGAGGAAACAGCTTACAAGATGCCAACGAGAAGGCATATTCCCTGATTCAAAGAAGAAAACTCGATGCTCTTTGGTATAGAGATGACATCGGAAATAAATTCTTTACTTGGGAAAGCTAATGATAATGGGCCCGGCGGCCCATTATTTATTAGTTATGATTTCTTCTGAATTCATATAACAGTATTCCGGCGGCAACAGAAACATTCAAAGAATCTATGTGTCCCTGCATAGGAATGGAAACTATATAGTCGCAGTTCTTTCTCACCAGGTTGGACATTCCGCTTCCTTCGCTTCCCATTACTATGGCTGTACGGGATGAGAACTTCTCGCTATATGAAGAAGTACCCTTCATATCTGCACCATATACCCAGAATCCATTCTTTTTGAGAACTTCAATCTCACGGTTAAGGTTAGTGACAACTGAAACAGGAACATACTGTGCAGCCCCTGAAGACACTTTGACTACAGTCTCATTGGCCTGAACAGATCTACGCTCAGGAATCATAACCAAGTCTACCCCGAACTGGTCTGCAGATCTAAGAATAGCTCCAAGATTATGAGGGTCTGTAATACCGTCAAGAATCAAGACAAGTGCACCCTGATCATCGGATAAAGAGGAACAGAACTCATCGACTGTGGTCTCTTTGAGCCTTGAAGCTCCACGTCTAGGGCCACCCAAGTCCAAAAGAGCACCTCTCAGGTCAACGCCAGGCATCATTCTCTCCAATTCTTCCTTAGAGACCTTCTTTACAGCAACCTTTCCGGTTAATTGCGCCTGTCTCTCCAAACTTTGGATTCTTTCTCCTCCATTACGCTGAAGATATATAGTGGAACCCATACCGGCCTTTTTCAGTGCTTCTTCTATGGCATGGAAACCGTAGACTCTTTCTCCCATGTCTCCTCCTTATTCGTTTTCAAAAGGAACCGGTTTCGGTGCCTTTGTAGGGCTTACTGCATCATAAAGCTCTTTCATAAGCTTTCTTTCTTTTAATCCAAGTCTCTTAGGTGTCTCAACAATAATCTTGAGGTACATATCGCCTCTAGCGTTATTTCCTCTAAGGACAGGAACTCCTTTACCTCTAAGACGAAGCATTTTACCGCTCTGTGTACCTTCAGGGATATCTACCATGACATCAGTTCCATCAATAGTCGGTACCTGAATAGTGTCCCCCAGTGCAGCCTGAACAAATGAGATAGGAATCTGCAGGTAGACATCGTTTCCATCTCTGACAAAATACTTGTCAGGGCGTACTCTGATTACAAGTATCAAGTCTCCGTTTGGGCCACCGTTTACACCAGCATCTCCCTTACCTCTGAGAGTAAGTCTTGTTCCATCATCACTGCCGGCAGGGATAGTAACGCTGACCTTTTCATTCTTCCTGATGCTTCCTGTTCCATGACACTCTGCACATGGGTTATCCACGACAGTTCCTGTTCCACGGCAAGTGCGGCAAGTCTGAGCCATCTGGAAGAAGCCTCCGCCGGAAACTACCTGGCCGCTACCACCACAGGTAGGACAAGTATGTCTTCCGCTTCCGCCTGCACCATGACAACTTGGACAAGTATCATCATGAGCAAAAGATATTTCCTTCTTACATCCAAAAGCAGCTTCTTTGAAATCTATTGTGAGGTCGTATCTTAGGGATTGTCCCTGCTGAGGAGAATTTGCACTTCTTCTCTGACCGCTTCCACCACCGAAGAAAGAAGAGAATATATCAGAAAAACCACCGCTACCACCAAAAATATCGCTGAAGTCTCTGTATACATTCTGATACCCGCCACCGGCGCCACCCATTCCATCAACGCCTGCAAAACCATATTGATCGTAAGCAGCTTTCTTTTTTGGGTCTGAAAGGACTTCATAGGCCTCACTGGCTTCCTTAAATCTCTCCTCTGCATCTTTATCATTTGGATGAGTATCAGGATGGTTGGCCATAGCAACCTTTCTGTAAGCCTTCTTTATCTCATCATCTGTGGCACCTTTTTGAATGCCCAGTACTTCATAATAATCTCTCTTTGCCATAACACGTCCTATATTACACAGAAAGCAGCATGGAATCCATGCTGCTTAGAGTGAGTTTGAGGATTCTTTTATTTGACTTCCTCGAAGTCTGCATCCATTGTATCTCCGTCTGAGGAAGAACTTGTGTTCTCGCTCTGGCTAGAAGCGTTGGAGCTATTTGCACTGTTCTGTGCATTCTGAGCCTGCTGGGCAGCCTCATATACTTTCTGGCCAAGCTGCATTGAAACTTCCTGAAGCTTCTCTGTCTTGCCCTTGATTTCTTCAACAGAAGCGTTGGAAGAAGCGAGAGTATCTCTGAGATCCTTTACAGCTGCTTCAATGTTTGCCTTCTCCTGAGAAGTAATCTTATCACCATACTCCTTAAGAGCCTTTTCTGTAGAGTAGCAGAGAGTCTCGGCATTGTTCTTTGCTTCAATAGTCTCTCTAGCCTTCTTATCGTCTTCAGCATGAGCTTCAGCTTCCTTTACCATCTTCTCGATATCTGCTTCGCTGAGACCTGAAGAAGATTCAATTCTGATCTTCTGCTCCTTACCTGTTCCAAGATCCTTTGCAGATACATGGACAATACCATTGGCATCGATATCGAATGTAACTTCAATCTGTGGTACTCCTCTTGGTGCTGGAGCAATACCTTCAAGATTGAACATACCAAGTGTTCTGTTCTGAGAAGCAAGCTCTCTTTCACCCTGGAGAACGTGAATTGATACTGCAGTCTGACCATCTGATGCTGTAGAGAAGATCTGGCTCTTTCTTGTAGGAATAGTTGTATTTCTCTCGATAAGCTTTGTTGTTACACCACCAAGTGTCTCGATTCCAAGTGAAAGTGGTGTGACATCCAAAAGAAGAACGTCCTTGACATCTCCCTTAAGAATACCACCCTGAATAGATGCACCTACTGCAACTACTTCATCCGGGTTGACACCCTTATGAGGTTCCTTACCAAAGAGTTTCTTTACAGCTTCCTGAACCATAGGAATTCTTGTTGAACCACCAACAAGTACGACTTCATCAATATCAGAAGCTGAAAGGCCTGCATCTCTGAGAGCATTCATGCAAGGAATCTTTGTCTTCTCGACAAGCGGCTCGATCATCTGCTCGAACTTAGCTCTTGTAAGCTCCTTCTGAAGGTGCTTAGGACCTGTAGCGTCAGCTGTGATGAATGGGAGGTTGATGGTTGTCTGAGTAGAAGAAGAGAGCATGATCTTTGCCTGCTCTGCAGCTTCCTTAAGTCTCTGAAGTGCCATCTTATCCTTTGAGAGGTCGATGCCATATTCTTTGTTGAAGTCGGAAACAAGCCAATCGATGATTACCTGGTCGATGTTATCACCACCAAGGTGTGTATCACCATTTGTACTCTTTACTTCAAATACACCGTCACCAAGCTCAAGAATTGAGATATCGAATGTACCACCACCGAAGTCATAGACAGCGATCTTCTCTTCCTTTGAAGAATCCTTGCCAAAACCATAAGCAAGAGCAGCGGCTGTAGGCTCGTTTACGATTCTCTTTACCTCCAATCCAGCGATTCTTCCTGCATCCTTTGTTGCCTGACGTTGAGCGTCGTTGAAGTAAGCAGGTACTGTGATTACAGCTTCTGTAACTTCTTCTCCAAGGAAGTCTTCTGCTGTCTTCTTCATCTTCTGAAGAACGATGGCAGAAATTTCCTGAGGAGAATAAAGCTTACCATCAACGTCGATCTTAATCTCGTCTCCAGAAGCGCTGGTTACCTTGTAAGGAACCATCTTTGTCTCTTCAGTCACTTCATGGTACTTTCTTCCCATAAATCTCTTTATTGAGTAGATAGTGTTCACAGGGTTAGTAACCATCTGGTTCTTTGCAGGCTTACCGACAAGTCTGTCTGCACCCTTGAAGGCTACTACACTAGGAGTAGTTCTATCTCCTTCACTATTTGCAATTACTGTAGGCTCGTTACCTTCCATAACGGCGACACAGCTATTAGTTGTTCCAAGGTCAATACCAATAATCTTTCCCATAATTTATATCTCCATGTATTTCCTAATTTAAATATGATGGTTTTTCCCATCTGCAAAATAAAGTAATAGCTGAAGAAAAAAACGTCAAACTATCTAAGAGATTTTTTTCATTACTTCTTTGGTTTTGCTACAAATACCTTTGCAGTTCTTAAAACTTTACCGTGCAAAAGCCATCCCTTATTGCATTCCATGCTTACTTCTTCTTCAGTAATACCCTCTTTCTCCTGTACGCCATAGGCTTCCATTTTATTCGGATCAAAAGGTGTACCTACCTTGCTGTCAATCATCTCAAGGCCCCAATTTGTCTTCAAGCGCTGGAGAAGCTGGTCGTTGACCATTACGACCCCAGTCTTCATAGCCTCAAAGTCCTGGGACTGTGCTGCTGACTCGATAGCACGTGCAAAGTTATCAAGAGGTTCCAATAGATCGGAGATCAAAGATTCGTTTGCATATTTCACTGCATTCTCTTTTTCAGTCCTCAGCCTTTTCTTGTAGTTCTCTGTGTCAGCCATTCTCCTCAATTCATCTTCCTTCATCTTGGAGATAGTCTCTTCCAGTTCCTTTACCTTGGCTTCAAGTTCTGAAATCTTTGCGTCTTTTGGATCTTCTTCTTTTTCACTCTCTTCAGGAATATTCTCTTCGACCTCAACTGCTTCAGTTTCCTTTGTTTCAACTTCTTCTGGAGCTACTTTCTTTTCTTCGGTCTTATCTAATTCCTTTTCCTCTGACATATATTCACTTCCTTTCTTTTTATTCTTTTTTTTCTTTTTCATGACAAGTGCCCTCCCCGGGCACCTGTAATGAAGTTAATAAAACATCACAGAAGAGTCAAATCATTCATCGTCTGAAACATCAACCTCTTCTTCTCCGATAATCAAATCCATCTCTTCTATTGAGTGAAGAGGCTTACGATTATTCTTTTTTTCATCGTCTTTTCTCTTCTCTTCAATAACTTTTTGCTGCCCCTTCAAGCGTACAAGATTGGCTTCTTCGTTTATTCTCTGGCTTCTTACTTCCCTTGTCTCGTTCTGAAGTTTATCTCTGTCCTGGCCTAGAGTATCGATTTCATCTTGAAGCCTCTTCTCTTCCTGCTGGAGATTCCAGATAGTTTCTTTCATGCTAGTTACAGATTCCACCTGCTCATTCAGGCTTGCTTCGCTCTCACGCATCTTATTCTCATAATCTCTAATAATACCCTGAGCTTCTCTTATTTTGCCATAAGCAGTCTCTTCCAGCATCTTCTGAGCCTTGCCGCTCTCAGCCATTCTGTCTGCCACGCCCTTTAAGAATTCATCGCTGGTGTCCTTTATTCGCTGGAGGGAGGCATTTGAATCTCTATCCATATCTTCAAGGGCATCTTTCAGTTCTTCCCTACATCTTTGGACATAGGCGGCCCTATCGGCTTCAAGTCTAGAGCTTGATTCTGAGAATGTCTTGTTTTTATCTTCAATATAGGAGTTATACTCATCCACCAGTTTATCTCTATCAGACTTTAACTGAGAAAGAGTATCCTGCACCATATTGCGCTTTTCATTCATCTTCTCCTG
>CAMEQB010000097.1 GCA_945932505.1 uncultured Spirochaetales bacterium
AGAGTCTAGAAAGGACCGCAACTATTGATCTTTATACTTCTTTATCACTTCAAATCGTTTTATCTTTCTCGTGCTTGTAGTAGGAAGTGGCTCATCAGATACAGAGACAAGAGTAATTTTCTTATAGCTTTGGAGATCCCTATTAACGTTCTCTACTATCTCACTTATTTTCTTAGAAGTCTCTTCCAAGCCTTCTTTCTTCAAGAGCTGAGGGTTTGGATATATGACAGCTCTTATTCCTTCAGACTTGGTCTCTTTGTTGATTATGTAAGGAATAACAGCTATCTGCTCTATCTCTCCATAGAGTTGGAACTTATCTTCCAATTCTTCGGGAAAGACGTTCTTTCCACCTTCTGTTACGATGACAGACTTTGCCCTTCCAGTAAGATATAAGTATCCATCTTTATCGATGTATCCTACGTCTCCAGTATTAAACCATCCGTCATCAGATAAGACTTCTTTTGTACTCTCTTCGTTTTTATAGTAGCCCTGCATTACTACGCTGCCTTTGATGTAGAGGACACCGTTTCCTTCTTCGTCAGGATCCACTATCTTCTGCTCTAGAGTTGGAATAATCTTTCCTACCGATTCTTCTTTATAGGCAGCCACAGGATTAAGGTGTGTTACCGGGGAAGTCTCTGTAAGTCCATAGCCTTGGACAAAGTCCAGTCCCAGTTGATTAAACTTCTTAAAAGTAGAAGCTGGTAATGGTCCTCCTCCTGAAATACATACCCTTACTTTATCAAGTGAAGCTTTCTTGAGAATGGATGAACCAAAGAACCTCTTTCCCAAGTTTATTCCTGTAATCTTCTTGATTACTCCCGAGAGTCCCATTAAGAAATGGACAAAGAAGGCTTTTACTTTTCCTTCTTTCTCTATCCTTTTCATAATGGAAGAAAGAAATCTGTTATAAATCATAGGGACAGCCAGGAACATAGTGACATTTCCGTCTCTCAGCTCCTTTAGTATTACTGGAACTACCAATCTGCTTCCAAAGAGACAACATGCCCCTGAAAACATACACTCCAAGAATACTGCAGTCATAGTATATGCATGGTGTATAGGAAGGACCGCATATACTGTGTCTTCCGGGTATAGAGTCATGTACCTGAGCATCTTGAATGCATCAGACACCAAGTTAGTGTGAGAAAGCATTACGCCTTTAGGGTTACCTGTAGTACCTGAGGTAAAGAGAATTGCAGCTGTGTCCTTAGAATCCACTTTCTCAGGGCCACACTTTTCTCCCTTAATATCCAATATATAAGGGTAGTTATCAGAGTTGTCCAAAGAGACTCTGAAACGCAAAGTTGGAACATCTACGTCGATTCTGTCGCCATCAGCAAAGATACCCTTTACGTCTCCAAACTCTATTAACTTTTTCATCTCATCGCTTTTGAGTCCATGATCCAATGGCACTATTACAGCACCCGAATATGTAATGGCGAGGTATGCCAATGCCCACTGGGGAGAATTCTTTCCACATACGGCTAGTTTATCGCCAGGGGAGATGCCATTTTCTTTTATGAAATATGCAATCTCCGATATCTTCTCATAAGCTTCCTTAAAAGTAAGAGAGAAGACAGAGGGTGTAATGGATTTCAAGGCTTCATTATTAGGGAACCTGGAGACAGTGATTGAGAAGGCTTCTGTAATAGTAGGCCACTCTCCAGAGAAAGCTTTTCCTCTATAGGACTCGAGAAAATCAACCTGGGTATAATAAACCTTTCTTGACATATGCCTCCAAAATCAAACAATTGCTGTTTGATTACTAAATTCTCGATATAGGAGTTACAAATTGTCAATAAATCGGAATATATAACTATAACAACTTTATATTTTTGTTGGATAAATAGATACATATATCTAATTACTGGTTGTTTTTATTTTTTCTTTTGAGTTGTGTTTTGTCAAAAAAAAGATGACCTATTCCTCAATAGAAGAACAGGTCAGAGAAAGGTAATGGCAATTATGCTTTCTCGATTGCTCTCAGCTCTATGTATCCTCTCTCGCCTCTTGGTTCAAGCTGGATTCTGGGCTCTCTTGTACTCCATTTTGCTCCGATAAGAGCCGGATTATATTTATCCATGGCTCTCTCTACTTCTTTGATAGCTTCTTCGTAATACTCTTCTTCAAAGGCTTCACCCTGGAACATCAAGTATTCGCACTCATCCATTTCAACAATTTCAAAGCCATCGATTACTTTTCCATTCCAATCAATAGGAAGCTCCACCCCCTGGACATAGATGCTGGTTCCCTTTGTCCTGTATTTATCAGTAAGCCACATACACACAGGCTCTGGCGTGATACTCTTCAGTATTCCCCATACGTCACAGCCTACCTCCATTGAGTAATCCCAATAGTTATCACCACAAATGCCTCTTTTGATCATTACTTTTCTTCTTGGTTTTGTGATTCTTGTTACGTAAATGTTTCTTGTTTCTGCCATTTTCTTTTCCTCTTTTAATTTTGAGTCTCTGTATTTCACACGGTAAGGTATAAAGTAGCAGATCGGAGAAGGACTTTTTTTATACTCGCCGGCAGATGTACCGAACTCGTTTCTAAAAGCCCTGATGAAACCTTCGACGCTTTCATATCCGGATTCAAAAGCTTCGTCTGTAACATCGCTCTCTCCCTCTTTTAATCTCTCTGCACTCCTTGTGAGCCTCATCTTCCTCAAATACTCTCCTACTCCATACCCAGTAGCCTCTGCAAAGAGACGCTGGGCATGAAAGGGAGAATAATTGGAGACTCTTAAGACATCACTTACTGTAATATCTTCCAAGTAATGGAGAATCATAAACTCCTGCATTCTATCTACTGCTTCCGTTTGAAATCTATTCATGGCTACACTATAGTTTCTCTTTCATTACTTCACTTGACGAAAACTGCTCTTTTTCAATTTCTAGAATAAATGGTAAATGAGATTCCTACATTATATTTTGTACAATGTTTAATATGTGTGTTCACTTTTGAATCGGATATTAATAAAAAAGCTATCTTTTAATAAAAAAAATCATTACATTCCCTTTAAGAGGAAATACTTACGGCAAAAGGTGTTTCAAGATGGCAAAAGAAAAAAAAGTAATTTATTACAGTGATGAGTCAAATGATGACTTCGCAGAGCTGGGAATAAAGAGAAAACCACTAGGCGAAGACTTCGAGTATATCCATAAAAACATAATATGGAATACTTGTTCATTTGTAGTCTACAGAATGATTGCACAGCCACTTGTTTATGTTTTTGTTAAAGTGGCTCATAGGCAGAGGTTCAAAAACAAAAAAGTATTGAAAGAGGCTAAGAAGTCTGGCGCATACATTTATGCAAACCATACCAATATGCTTCTAGATGCTTTTGTGCCCAACATCGTCAAGATGCGCAGAAGGGGTTATATTCTAGTCGGCCCTGATACCACAAGTATTCCTGGACTTAAGAATATTGTTGAGATGATGGGTGCCATTCCTCTTGGGCAAAATCTAAATGAAAACAAAGAGATGATTGAATGCATGAACCATAGAATAAAGAAGAACAAAGGTTATGTAACAATCTATCCCGAGGCTCATATCTGGCCATACTACACAGGAATAAGAGACTTCAAATCAAACTCCTTCGGTTATCCTTGTTATTCAAATACTCCGGTATTTACGATGACAAACTGTTACCAGAAGAAGCTCTTTGGAAAGCGTCCTAAGGTAGTTACATATATTGACGGGCCATTCTATCCTGATGAATCTCTACCTATGAAGGAAAGAAAAGAGAAACTTAGAAATCAGTGCCACGATGCTATGGAGAAGAGAGCAAAAGAAAACTCTACTTACTCCTATATAGTTTATCAGAAGAAAGAGAGTAACACCGAGTCGAAAGAAGGCTAAAATAGAGAGGAAGCGGCTGCTTCCTCTTTTTAAATCAATACGTTGTCGACCACTGTGATATCTGTGTCTTCCACATATATATTCTTGATCTCTCCTATGAACATATAGTGGTAATCGTCATTCTTGTACCAGCGTTCCTTAATCTCTGGACTTATAAATCCGTCTTTATCAATAAAGTGCTTACTTAACTTCTTGAGAGTAAAAGTAAGGTTTGCTTCCTCGAAGGCTACAGTGTCATCCAAGAATACAGGAGTAAGACCGGCTCCCTTTGCCTTATCTGTGTCCCTGCCACTGTGGCTGCCACAGAAAGAGAGGATGCTCTTTTTTTCAGGAGGGAAGAAAGAAACGGAGAAAGAATCAAACTTATCCATGAAAGAAAGTGTGTACCTACTCTCTCTGACAAAAACAAAGCAACAAGGCTTTCCCCACATATACCCTAGGCCACCCCAGCCAGCAGTCATAGTGTTCCATCCGCTTTCATCTCCTGCACTGAGAAGAAAGTCATCTTGTCCAATCGAAGTGAAAGGGTTCATCTCAACTTGAGAAATATCTATCTTTTCCATTTTTCCTCCTATTTACATCTGTAATAAAACGATGATTTATCTCTTCGAGTCTCATACTTCTTTGGGAAAGCAGATATAAGATCCGACAGCTTCTTATAATTATAAGTCCTGACATCGAAATCTGGCTTTACACGCTTTATATAAGCTCCTGCTTGAGAAATATGAGTAAAGCCATCTTCGTCTTCATATCTATCTCCGGCACGCCTCAGGAGTCTATGGACTTCTTCAATCCCTCCATTTTCTCTTTCTCTGTAGTAATTGGAGTCATGGTAATCTTCAAACCTATCACTGTCTTCATCCAAGTTTTCAAGGAATATAAACTCATCACAAGCATTCCTGAATGGCTCAGGAGTCTTTCTCTCACCTACTCCTATTACGAATACTCCATCCTCATGGAGTCTGATGGCAAGTGGTGTGTAGTCGCTGTCAGAAGCTACAATGGCAAAGGCATTGTATGATTCACGATGTAACAGATCCATTGTATCGATAGTAAGAGCCATATCAGTGGCATTCTTACCTGAAACATAGTCAAACTGCTGCTCAGCCTTTATTGCAAGTCTCT
Source organism: uncultured Spirochaetales bacterium (assembly GCA_945932505.1). Classification (GTDB taxonomy): domain Bacteria; phylum Spirochaetota; class Spirochaetia; order Sphaerochaetales; family Sphaerochaetaceae; genus Ornithospirochaeta. The sequence goes on from CAMEQB010000097.1 coordinate 4,996, forward strand.
TCAACTCCCCTTCCCAGTTTTTCAGTGTATTCTTTTTCCAGTTACCATATGCACGCTTTACTACAATGCGTCCATATGTAGAAAGCTCCTGTATAATACCACCCAGCTTAGATAGCTGTGTGTTGTCAGCATCGATTAAAAGAACAATTTTATAGTCTTCCATGGGAAAAATATAACAAAAGTAAAAGGTGATAGAAAGAGAGAAACGTGTAAAAATTCATTCTATTGACAATATTTCAATTTGATATCATTATAATATCACATAAAGGAGATAACATATGTCCGATGTAAAATACAGTGAAGAAAAAATCCTTAAACCAGCCAATGGATTAATAGCGCTCGTAATAATTATCGCAATACTCCTAGTCTCTATTGCAGCAATGATCATGGGTGGAATACTCATGGATGAATATGACAACTTTGTACTTGGAGTACCTTCTCTTGTTTGCGGAATAATTGTATGTATCGCTTCCTGCGTAGCTTTCGGAGGCTTGAAAATCGTCAACCCAAACGAAGCATTGGTTCTTTCTCTCTTCGGTAAATACTATGGAACTATATATGAAAATGGATTCTGGTATGTAAATCCATTCTCATCTGCAATCTATCCACAGGCAAAAGTAGCAGAAGCCAAGAATACAAGGCTCCAAGCTTATAACAATAAAAAGAGCCAGGCTGAGGTATCAGCATCAGAAGCTGCTCTTGCATCTGCCAGAAAAGTCAGCACAAAGGTCTGTACTTTCGTAAACGGAAACCAGAAGGTCAATGATAAGCTTGGTAACCCTGTAGAAGTAAGTGCAATTGTCATTTGGAAGGTTGTAAACGCAACAAAGGCTGTACTTAATGTAGACTACTATAAAGAATACCTCTCCAACCAGACAGACTCTACTATCAGAAATGTTGCCCGCCTATACCCTTATGATATCATCGATGACAACGATGACGAGAAAGATGACATCAACGAGAAGACTCTCAGAGGTTCAGCTACTATTATCGCTGAAGAGATGAAGAAAGAGCTTGAAGTAAAGGTAGCTGACGCCGGAATCGAGATTGTTGAAGTAAGACTCAACCAGATTGCATATGCTCCGGAGATTGCAGCAGCAATGCTTCAGAGACAGCAGGCTATCGCAGTCATCGCAGCAAGAAAGAAGATCGTCGAAGGTGCTGTTTCAATGGTAGAGATGGCTCTCGATAAGCTTAAGGAAGACGATGTGGTGGATCTTGATGAAGAAAGAAAAGCACAGATGGTATCAAATCTATTAGTTGTGCTATGCTCAAGTAAGGAAGCAAACCCTATACTTAATGCAGGATCAATATACTGATGGCTGAGAAGAAACAAGTACCTCTCCGCATATCGAAAGAGCTCTTCGATGAACTCTCTAGATGGGCGGAGGATGATTTTAGATCTCTTAATGGACAAATCGAATACCTTCTTACTGACTGTGTCAGAAAAAGAAGGAAGAAAGAGTTCGGCCAAAATAACGAAGAAGATGCAGGTAACTAAACGCCTGCATCTTTTTATTTCAACAAAGAAAAAAAGGGATTCATGTCACATACATTAGCAG
>CAMEQB010000098.1 GCA_945932505.1 uncultured Spirochaetales bacterium
GAAAACCCTAGGATTCCCTAGGGCTATGATTCTCGGAGAAGGGGGGATTCGAACCCCCGGACCCGGTATTAGCAGGTCAACTCCTTAGCAGGGAGCCCGATTCGGCCTCTCTCGCACCTCTCCAAAGTAGTTTCGGAAGGAGAGGGATTCGAACCCCCGGTGAGTTGCCCCACGGCTGCTTTCAAGGCAGCTACCATCGACCTCTCGGACATCCTTCCGTAACAATACAAAAGGCATTTTAGAGAAAAATACGTATATATGTCAAGATTGAAATGTAAGTTGAATTCTACCTTGACCAATGTTTTGGAAGCCTTTTTGAAGAATATCGTGCATAGAAAGGGGAATTTTGCCTTTTATTGTTATTCCGACGCCGAAATCTTCTGTTATGTCTGTAGCTGTTGTTTCATCCAAAAGTCTTTTAGCCAAAGTATAGTGATCATATTGCATTACTGCAGTAAAAGACTCCCTTTCTATAAGTTCTTCCGTCTTTACTATCTTCAATACTTCCTTTGTGCTGTCGCCATAGGCTTTCACAAGGCCTCCAGTTCCAAGAAGGGTTCCGCCAAAGTATCTGACAGTGCATACACAGATATTAGTTATACCAGAGCCTTTCAATACTTCAAGGGATGGGCGCCCAGCAGTATTCTTTGGCTCTCTGTCATCAGAAGAAGAAAAGAGAGTGCCACTCTTTCCTACGACAGCAGAGTGAACTACATGTGTTGCGTTTGGATGGAGAGATCTGGTGAGTATTACTTTTTCTTTTACTTCCTCCAGGGACTCTACAGGATATGCAATTGAAATGAATCGTGATTTCTTAATTTCTATCTCTGTTGTGGCTGTCTCAAGGAGTCTCTTCATATTTTGATTCTAACTATCACTCTCTTTCACTGCAACATCCAGTTATGGGAGAAAATGTTGTCAGAAGAGTTTGAGAGAGATATTTCTTTTGCAATGGAGGATAGATTATCTACCTCATCCTCTTCCAGTTGGATAGTCATTATATCTAGGTCTTCCTCTTTTCCCACACCTCTCACTATTGCCCAAGGCTCCATTTCTGATACCCAGGATAGAGAAATAGAGTAGGGTGAGACATTATTTTTATCGCCTAGAGTTTTTATTTCCTCCAATAGAGATGGAAAGAGAGGAGAATAAAGAGCCTTTATTGTTTTTCTTTCGTCTTTGGGGGGATTAGTGGGAGAATATTTACCACTTAAGAGGCCAAATCCACCAGGAGAGTAGGCAATAGTATTGATAGGGAGTTTTTTCTCTTCTTCCCATTCTTTGTTCCAAATAAGAGATAAGGGTCTCTCGTGGTAAGATATAGAAAAATCCTTGATGACCTCTGAAAGAAGAGAAAGAGGAAAGTTACTGACGCCTGTTTCTTTTGTTATTCCTTCGTTCTTTAATGACTCAAGGGTTTTAAGAGAAGAGAATAGAGACTCTTCTCTTGTAGGCCAATGGAGCATAAGGATGTCGAAGTAATCGGAACCAAGCCGTCGTCTTGATACATCGACTTTCTTTCTCAGCGTTGGCAGAGGCATTACCTTCGACCATATTTTATACTCATCTCTTTTTACTCCCATTTCTCTCATTGCACTGTAGAGCATGGAGTCGGCTCCAGAGTAGGAGAATGCAGTATCGAAAGCCCTGATTCCTTTTTTATATGCTTTTTTTATTATGTCTTTTCCTTCTCGGGGAGAGAGTGGAGTATGGAAGTCACATGCTCCCATATTCCATAATCCCAAGGCGGAAAGAGGCGCATTATTCTTCACTTACACACTCAACTTTTGCATCAAGCATCTCTCTGTCGTCAAAGACAAACCAGCCTTCGAACTCTTTGCCGTCCAAGAGAAGAGGAAGCCACAGCTTATCGTCTTTCCACATCATGTCGTAGTCGAGGTTATTCTTGTCAGCCCAGAAAGGCTTTGCTTCGTCGCATTCTTTTAAGTCCCCTTCCCAAACTGAAGTGGTGAACACATAGCATACCATTCTCATTCCGTCTTTGAACTGGAATCTGAGAGTTCCTCTTTCTTTTAGATCTGAAACAGTAAGGCCAGTTTCTTCTTTGGTTTCTCTTATAGCAGCCTCTGTGCTGGTTTCTTCAAGTTCAATGTGTCCTCCTGGTGCATTGTAGTAACCATCTCCCAGGCCTCTTTTCTTTAATATAAGAAGAACATTGTCTCCATCCATGACATACGTTAGGACACATCTCTCAGAGGGTTCCCAGCTTCCCCATGGTACATCCTCCACTTTCTCTGCGTTTCTGCATCTTTCATCGATTTTATCAAGAGACAAAGCCTGAGGAGAAAGCTTTTCTTTCTCTTCTCTCTCTTTCTTCTTCTCAGGGTATTTCTTTTCCCAACACTCGTCGCAGAGATTCTCGTCTCTACCGAGTATTGCATCCCAGTTCATCTTCTTTCCACACTCTTTACACTTCATTCTCCATGGCCAGAGTCTCTTACGGAAGACAACGAATAAGACTATACCTATACCTAATGATATGTATTCACACCAAGAAGGGAGCTTAAGCCAATCGACAAAGATCAAAAGGAAATAAACTCCAAGAAAAATCAATGCGATAAGAATTGTGGAGAATCTTTTATTCTGTCCGTCTCTATACTTTCTCAATGAAAGATTGAGAACGATCAAGAGGATCATTACATAGTCGAAGATACGAGAAAAGATATTTAGAATCATAGATGTGATGATATATCAAACTTTGCTCTTGATATAGAAGCAAAGACAATTTCTTGCCTTTTGTAATGAAATATACTTCAAATCTCCTATACTTATGGTAAGTCACTTTATGGGGTTATATAAATTGCAAAAGGAAGTATATTGGGTTAACCTTTTGGTAGGAGATTTAACATGAAAATTAATAAATTTATCGATCATACAGTCCTCTCTCAGGACGCAGACGAAAAGAAAATAGATAAGCTCATTGCAGAAGCGAAAGAGCATGATTTTGCATCTGTATGTGTAAATAGCTGCTGGACAAAGAAATGTGCAGAAGCACTTAAAGACAGCGATGTGAATGTCTGTGTTGTAGTAGGTTTCCCTCTTGGTGCAATGGATACTAAGAGCAAGGCTTTTGAAACAAAGACAGCCATTGAGAACGGTGCAGATGAAATAGATATGGTGATCAACGTAGGTTGGCTTAAGAGCGGAAGATATAGCGACGTTGAAGACGATATCAGGGAAGTCAAGAAGGCTTGTGGCGACAAGCACTTGAAAGTCATCATCGAGTGTTGTCTTCTCACAGACGAAGAGAAGGTTATGGCATGTAAACTCAGCGAGAAGGCAGGTGCAGATTTTGTTAAGACAAGTACTGGTTTTTCAAAGAGCGGGGCCACTGTTGAGGACGTAGCTCTTATGAGAAAGACAGTTGGAGACAGACTCGGAGTAAAAGCAGCCGGTGGAATAAGGGACGGTAAGACAGCTGTCGCCATGATCAAGGCCGGCGCTTCTAGACTTGGATGCTCCGCTGGAATCAAAATCATCGAGGAAACAGATCCAAATGCCGAATACTGAGAATGTAACTCCAGGTGCGGACTTTCTTAAGTCCCTGGGATTTCCTACGCTCGATGTACATGAGACATTTCAGCACTTTGATTTCACTACTCCTGGACGCAGGGTCCTTCTTATAGGGCCAATGGGTTCAGGGAAGACAGAGTATGCTGCCCGGGTATGGAGAGACGCCCAGGTTGCCAGGGGAAAGGGCGAAAAAGTCGCTGCTTCAACCAGTACTGGAAGTAGAGATAGAAGAAACATATTCTTTATCAGAACTGTAATAGATGGCGCTAGATTCACTGACTACCCCGATGATGCCATGGCATATCGCTCGGGATATATCAGGTGTGGAAATAATATAGCCAGAGTCCGTGATAGTTTCGACTTTGAAGCTGTTTTGAAAGATAACCCTACAGTAGGAACGTTTATCATAGACGAAGCCTCTTTCTTCGACGAGCGACTTGCATATGTTGCAAGAAACTATGCAATCCAAGAGGGATGTATGTTTGTGTTCCCTACTCTGATACTTAACTTCAGAAGGGAGTTCTTCAACTCCACAGCCCGTTTGATGCTTGATATTGCAACAGATGTAATACCTCTTACTGCCTACTGCGAAGAGAAAGAGTGCCTTAACGATGCCTTCTATACTTACCGTTACTACAGTGTAAACGGAAGAGAGTGTCCTGCCCTTTACTTCGATCCTCTTATTATTGTTGGAGGAGACAAGATGAAAGAGGGTGGACTTGAGCCCAATTACGCTGCCCGTTGTGATAAGCACCACTACCTACCGGGAAAAGAGTACACTTTCTTTACCCTCAAGCCCTTGGGATTAGATGCTGGAAAGGGAGAGGTGAAGCCATTAATGAGAGAGCTGGAAGCCTTGAAGTGCAATAAAGAGAAGTCACAGCTTTATTCGTCTCTTCTCACCAGGTATGGTGATGATAAAGACGGCGAGAAGTATTTGAATTCTCTGAATACAGATATGATAGCAGAGAAGGCTCTGTCTTATCTTTTCTCAGAACAGAATCTTGTTAGCGAAGTGTTACTTAGATCTATTGTGAGAGACTTGGAGCTGAATACAAAGTATTTGGAAAAGACGCTGAAAGAGAATAGAAGACCTGTTTCGTTTGAAGAGCAGTACTTATTCTGAGGGGGAAATATGGAAGACAAAAAAGAGATGCTGGAACTGGGAGAAAAGATGGTATCCAGCAAAGAAGTGTACGATGGAAAACTTCTTCATGTTTATAAAGACATGGTAGTTCTTCCAAACGGCAGGGAGACGGCAAGGGAGCTGATCAGACATAATGGCGCCTGTGCAGTCGTCCCGCTCCTCGATAACGGCAATGTAATAGCTGAGAGACAGTTCAGATACCCATTTGGGGAAGTAGTAACAGAGATTCCTGCAGGTAAACTTGATTCTCCTGATGAAGATCATTTGGAAGCTGCAAAGAGAGAGCTGAGGGAAGAGACTGGATACGAAGCTACAGAGTGGATTGAAATCGGATCCTTGAGGCCTTCTGTTGCATATACAACAGAAGTAATCTGGCTGTATCTAGCTAGAGGCTTAAAGAGAGGGGAGAGGGAACTGGACGAGGATGAGTTCCTGAATGTATTTGAAATTCCTCTTGAAGAGTTTGTAGAAAAAATAATGAATGGTGAGATTACAGACAGTAAGACTCAGATAGCAGTTCTCAAGACAGCAAGGCTCCTTGGAAAATGAAAAAGCTTTCTTTCTCCCTGATTCTTCTTATTCTCCTTTCATCCTGTCTTTTTTCTAAGGGTGAGAGTTATAAGAGAATCTCTATGGATGAAGCAAAAGCATTAATGGAAGAGAGTGAGGGATATATTCTTTTGGACGTGAGGACAAAAGAAGAATATGAATCGGGATATATTCCCGGTGCAATAAATATCCCTCTCTCTGATATAAACGAAAATGTCGTCTCTTCTCTCCCTGATAAATCCCGGATGATTCTTGTTTACTGCAGAAGCGGCAATAGAAGTAGGCAAGCTTCCGATAAACTCTCAAGACTAGGATATACAAACATAATAGAGATAGGCGGAATCAACTCCTGGAAGGGAGAAATAATAAAGATAGACTAGAATTTGGACAATTTTCCGGATTTTCGCGTTTTAAATATAGAGGATCAATCCTTAGATAACAAACGAAATGAAGGAGAAAGAATAAGTGGATACAGCATTAGCTGGAAATCTTAAGATTGCCAGCGAACATATCAGATATGATAAATGTGCCAAGAAGGTCATCGGAAATAAGTCTGTAGCTGCGTGGATACTTAAGACTTGTACAAGAGAGTTTTCAAAGTATGATGCAGAATATATTCGAGAAAATTGCATATGTGATGTAAGTATAGCAGAAAGTGCAGTCCATCAGGATCATGGCGTTGTTCTAGATGGAGATGATATATTGGGGTGTCTCAATTCAGAGTCTTCTTCAATTAATGAAGGTACTGTGCACTTTGATGTGAAGTTCAGGTCCATTCTCCCTGAGGAGGGAGGAAAGAATATCTCTATTATAATAAACATGGAAATGCAGAAGAAGGATAATCCCGGATATGCAGTCGTCACAAGAGGGATTTACTACTCAGCAAGAATGATCTCAGAACAGTATGGAACCGTGTTTAAAAAGAGCGAATATCAAAAGATACAGAAGACATATTCCATATGGATATGCCCGGAACCTGTAAAAAAGAGTGCTAATAGTATAATAAGGTACCGAATATGGGAAGAAGAGATTCATGGGAAATCCTAAACAGATGTCAAAGACTACGATAAAATGGAGGTGATAGTAGTAAATCTTGGAGATTTGGAGGATGTTAAAGGAGATCAAGCTCTAGAGTTCCTAGGTACAGTGTTTTCGATAGATATGTCTTAT
>CAMEQB010000099.1 GCA_945932505.1 uncultured Spirochaetales bacterium
TCCATATCTTTGGCTTGGTTAGAAAAGGAGATCTACGTTTTATTATCGGTCCATCCATTGAAACAAAAGAAGACGAGAAGGGCCTAAAGGTAATGGCATTTGACCTAGAAGTCGATAGCAATTTAGTCGATGACTTTATAAATGGAATGAAGTCTATAACCAAGATGCCGCTTTCTTCCCTTTTAGATGTTCTTCTCTCATTAAACTACTTTTTAAACGGTGAAATGAAGGAGTTACATGAACTGACCATAAACGACTCCATTCAGGAGGAGCTGAAGAGAGTTCTTGAAAATGATATAAAAGGAAAAGAAATTGACAGGGTCTTACAAAAACAGTTTGAAGAAACAACCAAAGTACAGGAAGAACACAATACTTATACTCAAGAACAGGAACTGATGATGCTTATCAGGAAGGGAGAGACGGAAAAGCTTAAAGATTGGATTAGTTCCGCCCCTGCCATCAGAGGAGGAACAATCGCAGATGACGGTCTCAGACAAGTAAAGAATATGTTTGTAGTTTCAGTGACCCTCGCTTCCCGTGCTGCGATACAGGGAGGGGTGGATCCTGAGACCGCCCTATCTGTTTCAGATGGTTTTCTTAAACGCTGTGAGTTATTATATAGCGTCGAAAAGATTTCAAACCTCCAATACCTTATGGTTTTGGAGTACGCAGGTATGGTAAGGAGAGTAAGACAGAAAGATTATACCTCTCCGTTAGTTATGAAAGTGGCTAACTATGTGGTCTCCCACATTACAGATTCTTTGACTACAGAGCAAATTGCCGATGCTTTATTTCTCTCCAGGCCCTATTTATCGTCCCGTTTTCATAAAGAAGCAGGAAAGACTCTATACTCCTTCATAATGGATGAAAAGATAGAAGAGGCCAAACGTCTCATAATATATTCCGGTCGTAGTATTTCTTCCATCTCCCAATATCTGGGCTTCTCTTCCCTTGGCCACTTCTCATCGCTTTTCAAAAAAAACACAGGATATACTCCAACTGAATATAGGAATCTATAAGAGAAAGTGGGCGACATCAGCCACCCACTTTACTTTAGAATCCAAGCTTTTTTGAAAGGTCTGGAGGAAGATAACTCTTTTTGATACCGCTGGATAAGAATACGTCTTGTCCGATATACCTTAATCCCTTTCCTCCATAAACGCCTTTTCCGAGGTTAACGCAGAAGGCGAAAGACTGTGAACCAATACTCTCCACACTGTCAGGGATTATCAGATCTCCTTCTAGGTTGCTGCATCCAAAGAATGCCCTGTCTCCTATTGTCTTTAAAGAAGAAGGAAGATATATTTTTCCATCAAGAGAATAAGCATTCATGAAGGCCTCATCTCCGATTATTTCTATTGTCTTAGGAAGAACAACATCTCCAGAGATTTTAGATTCTTTAAATGCCTTATCCGCAATACTTGTAACAGGCACCCCATGGACAGAAGAAGGGATAATAAGAGAAGACAAAGTAACATCATATCCCACAACCTCATATCCCGATTCTGTTTTCTTAAATAAAAGACCATTAATAGATTGTGTCGGTTCCTCTACTACTTTCTCAACTTTTACATCAACTATCTCTTCTTTGACTGAAGTTGGATCCACAGTGTATATATTATTACTCTGCTTCTCATTAAGAATATCATTTAGCTTATATTCTACCTCTCTAAGTATACTGGAGCTAATATCTTCTTCAATCTGATCTATATAGGATGTAATCTCTTCTTCAATTTCAGCACATTTACTATCTACATATTCCTTAATATCCTCATCATAAGAAGCACTGGAAGTGTTGGAACTGAGTAAAGCTATATTTGCATTAACTTCATCCATAATTTCTGCTTTTGCTTCATCTATAAGAGCAGGTACTTCTGAGTCGATGTAAGCATAAAGATCTTCAATCTTTTCTTCCATTTCTCTGATGGTAGAATCCAAAAGAATGTTTGTAGATTCTATTTCTTTTTCCAGTACACTACTCTTTTCATCGAAAGAAGACTCAAGTATTTCATTATTGGAGAGAATCTCATTCTTGTTTTCTTCAACAACACTCAAAATAGAAGACTCTATGCTTTTAAGCTCTAAAATAGTATCTTCCTTGGCCTTTTCTACTCCTTCCATGATTTCTGTTTTTTCATTAGAGAATAGAGAGTCTACATATGCCTTTAAATCATCTTCAGCCTCTGCCTTGGCACTATCGACTGCTTCTTTCAGGGTTAAGACAACTTCTTCTTTTATCAAAGAGTATACTTCTACTGGAGGAGTTTCTTTAATTGTCTCAAAAGATTTGACTTCAGACTCTTTTTTTATAGATGTGACTTCGCCCTTCTCAAAGGCCTCCACTCTATCTGGATCAACTGCAACCACGACTTTAGGAGAAGAAGCATCCATGCCTCCCTGGACAAAGACTTTGTCTAAAGTCTCTTCATCGCAGGAAAGCATGAAACAAAGAATAAGGCTTAGGATAACAATTATTCTTCTTTTCATTTTACCCCCTTACTGCGACGGTTTCCCGCCGCACTAAAGCCTTTACTCAACAATGATGTCACTCTCGGCTACTCTCAAGAGAACCCAAGTATGGCCTTCATTGTCTTCCCAATACTCAATCATTTCAGCTCTTTGAACTCTATTTGAATACTCGACGCCGTTTGTGAGGTATTCTGTACCGTCTACACTCTTGTCAGCTCTTTCATACTTAGTAGAAGCCCACTGAGCCATCAACTTTCTACACTCTTCGGTAGCTTCCTTCAAAGCTTCGAATAGATCAGGATTAGATGATGAAGCCTTCTCGTAGTGATATCCTTCTGTAGTAGGAAGTTTTACCATCCAGTCTGGTCTTGGAATTCCATCCTTACCATAAACTAAGAGATCAATCTGCTTCTTTGTGACTTCGCCAACCGGTACAGTATCTTTTTCCCAGATAGCAAAGAACTTTACGTTACCTGTGGATTCTGGAGGCAATACCATGCCCTTTCTCAGAGTTTCAGTCCTGTCTCCACCTGTGATCCATCCAAGGAATGTATATCCATCCTTAACTGGGTTGGCAAGGTATATACCATCACTTTCGATTGTATACTTAGTCGGGTTGGAGTTGTCATAACGATATCTTCCGCCATCAAGGTCGTAGGTGATGCTATACTCGATAGGAGCCCAAGTAGCTGTGAGGTTAATGTCACTGCTTCTATCTGTCATTACTGTATATCTCAGTGAATATTTGGTGTAAGTAGCATATGGGTTCTCTGTCCAGCCAAGGAATGTATATCCAAATCTTGTAGGATTAGCCAGAGCAAAGTCTTTGTCCAGTACTGTGTAGTAAGATGGATTCTCAACACCCTTTGCCAGATTTCCGCCATTTAGATCATAGTTTATGTAATACTTCTTGGCTTCCCATACTGCTTCCAGCGTTACATCGCCCATATCACCGGATTCGATTGTGTATTTGCTATAAAGGTTTCCGCTATTATCGCCATCAACTTTCCATCCGAGGAAGACATAATCCTTCTTTTCAGGAGTTGGGATGACATAGTCTCTATCAAGATAGAAGTAGGAAGATGGATACTCATCAATCTTTCCACCTTTAGTGTCCAGCTTGATTGAATATTCACAAGGCTTCCATACAGCCACAAGGTTCTTGTCACCTGTAGTGCCCTTGGAGAATTCGTAGATGCTTCTAGCCTTGCTTGTAGGCTCGCCTTCAAGGATCCAACCTACAAAGTCATATCCCTTCTTCTCTGGGTTAATTACCTGGAAAGCAGACTCTACTGTATACCAGCATGCGTTCTCAGCCTTTCTATTTAAGTCGGATCCGAAGATGACTCCATCTTCATCATAGTCGATGTAGTATGTTATTACCTTCCAAATTGCCTTTAGAGCAACATCGCCTGTGCTGCCGCCTTCAATAGTAACTGATGGAACGATAGCCTTTGAACCGTAGTATGTAGCATCAATAAAGATACCTGTTCCATTAAGAACTGAGTAGACTAAAGTCAAAGCTTCATCTGTTTCAAGCTCTTCTCTGTATTGAATGGTCAGTACACCATTCTCCATGACTCCAGTAATTCCAGCTTCCTTCATTGCGTCACTCAGTTTCGCCTTTGTCTTCTTATCAAATAGAGAAGTATAAATCTCCAAGTGATCTTTAAAAGCATTGAGATTTGTTCTGACGCTGTCTTTTACGAGAGAAAGTGAGAACAAACATGACGGGCTATCGTCTTTTACTGTCCAACCAATAAACTCATAACCATTCTTTACAGGGTTTACTGTAGTGAAAGTCTCACTTTCTATTGTGTAAGAAGAAACATATTCCTCAGAGAATTCTCCACCATCAAGATCATAGTCCACTACGTATTCATATGGCTTCCATACAGCCTTAAGGTTCTTGTCGCCAGGAATAGTTGTATCCAATGTCATAAATGGCTCACCACCTATCTCATCATCAACCCACCCCTGGAACACGTAATAGTCGAGGACAGGCTCAACAAATACTGGAGACTCTTCATTGAAAACAAACTTCTCTGGTTCTTCACCATCTATCTCGCCACCATTGAAGTCATAAGAGATAAAGTATTCATTTGGAATCCATACTGCACTGAGTTTTCTGTCTCCTGATGATCCTACAGAGAGGGAATACTCACTTCTTGCTTCATAAGACTCTTCACCATCTTCAATCCAACCTGCGAATGTATATCCATCGAGGGTAGGATTAATAAGAGTGAAACTATCAAGGACTGTGTAGGAAGATGGGTTTTCAGGTACTACTTCAGGCTCTGGGAGTGGCTCTGGAAGTGGTGAATACAGAACAATATTCTGGTTATACTCGATAAAGTATTCTTTTGGTGTCCAAACAGCAGAAAGAACTAAATCACTTGGTATTTTGGTATCAACCAAATACTCAACTTCAGGTTCCTCACCTTCTTTCTGCCAACCTAAGAATACATAATCCTTCTTTTCAGGGAGTGGCAAAGTAAAGGATGGAGAATCGAAGACAAATGAAGTAGGAGCATCAGAGAGTGTTCCGTCATTTAACTCAAGCTCAATATTGTATGTATTTGGAAGCCATACAGCCTTGTAGTTGATGTTTCCGATTGTTCCAAGAGAGACTTCTTCTATTACTCTTGCACTATAAGACTCTTCACCATCAACAATCCAACCCATAAATGTGTATCCGACTCTCTCAGGGTTGATCAATGTGAAACTGTCTTCAATAGTGTAAGTATCAGGATTAATCTTTACTTCCATTGGTTCGGGTTCAGGAACTTCAGGAATAATTATAGGTTCTTCTTTCTTGGCTTCATAAATAACGCCCAATTCATCGTATGTAATGGAGTAGACAATCTTTTCAAAGACTGCTTCATACTCCAAGCTATCACTCATAGCAAGAATATCGATGGAAGGATTCTTCTCGACACTATCTGATCCGACCTTTCTCCAGCCCTTAAATACGTATCCCTTTCTCTCAAGAGTAGGAAGAGTAAGGTACTTTGTTTCAACTGCGTTATTTAAAATAGCATCAAGGTCTCCGATCAAGAAGCTATCTTTTGGAGCAGAGACTTTGATATATAGTCCAATGAGAGAAGCCTTAAACCAAGCGTTTCCCCCCTCGATCCCCATTTCAAATACAGCCTTGCTTAAATCTGGAGTGAAATATGCCTTATAAGCCTTCGATCCTTTTGCTGTGTTGAGGTCGATGTCGATCTTTGACTCTAAAGTGTCTGAACCATATTCCTTCCAACCGAGGAATATATAGTCTTTCATTGATATTTCAGGAATCGTCAAGACTCTGTTATTTCTTGCTTCATCCAATACTTCTGAGAGAGTGACATCAGCAGCACTCTCTAAAGGAGCAGTGACTGTGAAGTCAAATAAAGGATGAGAGGCTTTAATGACAGCATTTCTTCCTTCTTCTTCAAAAGAAATATCTAAGAGAGACATATCCAAGTCAAAGGAAGCCTTAAACTTTGTATCTCTATTAAACTCAGAAAGGCTGATATTTCTTCTGTTATCATAGGAATCAGTATCGAGATCATACCATCCCAAGAACTTATATCCATCTTTCTTGACTTCAGGCATAGTGACAAATCCGTCAGCATTTGCCTTTTCAAGAATCTCTTTTGCATCTCCTACCAGAGTTCCGCCATTAAGGTAAACATCGACCCTATGATTATTGATGTATAGATAGTTGTCTTTCAATTCAGCCTTTATCGGCTCTTCCTGAATAGTCTCTTCAACTACTTCCACAACTTCAGGTTCACTTGTCTTAGTAGAACTACAGGACAAGACCAATGACAAAACAAGTAGAATAGCAATGAAAAGTGATAGTTTTATTTTCATTATAATCCCCCT
>CAMEQB010000100.1 GCA_945932505.1 uncultured Spirochaetales bacterium
GATTTGATAAAAGACAGCGAGGCTAATACAATTTATAGACTCAGAAGAGATGGACTCCTAGATAGAAAGATTGCTGCTGATAGGCTTGGACTCAGCGTAGAGGAGTACACAAAGAGGGAAGATAAATTCTTTTCGTGATTTAAGTGGGGAAAAAGAAGTTTCTTTCTCCCCATCATTCTTTCAATGAGTTTATTATCGATAAAGGAAGTATTTTCGTCAGTAAGATTAAGAAATGGAAAGCAGGTTCTCCACTTTCTTCTCATCAATCTTCTCCCAAGAGAATTCCGAGTGTCCAAAGTGGCCTGATTGAGCTGTGGAGAGGAAGATAGGGCTTCTAAGAGAGAATGTTTCAATAATTCCTTTTGGTGAAAGGTCCCATTCTTTTCTAATCCACTCAATAAGTTTCTCTTCACTTATTTTTTCTTCACCGAAAGTATCAACATGGATAGATACAGGGTCTTTTACTCCGATTGCATATGATAACTGTACTTCAGCTCTCTTATAGAGACCGCTTTTAACAATCGTTGCTGCGATGTTTCTTGCAGCATAGCTGGCGCTTCTATCTACTTTTGTTGCATCTTTACCACTGAATGCTCCGCCACCATGGTGAGCGTGTCCGCCATATGTATCTACGATGATCTTACGTCCAGTAAGGCCTGTATCTGCAGCTGGTCCTCCCAATACAAAACGTCCTGTAGGATTGATAAAGTATTTTGTCTCTGGCGTGAGAAGGCATGAAGGGACAGTCTCCTTTATTACCTTTTCCATCACTTCCCTTCTTAGATCTTCGAGTTCAATCTCTTTTTTATGTTGGATCGAAACGACTACAGTATCCACAGCACATGGTACACCATTCTCATACAAAAGAGTAATCTGGCTCTTTCCGTCTGGTTCCATCCAGTCATTCTGTTTTGTTTCTCTTAGCTCTGTAAGTTTATTAGTCAATGCTCTAGAGAGCATTAATGAGAGAGGCATCAAGGCTTCTGTTTCGTTTGTTGCATATCCGAACATCAAGCCTTGGTCTCCAGCTCCTTCGTTGTCTACACCCATAGCAATATCCGGGGATTGGGTGTGGAGTGTTACAGAAATCTCGCTTTGGTCGGAGAAGCCAAGACTAGGATCTGTGTATCCGATACTTCTTATTGTTTTACGGATTATTTCCTTGTAGTCCACCTTTGCTTTTGTGGTTACTTCACCCATAACGTGACATTTTTCTTTCTCTACAGTAGTCTCTGCTGCACACCTTGAGTATGGGTCTTGTGCTAAGAGTGAGTCTAGAATGGCATCTGAAATCTGATCTGCAACTTTATCTGGATGTCCTTTTGTAACTGATTCTGAAGTAAAATAACTTTTCATTTTCTTTCTCCTATAGCCAAAAGAGGGAAAGAAAAAAACCCATCGCAGTGATGGGGTACCACCATCACTCAAGCTTTAGCACCTTGCTTCTGCAGGTTGCTGTACGGTCAAAGGGCTTGTCCCTCACGTACTCTTTATGGCAGGGATAATATAACAAGATTTCTTTTTGTTTTTCAACATCTGTTGATGGGGATTCTCTTATTTATTCATTTTTTATCTAAAACACCTATATTGAGTCTCTTAGACGCGAAAGATAAAATCGAAGTATGAGACTTAATTTCTTTTTTGATGTAGACGGAACTTTGCTTCCTTTTGGAAAGGGACTACCAGAGAGTGCACTTGAAGCCATATTAGATGCAAAAAGCAGGGGGCATAGAATATTCGTCTCCACAGGTAGGAGCCCAAGTGAAATGGATAAGGCTCTTTCTCCCATTCCTTTTGACGGCGGAGTCTATAGTGCTGGTTGCCTTGTAATTGCGGAAGGAAAGATTCTTGAAGAGAGAAGCTACAGTAGAAAACAAGTGGAAGAGGTCCTTACATATTTAAAAGAAATGGGGCAACTAGCTATGGTTCAGACTTCAAATGGAACATATATGCCATCAAGAGCATATGATTTTTTCAAGGAGTCATTGATTAAAAGTAATGGCATTTCTATTAAAATCCCAGGCTTGATAGTTTCAGATAGTATCCCTGAAGACTTGGACGTCAAGAAGATTCTTGTACTCTCCCCATCAGGAAGAGTAGATGAAGTAAGAAGAGATTTGGGTGATAGATACAATATTGTCGGAAACACTGTAGGCTTGAAGCAAAGCGATATGGCCGAAATATGTCTCAAGGGCGTAGATAAGGGGAGTGGTATTAAGACTATCCTCTCTTACTATGGAGAAGAAAGAAAGAGTAGTGTTGGAGTAGGGGACGGAGCCAACGACATTGAAATGATCGAATACGCCGGGCTTGGTATTGCAATGGGAAATGCCGATGAGTGTCTGAAAGTAAAGGCAGATTGGATCTCCAGCGATGTTGAACAAGATGGACTAAGAAATGCCATCAAACATGCAGAGGAAGTATATTCTGCAAAAATGGTCTAAAAGTACAATAAAAGCATAACGTAATAGTTGTTTTTGAGATAAAATTAGATATACTTCTTCTTATATAGTAATTTTGAACTTAGGAATAAAAGAAAACGATTGTTTAATTTTCTAAAAAGGGGATGAAGGATGGAAACTAGAGAAGATGCTCCAAAAAGAATGAAGGCTGAGTACAGAAGTAGTATCAGAAGTAAGACGATGATCAAAGAGGCTATGCTTGAGCTTATGGTTGAAAAGCCTTTTGATAAAATCACAATCACTGATATCGTCAAGAAAGCTGATATAAACAGAGGTACTTTCTATGCCCACTATGACAACACTGCAGAAGTGTTGAAAAGTATTTCCGCTTCTGTAATGGATGAAATAGCAGCTGTATTCAAGGCTAAAAACAATTCTGATGCTCTTTGGAATCCAAGAGGATACTTAAAGCAAATCTCGGATTTCTTTTTGACAAACCCTACATATTTTGCTCGACTTGTAGCTACAGATACGATCAGTGAAGTCCTCAATGATGCAAGACACAATGCAATCAAAAAGATTTTGAATGATCTTGGTATGGACCTTCCTGAGTCATCCAAAGCACAGCTTTCAATTATTCTTGACTATAGTATCTCTGGTATCTGCACTCTTTATACAGATATTCTTCTTGAGAAGATTCCTGTAACGCTGGAAAACAGTGCAGAGTACATTGCAAATCTTCTCGCTCCACAGAGAAACGTAGTAGTCGAAGTTCTTCAGCAGATGCAGAAATAACCAGGGCAGCACATATTCAATAGCATCAGCGGCAGGCAGCAACTGAAGAAGCTGGATCCGCTTGGACCATATGTGCTTTGTCTTTGAGTATAGAAGTTTCTCGAACCATTGAGACGATCCAGGAAAGATTGGTATTCCATATTTCCTGGTTCTTTTTTTATTGCTTCAGAAATGTCGCTATAGGCACCTGTTGTGTCTCCACTATAACCTTTGGCTACTGCAGATAGATAGTACCAACGACCATTTCTCTTTTCAAATGGTACTGTAGACAATACATGTAGAGCTTCTCTAAAGTGACGAGCATGGATATATGAGGCTGCGGCTCTCATTTCATTTGACTCTTCATCTCTTTCATTGCTATATCCATAGCCTCCACCATAGGAGGATTGGTTGTAGCCATAAGAAGATGATGAAGAAGCGTAGGACTTATGGTTTATGATGGCATCATAGGCGGAGTTTATCTCCTGCATCTTTTTGGCTGCTGCAGGATCGTTACCTGTAACATCAGGGTGATATTTTTTTGCCAAAGTTTTATAAGCCTTTTTGACTTCTTCTTCACTGGCCCCTTGTTTTAGTCCCAAAACTTCATAAGGATCACTCATTGCCTTTTACCTCAACCTTAAATCTGCTCCACATGCCATGGTACAGGATATTTTCGAACAATGGCACATAATCATCAAGAGGCATGTGTTCCATAGCTGATGTTGCACAAGATGCTGCATCAATGAGCATTGTCCTTATTTCTTCTTCCGTGATATCGGAGGAAAGTGGATTATATCTATTGTTTTTTTGATCTTTCTTTCTGTCGTCCCATGCATCAAGAAGGTAGATAAATCTTCCCATTCCGCATCCCATCATTCTCAAATCTGGGGCAAAATGGCTGTTTTCATCTTTTACAAAGATCTCTCCAAGAGCCTCTCCGAATAAGAGAGAATTCTGGTATGCGTCTTTTATGCCTTTCTTTTCATTCTCCCAAATAAGGGCGAGATTGTTTTTCAGAGCGTCGCTTTGTCTCTTGTATTTCTTCTCTATTTCAGGGATGAAAGGAAGGAAACGGTCTTTCTTTTCTTTCTTTTCATCATTGTTATAATCGACAAGAGCATAGTGGGAGAGAAGAATCTGCATAGAAGCTGTGTAATCCATGACGGATGTTGTAAAGAATTTATGCTCTACAATTGGATGGACAAGGCATCTCTCCTTTCCCTCTATCTTTGGGGAGTCTTCTATATCTGACAAAAGAAGAGAAAGAAATGTCATGTCATAGGATAGGGAGAGCATGCCAGTCTTACCATACTTATCTTTCAGTGTATGGCATAAACCACAGTAGGCCTCTCTATAGGTCTTTCTGTCCTCTTTGGGAGCAGAAGATGAAAGGACGATATATCCGAACATATCAAGTCTTCCTTATAAACTGCTCTCCGCAGTTAGGGCATTTGATTCTAATCTTGCCCTTTCCCCTAGGGACTCGAAGTTCTTTTCCACACTGTGGACACTTAAAGAAGGCATGAGTCTTCTCTTCCTCCTTTCTTCTGGCTTTTCTCTCTTCTTCAGCCTTTTTCTTTGCTTCTTTTTCTCTCTTTTTCTGTTCTTTCTCAGCTTCGCTTTCGCTTCTAAAGAAGTTGACGAATGCGATGTTTTCGGATCTTCGTTTTCCTACGTTCTTTGAGAGTGATCTGAAAACGCCGAAAAAAGCAGATACTCCTCCTAGGAGTATGAATATACCTTGGATTATTCTTTCATCAAATATAGGGGCGGCAAGAAAGAGCACTACACCCAGTATCACCAAGGTCACTGATAATTCGTCTGCTCCGTTTCTTCCGCTGAAGAATGGTCTTCTGTAATTGTTCATGAAAAAAAGATAACCCCCTATAAAAATGTTGCCAATGGTAAATAAGTGTTGTTTTTATGAATCTTTTAATTCTGAGGTATTGACCAAAGGTAAAATTGAGAATTATTCTCATTTTTTGTGAAATATGACACTCATTCTAGGAAAGAGGTCCTATCTTTCCTAGAGAAGAACTCCCAGCTCTCTTTCTCTATGGAAGATATATGCGCCTCTCTTCCGGATTCAAAGAAGAGCACTGTATATAGGATTGTAGATTCCTTGGAAAAGGAAGGAAAAGTAAGGCGCACAGGAAACTCGGGAAGAAGGACCCAATATCAATATTCAGGGTCTCTCTGTCCTATGCATATGCATATCAAGTGTCGTGTCTGCGGAAAGACCGAACACTTGGATGGAGCCACCACTGAAGCCATAAGAAAGGCTGTAGATGACCTCTTGGGCTTCGAGACACTTACCTCGACAGTCTTGGATGGACTATGTGGTGAGTGTAGAAAGAATAAGGAGAAGATTTGATATGGCTTTGCTTGTTGTATTGTGTTTATCTGTCGTGTTTGGCTTAGGCATGGTTTTTGCCAAGATTACTTCAAATAAAGCTCATGTCCAAAGCTTTATTTCTTCCCTTTCATTGGGCGCCATGGCGGGAGTGGCGTTTCTTGATTTGATTCCTGAAATAATTGAAGAGACCAGTGGCCTGGGATACTTACTTGTAATTGCCCTTTGTGCCTTGGGTATAGTGATACTAAAGGTATTGGATCACTTTGTCCCTGAGCATGAAGGAAGCGAGGAGAGCGAAGAGGGGAATCTTGTACATATCGGTATAATGAGCGCTATTGCTATTGTCTTACACAATATTGTGGAGGGTATGACAGTATATAGTGTTGCATCCCAGAGTCTTAATAGCGGAATTACACTTGCCCTGGGAGTAGCACTACATAATATTCCTATGGGTGCATTAATATATTCCACTCTTAAGAGCGAGAGTAAGGGAAAGAGAAACACTATCCTCATTCTATCCTCATTCTCAACATTCATCGGTGGCTTAGTGATGATGGGGCTTTCTTCTATTCTTTCTCCGTCTTTCTTTATTGTTTTGATGTCTTTGGCACTGGGAATGGTGTTGTATATTCTCTTCTGGGAGCTTATGCCATCCGCCCTCCACTCCAAAGAGAAGAAAACTACTATCTTTGGAGCAGTACTGGGGCTATTATTGGTTGTAGCATCCCTGTTTTTGGAATAAAGCATGATAGAGATACTTATCTTTTCCCTCATTCCTTTTATCGGTTCTATTCT
>CAMEQB010000101.1 GCA_945932505.1 uncultured Spirochaetales bacterium
GATGCCGAGACAATCAAAAAGCTTATGAATATGAACTACGACATCAGAAGATGAAATAAATCTCCGTTAGCTTTTCTTTAACATATAACACACGACTCGAAAGATTACACCTTATCCCTCACTCAGTCTTGTATTATAGATAAAGTGAGGGATATGTTTTTCTTCACATTTAGACTAAAGGGAAGGAGCCATAATACTTAAACTCAAAGCCTTCAGTCTTACCAATCTTTAGAAACTCATCATATCCAGCGTCCTTTAATTCTATAAGCCAAATATAATCACCAAGTTTAGTCTTCAAGGGACGGGAAGTTATAGCTACTGGCTCAAAAGAGCCGAAAGCTTTGATTAATTTTGGAAAATCAGAGACATTTCCCGTTGCTGAGAAAAGCATCCTGTCTGATTTCTCTTTTTCTCCTTCTCCCACTCTGAGCGCATAGAATCTTGTTCTATTGGCATCACTTTCCTGAATGCGAGGTGCATAAACTTCCAAGTCATATACAGCTGCCGCTGCAGCAGAAGCGACTGCGGCTACGCTTCCATCACTTACAGAAGCAAGTCTCGCCCCCTCAGCGGTGCTGGAAACAATACAGGTCTCTACAGAGGGAAGATTTTCTTCAAGCCAGACTTTTCCCTGTATCAGCCCCTGTTCATGGGAACAAACCACCTTTATGTCTGATAACTTTGTCCCCTTCTTTACAAGGAGCGCTTGGTCAATAACAAGCTCTGTCTCACAAACTACTGAGATATCATCATGGGAAAGTAGTTCGTCAATATATGCAGTTACAGGGCCACCCACTGTGTTTTCCTGTGGGATTACAGCATAACTACAATTACCGTCAACCATAGTTGCAACTGCATCACTGACAGTCTTTTCAGCATAAAAAGATGCATCATCACCGAAGAACAGCATTGCAGCCTGTCCTGTATAAGTTCCTTCCGGACCAAGGTATGAAACAGTTTCACCTCTCGGCTGCAACCATTCTTTGTTTACACGAGAAGTATTGCATGACACAAGAGTCAGTGCAAGAAGCAGGATTATCAGATATTTTTTCATGTAATAAATCTACTTCTTAAATATTTACATCATCAAGATTCTACTGATGATTCTTTGGAGAGATGTGGAATTATATTATGCTTATCTTCTTACACCAATGTACAGTTCTACTTCTCGGTCCCAATGATGTTAAAGTAGTTTAAACTTTCCCTCTTGAGGTAAAAATATCAAAATAATAGGATATGGGCGATGGAAAAGAAACTCTTAAAGTCTACATTCAGCGACAAAGTATTTCTTAAAAACTTATTCTCTTTGGCTCTGCCCATTGCCTTCCAAAGTTTGATGCTTTCTCTTGTAGGTGCATCAGACACTATAATGCTGGGTTCCCTGGACCAAAGCTCTATGGCAGCAGTTTCACTTGCAACTCAGCTACAGTTTATACAGAACCTGACCATCTCAGGAATAATCGCAGCTTTCCATGTACTTGGAGCCCAATACTCAGGAAAAGACGATAGAAAGACAGTAAACATGGTACTATGCATGACACTGAGAATCTGCATATTAGTAAGTGTCTTGACCTTTGTTGTCTGCTTCGTCTTCCCCTACCCTGCCATGAGAATCTTCACAAACGTAGAAGAGTTATTGGTAATTGGAGTGAGGTACTTGAAGATAGCTTCTTTCTCTTATCTTATTACCGGGCTCTCCCAATGCTTTTTGGCCCAGATAAAACTAGGAAAGAATACAAAGAAAGTCGCCACTATCAGCACGATTGCAGTTATTCTCAACATCTCTCTAAACGGAATATTTATCTTTGGCCTCTTAGGCTCACCGAAAATGGGAGTAATGGGAGCAGCCCTTGCTACAGTCATTTCAAGAGTCGTAGAGCTTGTGTTATCTATAATAGAGTGTTGGAAAGATAAAAGAATAAGGCCAAATCTAAGTAAGCTTTTCGCTTTTGATAAGGCTCTTTCCAAGGACTACATCAGACAGCTTCTGCCTCTACTGGGGGCTTACCTTATATGGACTCTCGGGATCTCATCATACAGTGCATTCTTGGGTCATATGGGAGTAGATGCTTCTGCAGCTAATTCCTTGGCTCTTACATTGAGAAACCTTGTTCAGAGTTTTACAAAGGGTCTTGCCGGAGGAGCCAGCATTCTTATTGGCTATGAGTTGGGTAGCGGCAACACAGAAAGAGCGAGGATCTATGGAGATAGATTAAGCATTCTCTCCCTGGTCTGCGGCTTTCTCACTGCACTACTTGTAATATTAGCAATTAAGCCGTCACTTATGTTGGTGGAGCTATCTGAAACAGCTACATCTTACTTCATCTCAATGTCATTTATTCTTGCTCTATATGTTATTGGTGCCAGCTATAACTCAGTAGTCATCAATGGAATGTTCGCCTCCGGAGGAGACACTCTATTCGACTGTTACTCCATAATAGTATCAATGTGGTTTGTCGCCATTCCTTTGGCATTTATGGGAACCTTTGTATTCAATTGGCCTGTAGCTGCAGTATTTATCTGCACATGTCTTGATGAAGTGGGAAAAATACCATGGACTCTGCACCATTACAGAAAGTATAAGTGGGTGAAAGACCTGACAAAGAGCGTTTAAAAACGGCACCCGGATGGATGCCGTACACACACTTTCTTTTGTCTTATTTGAGACCAAAGCGGGAAACGAATGCTTCAGCGTTCTGAATAGAGCCGCCAGCTGCTCCCTTGACGATATTGTTGACAAGAAGACAGAAACCAATCTTTCCACCCTTCTTTCTGATTCTACCAGTATAAACAACCATTCCCTTTGGGCTGCCCCAGAAAGCATACTTTGGCTGAGGGAAAGTAGGCTCATCTGAGTAGACGATAGGCTGCTTAGGAGTAGATGGCAGATCCTGAACTTCTTTGAAGTCCGCCCATGCTTTGATGATATCTTCACACTCAACATCCTTCTCCAAGTCAAGCCATACTGTCTCCAAGTGACCGAACATAACAGGAACACGGACAGTGAAGGCATATACTTCAGGATCAATGGAGAGAATCTTCTTTATCTCTTTTACAATCTTTTCTTCTTCGCCCTTGATGTAAGGGATACAGTTATCTGTAATATCGAAGGAAGAGAGTCCTGGATAACCTGCACCTGAAACAGACTGATAGCTGTTTACTGTGATTGTCTTGATACCGAACTGTCTGAGAGGAGCGAGAGCCATTGCAAGACCTGTTGTTACACAGTTAGCATTTGTTACACAGAAACCTGTCTGAGGATATCCCTGTTCCCTGATAAGATCCAACTGCTCGATATTTGTATCTGGGATAAGAATTGGAACATCACTGTCATATCTCATTGCAGCTGCATTAGAGAATACATAGAAACCATTTGCTCTGAGCTGAGGTTCAGCTTCTCTTGCTACATCTGCAGGAAGAGCGGAGAATACTATTCTTACGCCTGCTTCAAGCATAGCATCGTGGTTGAACTCTTTGATTTCAATATCTTTAATCTCACTTGGCATTTCAAAGGGCATTACCCAATGAACTGTTTCGGAATACTTCATTCCGACTCTTGCAGCAGATGCTGTTACATAGCTCAATTCAAACCAGGGATGATCAGAAAGCATCCACATGAAAACCTGACCAACGGCACCAGTTGCTCCCAATACAGCAACCTTGATTTTCTTGTTGTCCATAAATGAAACAACCTCCAAGCATATGAAATTAGGCGTACTATAATAAATGACGGAAGGATGCGCAATACCATAGAGTCAAGAATGTTATAAACTTGATTAATTTGTTATTTTCATAACATCTATAATAACTATTTCTATCTATTTAAAGATTATAAAGGTGTAATTGTTGACTCATATTCTATCTTTCCATTACCTTTTCAATACTCGAAAATACTGGTATATTAAATAGTTGTGGCACTATGGCTTTTTTTATGCCGTATTGTCTATAATGGAAACTCCAAGGAGGCCACAATGGCTAGCAAGAAAGATACTCTGACACTTGGCTACGGCTGCATCTCCTGCGGCCACAACAAGGACATCAATCTCTATAAAGACATGTATAAAATGTCTACAGAGAAGAATGCAGATCATGCAGAAGAGGGCACAGAATTCCTTAAAGAGCTGAAAAACAATCCACCTAAGAGAACAAGATGCAGATTCTATGACAGTGCAGATGGCCTGTTGTGCGAATATTTCGTAGAACGTGATTATGTCGCTGAAAATGGAAGATGCCCTGATTATTTGGAAGTCAAGTTCGAGAAGGCTCCTACACAGCGCAAGAGCACTATAATCGAGACAGAATCCAACATCGAAGAAGATACTTCCGATATGAGAGAAGTCACAGATGACGAAAATGAAGACGATGAACCATTGGAGTTAGATGACGAAGAATAAGAGATAATTCTCTTTGTATGAGGGTTGCCAGGGTGGTGACCCTTTTTTTATCTCGATAATCTTATTACTGTGTTACCTACAGGCAAATAAAAAATCCCTATTCGGGATTTCTTTGGAGAAGAGCGGACTTGAACCGCCTACCTTTTGAATGCCATTCAAACGCTCTAGCCAGATGAGCTACTTCCCCATTCATTTTTCTTTCTTTTTTTCCATATTGTCGTAAAATTTTATTGATAGTCAAGGGGACGACAATGAAAAAGGAACAATCTGCAGGTGGGGATATTGTCCCTCTGCCTAGGCATTCTGAAAACTTCAAAGTAAACAGAATGCTCAGTTATATTGAAAAACATTGGAACAGCACTATTGAACTAGAGGAATTAGCATCGTGGGCAGGATCTTCGCCCTGCTATGCCTCTGCCCTCTTTTCGAGGACTATGTGCATGACATTTATCCAGTATTTAAATGCACTGAGAGTAAACAAGGCTTCTAAGCTCCTTGTAGACAGTAATATGTCCATAAATGACATATCAGACTTCTGTGGCTTTCAGAACTCCAGCTACTTTATCCACATCTTCCATAGCCTAAGCGGTTCTACCCCAGGTGAGTATAGAAAGAGGAAAAAGCGCAAGTTAGTCTATAGCGTATATCTGAATAGTTTCAACGAAGGAGGAATTAATGAGTTCGTTGACAGTATCATAGATGGAGAGTGAGGAAGAACATGAGATCGAAGCTGAGAAGATGGACTCTCCCTCTTTGTTGTGTATGAGGGAGCTATTACGAATGACTACTTCATAATCTTCTATCCTCTTTTCCGCTTCTTCCAGACTCATATTGTTTTTTGTAAGATTAACTTCAATATGCCCGGCCTCTGTGTAGTGGGACATATTGCCTTTTCGGTGAACCAAAAGCTCTATAAGTAGAATCAATAGAGTTGAAGAGATACCTAGAAAGTACAAACCAGATCCAACAGCAAGCCCCACACCTACAGTTGCCCATAATCCTGCTGCTGTAGTAAGACCGATAATATTATCACCCTTGACAAATATTACGCCTGCTCCGATAAATCCTATTGCCTGAACTACTCCTGCCGCTATATGTGATACCTCTACATGCACGGAAGAGAGAGTGATGACATCCATAAATCCATACTTTGAGATAATCACCATCAATGCGGAGGCCATTGCAACAACCATATGTGTTCTAATCCCTGCATTTTTGTTTCTACTCTACCTCTCCCAACAAATAGCCATTTCACAGACGGAGGAGAGAACAAGACGGAGAAGAAAAACAAGTTGCTGCTGCAAATCCGCTTGAAATTCCATTGTTTCTTCTCCGTTTTTGTCATCTTTTATTTTCCTAAAGAAGAAGTATAATTCAACAGCTGGAAAGCATAGTCAGATTAATTCTATGTAAATTAGCTCCGAAAAAAGGACGTATACCCCATATAACCCTACAAAGATGTAGACATATCTCTGCATCTTGGCGCTGTCTACTTTCCCGTTTATCTTTCCCCCTATAACAGAACCAAGGAAAGTGGAGACGAGAACCACAATCAAGAAACCTATATCTCCCCTAT
Organism: uncultured Spirochaetales bacterium; assembly: GCA_945932505.1. Lineage (GTDB taxonomy): Bacteria > Spirochaetota > Spirochaetia > Sphaerochaetales > Sphaerochaetaceae > Ornithospirochaeta. The sequence goes on from CAMEQB010000101.1 coordinate 5,971, forward strand.
CCAAGGCACCAAGCCCCATTCTAGACACTAGACCAATGGTGCTTTGGAAAAGAAAGAAACACTGTATGGTAGCTATATATTCGTCGTTGTTATCGATTGATGGCCTAAGATACATTGCAGCCGGTGGTCCGCTGATTCCAGTAAAACCATTGGAGAGACCGCTGATCACACCCATTACAGCTCCCTTTATGGGTGTAGGCTTAATGGAGATTCCTTTCTTTGAAAGAAGGAATATAAGAACAAGTATTATGAAGACTACACCCAAGAGCATCTTCAAAATACTTTGGTCAAAGGAGAAAGACCAAAGAGTGAATAGTATTGTAGAAATCCCCATTGGGATGAG
>CAMEQB010000102.1 GCA_945932505.1 uncultured Spirochaetales bacterium
GGCTTTGCTCCAAGTCTCAGAGAGATTGCAGACCACTTTAAAGTATCGCCATCTGCCGTTCACTACGCTCTTTCTTCCATGGAGAAAAAGGGACTTATAGAAAAGAACAATAGTGGAGCAAGATCTATTATCCTCCCAGAGAAAACAAGAAAGGATATGGGAAACGTTCCTATTCCCTTCTTCTCTAAAGAACCAGATGAAGAGATGATAAGTAATGGAAGCATAGAGACTCTCTTTATTCCATCCTCTCTTTATTCTCCCTCCACTTTTGCATTCAAAGTATCATCATGGTCAATGAAGGAAGGAGGAATAATCCCAGGTGACATCGCCATTATGGATAGCGAGAGAGAAGCAAAAGATGGTGATATAGTCCTAGGGTACCCAGAGGGAGGAGAAGGAAAAATGGAGCTTAGAAGACTAAGAAAACTAAAGACTCTCACTGAACTTTGGCCAGAAAATGATAGTATGGGTATTACTAGGAGCAAAAAGATTGTAATTTGTGGTATCCTCAGAGAGATACGGAGGAAATATTAGTGGCTGTTTTTTTGCTTTTGGGACCGGAAGAGGGAGAAAAAAGTGAATTTATCAAGAGAGAGAAGAATAAGATACGCTCTCTCTATCCAGACGCAGAAGACTATGTATTCTTCGGTGGTGACGAAGACGGCGGCGGCATATCCTCCGCTCTTTCCCAAAGTTCTCTCTTCTCTTCCTATCGCTTTGTCGTCTTAAAGCACTATGAGAACGTAAAGAAAACAGACGAAACATACTCTGCCCTATCTGATTTCGGCGCCAGTCCCCAAGATGACTGCACCCTTATAGTGACGACGACGGAAACATCTTCTGTAAACCTTCCAAAGAGTCTTGTCAGTGTAGCCGGCAAAGAAAACACAATTGTTTTCTGGGAGATGTTCGATAACGAAAAGAGACGCTGGATAAGGGAATTCGCCTCAAAAGAGGGATATAGAATAACTGAAGACGCCATCGATGAGATCCTCTCTTCTGTAGACAACAATACTCAGGAAATGAAGAATTTGGTTGGTTCCATCACTAACTTCCTAAAAATTCAAAAAAGTGAAGACAATACTATCACTCTGGAGACAATCGAAGCCTACAGCGTAAGAACCAAGGGAGAAAACGGTTATTCACTATTCAGGGCCATAGGAGAAGGAAACTTGGAGAAGGCTCTTCTTTCCGTTTCATCTATTCTCCTTAATGACAGTAGGGACATCATCCCGGCCCTCTCTGTCCTAGCCACTTCTTTTAGGCGTCTTGAAGCCTGCATCATTATGCAGAAAGAGAGAAAAAGCGAGAAAGAGATTTTCGATACCGTAACTTTCGTCTCTCCGTATCCAACACGCCCTGGTGCAAAGAGAAACACGGGAGTGGGAGGAAGAGAGAAAGACTTATATCGAAAAGCCATGAGGATATATACTCTGGAGGATACGAGAAGAATAATCTCTCTCCTCGGATACTACGATACAGTCCTCAAATCTTCATCCACAGACCTTTTGAAGCTTTATGCAGAGAATCTTATATACACAATAATAGTAGACAAAGGAAGAGAGACTCCTTTGTCTCTGGATCCTCCAAGCTTAGAGAAAAACTACTTTAAAAGTTAAGCTTACGAAGCACCCTCTCCGCCACAGGCAGTGGAATCTTGGCTCCCTTAGCCAATTCTTCGGGAGTGAGAGAGAGTATTGCCTCTACACTCTGATAAGTCTGCATTATTCTCTTACTTCTCTCAGGTCCCACTCCATCAATGGACTCTAGGAGCTTAAAGGAAGCGTCCTTACTTCGCATCCTCTGGTTAAAAGACGTGGCGAATCTATGGCACTCGTCTCTAAGGGCGATAAGAACTCTCAATCCGGGATCGCTATGATCCAGGAGGAGGGATGTGTTATCGGGAAAGACAATCTCTTCGTGCTTCTCAGCTAGTCCAACTACAGGAAAAGAGAGTCCCAATTCGTCAAGGGCGGCAATGGCGGCATTCACCTGCCCTATTCCTCCATCAACCATCAACAAGTCTGGTAGCTGGGCCTTCTCATCCCTCTGTCTCTTATATCGCCTGAATACCGCTTCATGAATAGACTGGAAGTCATTTATTTCATTTTCTTCCAGGCTCTTCATTGAGAAGTGACGATATTCTTTGTTGGATGGATTACCATCTCTAAAGACTATAAGGGAAGCTACAGTATATTTTCCAGATAGCTGTGCGATATCGAAACCCTCTATCAGGGACGGAAGTGTGTCGATGTTCGTTATCTCTTTCAGTCTCTCCAAGGCTGGAGTGTTGTCTACGCTCTTCAGTCTCTTTTCTACGTCCCTTGTTGCATTTTCCCCTGCTAGGCGAAGTATTCTGTAGTGCTTTCCATCCTTAGGAATCTCTACCTTCAAAGGTTTTCCCAATTCCTCCTTAAAGAACTTGGACAATAGTTCAGCGTCTATATCGTGGGATACATATAACTCATGGGGAAGAGTGTCGCCGTCGCTGTAGTATTGGATCAAGAAGGAAAGCAGAGTCTCAGTCTCGTCTCCAAGACACTCAGCCCTATACATTGCCTTTCCGATTAATCGCCCGTCCCTGAACTGCATAATGGAAACAGTACAAAGATATGCCCTCATCTCGATGGCTGCATAGTCACGGCTATCTTCGCTGGTGTCCATATCATCGACACCCTGATTACTTTGCATGACAGATAATGCCTCAAGAAGATCTCTCTTCTTGGCAGCTGTCTCAAAGTCCAGCTTCTTAGATGCTTCAAGCATCTCTTTCTTTACTTTCCTCGAGAGGGAAGAATCATCTCCAGATAGAAAGTCTTTTACTTCTTTTATGTACTCACCATACTCTTCCTTACTTATGGCTCCTATACATGGACCCGAGCACTTTTTCATATGGTAGTAGAGACAAGGAGTAGATTTCTTTTTCAGCACGCCTTGGCATAAGCGGAGTGGATAAGTATCCTCGACCGTCTCCAGGTACATATCAAGTCTCTTGCCATCAGGATATGGGCCATAGTAAAGACTACCGTCTTTTATTACTCTTCTTGTTTTAAACACCCTGGGATAATCTTCGTTGGTTATTCTTATGAGGGGGTAACTCTTACCATCTTTCAATAGAATATTATAGTGAGGGTTATATTTCTTTATCAGGTTGTTCTCCAGGACAAGAGCCTCATACTCGTTTCCTGTTATTACGTACTCTATATTTACGATCTTCTCTACCAAGGCTGCAGTCTTTGCGTTCCTATTGGGGAGAAAGTATGAGTTTACTCTCCTCTTAAGGTTCTTGGCCTTTCCCACATATATAACTGTACCTTCAGCATTCTTCATTAGATAACACCCAGGATTCTCTGGTAGTGATCTTGCCTGATCTCTTGCACTTTCGCTCATATTGAAAGGATATATTCCCCTGAAAGAAAAGAAAAGCTACACTTCTACCATGAACGCATTTCTGGATATCTTTTCTTCACTACCAAGCACTATCAAAGACTCACTATCGTCTCTTTTCTCATCTATCCACTTCACTCAAAGCCAAAAGCTGGAGGCAGTAAAGGAAGAAGCGGATCTTGTCCAATGGAAAGAAGAGAGCTTCTGCCTTAGTTATAAGAGAGAAAAAGAGAATAAAGACGGAAGAGAGGGAGATAGATATATAAAGGCTCTACGAAAGTATATGAGTACTCTTAGAGAGAGTGAAACTGATTACTCCGGCTTTTTTCCTGAAGTGAGAAAGAATCCTAAGATCAAGGCTCTTACAGAAGACCAGAAGCTTGTTCTATCCCGTTGCCCCTGCCCAGTGGATGGAGAAAAGACCAGATGCTGTAAAATTCGTACACTGGACGCTGTAATGCAGTGTGCATTCGGCTGCTCTTACTGCTCTATCCAAGCCTTCTACAACGAAAACGAGATAAAGATAGTTTCAAATCTGGAAGAGAAACTAAATAACCTGGAGATTACAGATGACGTATGGCACATCGGAACAGGTCAGGCTTCAGACTCTCTTCTCCTTGGAGATGACTACGGCACACTCTCTGCACTATCTTCATTTGCAGAAAAACACCCTGATATAGTAATAGAGCTGAAGAGCAAATCAAAACGGGACGTGTTCTCACATCCTTGGCCCAAGAACATGGTTTTCACCTGGTCTCTCAATGCTCCCACGATTATAGAGAAAGAAGAACACTTCACGGCTTCTCTAATAGAGAGACTTGAGGACGCTGAGAAGGCAAGAGACAATGGAAACCTTGTTGGCTTCCATATCCACCCTATGTTCTATTTTAAAGGTTGGGAAGATGAATATAAGTATGTTGTAGATGAAATAACTTCCCGTTTCTCTCCCAGCGATATTCTATTAATAGGAATAGGAACCCTAACTTTCACCAAAGCTGTTATAAAGAGACTGAGAGAGATGGGTGCAGAAAGTAAGGTATTGGAGATGGAACTAGTAGATGCAGCTGGAAAGTATTCATATCCGTTAGATAAGAAAGAGAAGATGTTCAAACATATATACTCGTCTTTCCCTAAAGAATATGAAGACAATATATTCTTCTATCTCTGTATGGAGGACCCTTCTCTATGGATGAAGTGTCTAGGAAGAGAATACTCCTGTGATAAAGAATTTGAGATGGATATGAAGAGATTCTATCTATCTAAAATTAACTCTATTAGGTAATTTTTCTATAACGTCGATATCAGTTGTTAAGTAATCAACCGTGTTAATGATGAAATCAAGAAAGGAGATAGAATATCTTGTTATTTGATGTACATTGAATGTATGTAATTCATAAAATGAAATGTTTGCAACTATACTTCTGTAGAGTTATACTTCTTTAGAGGTATAATAATATGAGCAAAAAAATACTATATCATGGTTCACAAATTATCATTCCTAAACCTATATTTGGAAAAGGAAAGACATATAACGATTATGGACTTGGTTTTTACTGTACAGAGAACATAGAACTTGCTAAGGAATGGGCCACAAACGAAGGTGTAGATGGGTATGCAAATAAGTATGAGATAGAAACTGATAACCTCACAATTCTAGATTTATCAAACTATTCAATATTATCTTGGCTAGCGATACTGTTAGAAAATAGAGTATTTAAGTTATCTAGCCCTATCGAAAAAAAAGGAAAAGAATACTTAATTCAAACGTTTACGCCAGACTATAAAGATTTTGATGTCATCATAGGATACAGAGCAGATGACTCATATTTTTCTTTTGCTCGCTCTTTTCTAAGCAATACCATATCTTTGCGACAACTTTCCTATGCAATGAAACTTGGCAAACTAGGAGAGCAATTTGTCCTTAAATCCGAAAAGGCATTTCAAAGCATTAATTTTATTGACTATTCTATTGCTGATAATACAAGTTATTACCCTAAAAGAAAGAAAAGAGATAACGACGCCCGACATGCTTTTTTTAAAGAACTTGAAAATGAAGACATAAACGGTCTTTATCTTAGAGATATAATAAAAGAAGGAATTAAACCAAATGATGAACGCTTATGATGAAATATATCTAGATGATGCAATGAGAAATCTTGGAGAAGCTATTGATTATGCTGTAAATATCTGTGAAATCGAAATAAACAAGTTTATGAAGCTCTTTATTTCCAGTGGATTATCTGATGAGTTCGGAAAGGGCAATCCCAAAATCATATCTGGAATGTCAGGAACGGAGTTGGCTATTGAGACGCTAACTCGTGTCGGTATCCCTCCGTTTTTTAAGGATAATCAAGTAGATTACGAATGTTCTCCAGAATATTGGTGTGGATGGATCCTAGCATATTATCAATGGAAAATGGGATGCTCTTTTAGAGATATATTCAAAACATTATCCATGGTTGACATCCTAAGACTATATCCTACTCTACACGAAGCATCTGAAGAGAAGTGTATAGACATAATTACTAATATGATTCGAAGTAGACATACAACCTCAAATCTTCAACTGCAGAGAAAGAAGTCCGGATATTCTCAGAGGGAGATATCAGAAAAAGCTGGTGTAAACCTACGGACACTACAACAATACGAACTAAAGACAAAAGATATTAATAAAGCTGCTGTCTCTACTATAGTGAGACTTGCCAATGCTCTGGGGTGCAAAGAAGAGGAAATCCTAGATTTTGTCTGATTTTTTTATTTTAATCAAAGGATATCACTTGAGATAATCTAAAGT
>CAMEQB010000103.1 GCA_945932505.1 uncultured Spirochaetales bacterium
TTGCAGGTATCGATCTCATTCAGAGAATGGGAGGAGAAGAGTGCTTCGGCCTTACATTCAATCTCATTATGCGTGCAGATGGCAAGAAGATGGGAAAGAGCGAGAAGGGTGCAGTATTCTTGGATCCAACTCTCTACTCTCCATATGATTTCTACCAGTATTGGAGAAACGTATCAGACCCGGATGCAATAAAGTTTATGAAGCTCTTCACCTTTATGCCTCTTGATGAAATCAAGGAGTATGAAGACCCTAAGAGAAATATAAACGACGCAAAGGCACGACTTGCTTATGAGATAACAAAGATCATCCATGGCGAAGAAGAGGCTGAAAAGGCAAAAGATGCTGCAGCCCACCTTTTCTCCAAGGGAGAGGGAAACAAGGAGAATGTTCCTACTGTCCAGTTGGAAAAGGCCCTCTTTGAGAATGGAATCGGAGTCCTGGACCTCTTTACTAAGAGCGGATTGACTCAGAGTAACGGAGATGCCAGAAGGCTTGTGACACAGGGTGGAGCGGAGGTAAATGGAAATAAGGTAACTGATCCAAAGACCACTTTTACTCTCTCTGATGCAGATAGCGACGGCGACTTCATGCTTAAGGCAGGAAAAAAGAAGTTTATGAGAGTACAGCCAAGCTAAGGCTTTAGTTTCACGCCCTATGTGGACAATATCCATTTAGGGCGTTATCTTTTTCTCATGAAACAATACTTAGACTTAAAAAACACTCCTTTGAAGTTTCATAGAATATATGCTGCTGTGGTACTTCCTTTGGATATGTTTCTCAACATATATTCCCTTATCACCATCATTGCTTCCATTGCAAAGAATGGAGCAGGAACTTGGGATTGGATAACGCTAGGTACAACAATAGTATACCTAGTTCTGATCATGGCTTCCTTCAGGGGACTACTTGTATTTAAAAAGCGTGGACTCTATGCAGTCTGGACCCTGTTGGGACTTCAGATTGTAGACAATGCATATACATTCTATCTGTCTTATATGGCAGGAGATACAGTATTCATGGTTTCATCTGTCCTATCGATTCTCATTCTCTCATCTATCATTGTCTACTATGTGCTGAGACGTAAGCTCTTTACTAAAGAAGGAATCGATGTAGCGGCATTTATGGCAAAGAAGAGTGCAGAAGCACAAAGACAACAAGAGAGCTTTGTGCCAGCTGAAAGTGTTATGGATGTGGAAGAGGAAGAAAAAGAAGAAGACGTAGGTGAGTATGACTGCCCTAGATGCGGTTATCATATTACAGATGGAAAGGTCTTCTGTCCCAAGTGCGGGGCTCAGACAAGAAGTGTCAGGAGATAAAGAAGGAAAGGGCTGTAATTATGTCTGGGAAAACATAATCGGCCCATTTTTTCAGTTCCTTTGTCTCTGTGGTCCCTTCCAAGGCCACAATTGTACCTACGCCAGCTTTCTTAGCCATTTTTAGATCTTTCACACTATCTGAGACTATCATCATGTCTTTTGTTTCTATGCCTGAGAATATGGAATAGTCTTTAATGGCCCTTGGATCAGGCTTTGTATGGAGAGATGTGTTGTCGATGGAGAAGGAGAAAAAACCTCTGCCGAAGACAGAAAGGAAAATATCCAACGACTCTTTTGTGTCATTAGTAAAGATGGCTAAACTTGAGCCGCTTCTCTTTAATTCAACTAATACTTTTTTTAATCGAGAAAAATCATATTTCTTCAATTCTTCTTTATATTCATATCTGCACCTGTTTTTTATCTTCAAGAACCCTTTGGCACTTTTTATTGGATTAAGATGATACTTGAAAGTTATGAATACCAAAGAGAAGAAAGACGAGAAGTAGCTCTTTTTAAGGAATAATCCTTTGTTATTCAGCGTACCATCCTTCTTTATTCCCACAACATAAGAAAACTCATCGATGCATGCTTCTCTTTTGTTTGGACTAAGCTTTGACAAAGGAAGCTCTGATGAGAAGAATTTCCTAATAGGATTCTTCCATAGATTGTAGGGAAAAAGTGTACCGTCTTTATCGAAGATAATAGCTTTGGCCTTCATGATTAAAGCATAAAATAAGAATAATAAAACCGCCACTAAAATTATAATAAATCTTTAGCAAATTGTATAAATATGTTATACCAATATTTGAGACTGTCTCTTAAAGAAATATGTGGTAATCTATAGACCCTTATGATCAGAGAAAAAGTAAAAGCATTTGCAAAAGTAAATATAGGACTGAAAGTGGGAGAGAAAAGAAGTGATGGCTACCATAACATCGATTCCTATTTTCTCAGAATACCTTTCTTCGATGAACTTACACTCTCTTTAGAAGAGGGTGAGTATAGAGTAGAAATAAAGGGAAACGAAGGATATCTGGAGAAGGGTAAGACAGATATCATGGAGAAGGCTGCAAGACTCTATAGTGAAAGAACGGGAAAAAGATTTTCCCTCTCTATAGATATAGATAAACACATACCTGAGAAAGCAGGCCTTGGAGGCGGTAGCTCAGATGCCGCCGCTGTTCTCTTATTTCTCAACAAATATTTTAAATCTCTCAACAGAGATGAGCTTATTCTTCTTTCCCAATCTGTTGGAGCCGACGTCCCATTCTTTGTCTCGGAAGAGAAGCTGGCAAGAGTAAATGGAATAGGGGAGATTGTTATTCCTCTTATCTATGACCTCCCGTATAAATATATATCTCTCTTTAGAGCCCAAGGAAGCGGGGTATCAACAAAAGAGGCATATGAAAAACTTGATGACAGGAATATAATGTACTCTCCTTTGCCACCTCTCTCTTTTCCCCTGAAGCGTGATTCATTTCCAAATGATTTCGAGCTGTTGGAAGGAACAGATATGTTAAAGACCATAAGTTCTCTCTCGTCAGATGGTGATTATGCATCCTTAAGTGGTAGCGGAAGCGTATGGTTTGTACTCTCAAGAGAGCAAATAAATACAAATATAAAGGAATTTATAGGCTCAAAAGAAATAATGTGATGGACTAGAGAAGAGATTTCTGTTAGTCTCTTCTCGTCTTAGGGCCGTAGCCCAACGGTTAAGGCAGGAGATTTTGATTCTTCATATTGCAGTTCGATTCTGCACGGCCCTGGATATTTTCCTTTCAGCACCTTTACTTTTATTCTCATGCAATGTAACATTTCAAAGGCGCCTTGTGGCGATAAATGGTAACGGGACAATAACCCGTGAGAGTTAAGGAGAATAAAATGGCAGACGAAAAGGTACTTTCAGCTCTTAGAAGAACTGAAGACTTCGGTTCAGCTGGATCAAGAAGAGTCGTAAGAAGCGGCAGAATCCCAGCAGTAGTCTACGGAAAGAAGGGTGTTGATCCACTCTATGTCACACTTGATGCAAAAGAATTCAGAATGAAGAGAAATGAGTTCACAGAAACAACACTCATTACTCTTAAGCTTGCTGATGGTGAAGAAAGAAAAGTCTTTGTTAAGGATATTCAGGAAAACCTCTTGAAGAACTGCATCCAGCACGTTGACTTCTTCGAAGTCACATTCGGTCAGCTCTTGAGAACAAAGGTAAGAGTCGAACTCACAGGAACACCAGTTGGCGTAAGAGACGGTGGTGTTTTGGAGCAGGTTGTGCATGAAGTTGAAATCGAGTGTTTCCCAAGACACCTCCCAGAATCAATTGTTGCAGATATCTCTTCTCTCGGCTTGAACGAAGCATTCAGAGTCAAGGATCTTGTTGTTGCAGACGTAATCAAGCTTCTTGATGATCCTGACATGGCTATCGCTTCTGTAAAGATGGTCAAGGAAGATGCTCCAGTGGCAGAAGAAGCAGCAGCAGATGCAACAGCAGATGCTTCTACACCGACAGCATAAGACTGATATGTTTGTATTTGGTCTTGGAAATCCTGGACCGGAATATGATGGAACTCGACACAATGTGGGTTTCATGACTGTCGAAAAGATGGCAGCGCAGAAAGGGGTTACTCTCAAAAAGCGCTGCCTTCGCTTGTTTAGAAGTGCAAAGATAAATGACGGCAGCGATATTCTGGTTGAGCCGCTTACTTATATGAATAACTCCGGTGAGATCATCCCCTCTCTTCTTCACGAGGGTGATAAACTTGTTGTGATTTGTGATCAGATGGATCTTCCTCCAGGAAAAGTGAGAATCCGCCTTAAGGGTGGCAGTGCAGGACACAACGGATTAAAGTCTGTCATTCAATATTGGGGAGAAGATTTTATTCATGTTTATATTGGAATAGGGCATCCAGAGGAAGGAATATCTGTACCAGACCATGTCCTATCTCGTTTCTCTCCCTCCGATTCTCTTCTTATCGATAAAGCCACTGATATGGCTGCTGAAGCAGTCTTGGATATACTTGAAGGAAAGCCCATAAATGAAATCCTCCAAAAGGCAAACTCCTTTCACCCTTAATCTCCCTCCTAATGAGAGGTATGTAGTCGCTTTCTCTGGGGGTATCGACTCTCTCGCACTTATTGCCTTCATGAGTGAGGAGGAGAGAAAGAGATCTGCTGCCGTTTATGTCGACCACTCTATTAGAGGAAGGGCTGAACTTGACAAGGAGATTTCTTTAAATAGAAAGAATACTCGAAAACTCGGCATCCCATTTTATATTATCAAGCTTGGGGACGGAGCTGTAGAGAAATATTCTCTCGAAAAGGACTGTGGAACAGAAGCGGCAGCAAGGAGTCTCAGATACTCTGCTTTAGAGAGATTTAGAGAAGAAAACGGCTATGATTGGATCTTGACTGCACACCATCAAGACGATCAGACAGAGACTCTTGTTATGAGGATGATGTCTTCTTCCCCCTTCTGGAGCTATGGTGGTATTAGAGAAGTGGAAGGTCATGTCCGTCGACCTCTCCTTACTTTAGAAAAGAAAGAGATCAAAAAGAAAGTAAAGGAATCTGGATTAAAATGGTCCGAAGATTCTACCAACAGCGACGAAAACTACAAAAGGAATTGGATAAGAAAAAACATCCTTCCTTCAATTAAACTAAAAGAAAAAAGACTAATTTCATCAATAGCATCCAACGTTGCATCCTTTCCTTCTATTGAGGTAGCTGTTACTATCTATGGCGACTATCGAGCTACAATACTCTCGAACTCTCTTCTTTCGTCTTATCCTTGGAATAGAGAAAAGGCAATATTTAATGCGCTTTCCTCTCTTGGGAATAAGGAAAGGGTTAAAAGAGGCCTGGTTAATGAGATTATAAAGGGAGCTGAAAGAAAGAGCGGAAGGACAGAGTTTGGAAACATTGTAATCAGATACCTGAAAGATAGAATAGAGTTCTTTGCTGTCCCTTCCTCTTTCATTACGCCATATAGAGGCTCTGACACTGTTTTTCCTTTTAAAATAAGAGTCACAAACACATCTTCAGACCCTCTTGCATTACGAATACCTGAGAGCGCTTTGGATACAGCAATATTTAGAAAGGCAAATGGAAGTGACGAAATAGAACTGAAAGATGGAATAAGAAAGGTAAGTTCTCTATTAAAAGAGTATCATCTGCCATATGCCATTGTCTTGGAAAACAGCGGTATAGTTGAAGCTGTGTTTCTCTCTTTCCTTGGAGGGAGAGACAGATTGTCTAATAAATTATTGAACAAGGAAGGCATAATTGTATCTGTAACTCAATAATATAACGAAAAATAGGTATAATTTTTTGTGGAAAAACATACCAAATGAATTTATTCTAAAACAAATGGAGTAATTTTGGTTTTCTGTACATAAAATCATATTACTAAGAATCTAATTCCTGAGGTTAGCCAATGAGCAATAAGAAGGTTAAGCTAAAATCTGTTGAACGCAATGTCAGAAGCGTTACTAGGGCAAAAAGAAAGAATCCTAAAAAAAGTGTTAAAAAACAAGAATCATCTATCAAGAGAATTGATGGAATAGATTTAGAAGAAGCCAACAAAAAACGAATTGAAGAAGCTAAGAAAGCAAATGTAGTTGTTTTATCTGAGGCAAAGAAACTTTTGGAAGATGAGAAAAAGGAACCTGAAACTAAGAAAACCTTCAAAGATCCTTTATGGTATCTTGGATCTGGTGTCTTATGGTTATTCGATACAATTAGAGGTAGAACAGGTAAGGCAGATGATTCATTAGCTGTCCCTGAGCC
>CAMEQB010000104.1 GCA_945932505.1 uncultured Spirochaetales bacterium
TCCTTCTCCTGCGTTATAGAACACAAGCTCTTTCTTTCCATCTCTATAGCGGAAAGAGAACTGAGTCTTAGTGTAGAGGTTCATTCCAACAGCCTTGGAGTAGACTAGGCTTGTAACGCTGTCGCCATTAATAACAGTGCTCTGTGGCTTCCACTCCGAAGGAGCCATAGCTGTCTTATTCCACTTCTTTGCGTTCCACTTATAAGCCTTCATAAACTCTTCGCTTTCGTCTCTGTACTTGATATTCCCCTCAATTGGAACGTAAGAGGAGAGAGAGTCGTCTATAAGAGGCATGATCATGTACTTATTCCCATCAAAGGCCGGATCATTTTCACTGACAGTAATGTAGTATGGATAAGCGCTGTCTGTGCTCTCTTTTACATCCACCCAGAAAGCGCTTCTGATACCGTCGGATGGGTATCCTAGCCAAGCATAAGTTCCTACGTAGCTATCTGTCTTTACTCTCTCTTTATAAGTAGACGATGCACCATCAGGAAGAGTGAAAGTAATCTCTATCTCATAGTTAGTGTTGCTGACTAGCTTATCAAGTTTAAGAACCGCCTTCTCTCCGTCACTCTCAACATCCCTAATTATTGGCTCTGGGATCACTCTCTTCTCGTTATCATTAATGACATTAACGGAAACAAAGTATAATGCTTCTTCACTTTCCTCCCACTCCATCGTTATAGAGTCTGGAGTAACAGTGGTCTCTGTCTTCATAGGAGAAGTAAACGATACAGCGTTACTCAGGGTATCATCTGTTATGTTATAAGCAAAGTATTCATCTCTCTCCATGGATGGAAGAATGGAAGATGGGATTACAAACTTTTCATTAGGGATCTTGTAACTGAAAGATTTGTCGCTTCTTGATAATAGAAATATCTCTTTTCCAGAAGGAGAAGTGTCGAGAGAGAAGGTGTCGCCATCCACAGTCAGTGACATTGAGGCTGGAAGTATATATTTATCTATCTCAACTTCTCTCTTTACAACTCCCCATTCTCCGTTTCTCTTTCCGTGCTGGATAGTAAGGGTATAAGACTTAGATCCTTCTAGGCCTGATATAACGTAGCTATCGCTATAACCAGAGGATTGGAAGACGAACTCTTTTGAGAGTATGTCATCTTCTGAGTAGAGAACCATTCTGTACCACATACCACTCTCTAGATTGAAGTGTATTTTTGCAGATGTCTCATTTCTTATCTCGCAAAAAGCATATGGAGCATACTCCGGCTTATCGGAAGAGCTGTCTTCTGTCTTAAATGCATAAGACTCTTCTATTTCACCCTTCTCTCCTCCGCACTCTACTATGAGGGAGAGTGTATAGTTGGTATCAGGAAGAAGCCCTTTTATTTCACGATGAAATCGCCCCAGAGAGAATGAAGAAGGAAGAACTGAGAATGTTCTTGCCTCTCCCCCTTCCTGACTCAAAACAATTGAGTAAGAGTCTACGCCCTCCAGAGGAGAGAAAGAAACGATGGCATTCTTACTGCCTTTCTCTACACTCCACATAGGGTCTTTTGTTTTTACATCTTCAATACTTGCTGATGAATAATCAGAAGATGGGTACTCAATAGGAGCACACGATACTAATAACAGTAGTATCGCCATAAGAGGAATAAAAATTCTTTTCATAATCTAAAGCTAATTAACAACTTTAGATATGAAAAGAAAATAGATAGGAGAAAATAATAAACAAAGACACAAAGACTTAATGTTGTGTAATTTTAATCGAAGAAAGAATAGTGTAGAGGTCATCTGGTAAGTATGGTTTCACCATTTCCGATAAATCTTCCTTCCAATAAGCCTCGGCAATACTACCAGCAATAGCTCCCATAGTATCTGCGTCGCCCCCGAGAGATATAGCGTTCCTGATTGTATCTTCTGCGTCTATCCCTTCCAAGAAACAAATGATGGACTCAGGAACCGTTCCCTGGCATGAGCCGTCGAAACTATAAGTCTCTCTTATTTCTTCGATTTTCCTCGATAAGTCATATCCAAACTCTTTCTCGATATATCTCTTGATACTCTCTTTATCTTCGCCAGTCCTTGCAAGAAATATAGCTGATGAAGTAGCTTCCGCGCCCTTGATTCCCTCAGGATGATTATGAGTAACGATACTGGATAGCATCGCAGCTTTTCTTGTCTCTTCTATTGTATCATAGAGCCAGCCGGAGGCGCTGACTCGCATGGCTGATCCATTTCCCCAGCTATTATATGGCTTAGGAGACGAAGAGCGGAGCCAAGAAGAGAACATAGAGCCATAGGCTCCAGTAGGATGGGGATATCGTCTCCCCCACTTTCTCATAGATGCTATGAGATTATTCTTTGTCTCCTCTTCCTTACTTATATCTGAATCGATCAAAGCTTCGGCAACAGCCACAGTCATAATAGTGTCGTCTGTATAATCCATACCATCATCAAGGAAAACAAAGTCCTTACTCTTTATGGGCATAAACTCATACTTACTTCCAACAATATCACCTAGTGCTGCTCCAAACATTTTTGCCTCCTATTTCTTATATAGCACGTTAGTGGAGGAAAAAACAAAAAGATTTGAAAGCTTTTTTATTTCTCTCTTAAAATAAGACAATATAAGGTACAGAATGAGAGTAATAACAAACATAAACGACAATTGGTTCTTTAATAAGAGAGAGGAGATCCCTTCCTCTCTTCCCGAAACATGGGAGAGAGTTACTCTACCCCATACTTGGAACAACATAGACGGTATGGATGGTGGGAATGACTACTATAGAGGAAAATGCACATACACGAGAGTTATCAACAAGAAAGAGCTCCCAAAT
Organism: uncultured Spirochaetales bacterium; assembly: GCA_945932505.1. Classification (GTDB taxonomy): domain Bacteria; phylum Spirochaetota; class Spirochaetia; order Sphaerochaetales; family Sphaerochaetaceae; genus Ornithospirochaeta. Next base: position 2,802 of record CAMEQB010000104.1, read on the forward strand.
GAAGAAGAGTACTATCTTGAAATAAACGGAGCCAACTCTTCTTCTTTTGTCTATCTCAATGGAGAGAAAATAAACGAGCACCATGGAGGATACTCTACATTCCGTACTCTTCTTAATCTCAATGATGGTGACAACTTGTTATCAATCGTTGTAGATAACTCTCCCTCAAACTCTGTCTATCCCCAAACGGCAGACTTCACCTTCTATGGCGGTCTCTATAGAGACGTAAATATAATCTCTGTCCCTTCAACACACTTTGACACAGAATACTTCGGGGGCCCAGGGATAAAGGCTACGCCTTATGTAGACGGAAGAGTGGAAGTTGAAGTGTATGTTAAAGGCTCATTCGATTTCATCCGTTACACAATACTCGATAGAGAGGGAAACGAAGTAATAAGAGAAGAGAGTAATGGTACCGCCCACACTCTTACCCTCTCCTCTCCCCACTTATGGAATGGAAAGAAGGATCCTTATCTCTATACCCTCAAAGCCTCTCTAATAAGTGGGGGCATAGAGAAAGATAGAGTCTCTGTAGATATTGGTTTCAGAAGCTATGTAATCGACAGTGAAAGAGGCTTTATTCTTAATGGAGAAGAGTATCCACTCCGGGGTGTCTCGCGTCATCAGGACAGATGGGGAAAGGGAAACGCAATAACGAAGGAAGACCACGACGAAGACATGGCTCTTATTATGGAAATGGGAGCCAACACAGTGAGACTGGCACATTATCAACATGACCAGTACTTCTACTCTCTCTGTGATAAATTCGGCCTTATAGTATGGGCTGAGATACCATATATCTCCCAGCACATGCCTACTGCTAGAGATAACACAATCTCTCAGATGAAAGAACTTATAGTGCAAAACTACAACCATCCTTCAATCGTTGTTTGGGGCATATCAAACGAAATAACCATGAATGGCGCAGATGACAGCGACATGCTCTCCAACCACTATCTTCTTAATGATCTCTGCCACGCCCTGGATAAGACTCGTCTCACTACTATGGCTGTTTTGACTACATGTAAGCCAGAGAAAGAGATTGTGCACATTACTGATGTCGTCTCATATAACCACTACTTCGGTTGGTATGGGGGAGAAATAGAAGACAACGCAGTTTGGTTTGATGATTTTCATAAGAGATTCCCCAATACTCCTATAGGCTGCAGCGAGTATGGGTGCGAGGCTCTCAACTGGCATACTTCTAAGCCTGAGCAAGGCGATTACACAGAAGAGTATCAGGCATACTACCACGAGGAAATGATCAAGACATTCTTCTCCCGCCCTTATATCTGGGCCTCCTATGTATGGAATATGTTCGACTTCGGAGCAGATGCTAGAGGTGAAGGCGGAGAGAATGGTCAAAACCACAAGGGCCTTGTCACAATAGACAGAAAATATAAGAAAGACTCTTTCTATGCTTATAAAGCATGGCTGTCAGAAGAGAATTTTGTACACATATGTAGTAAGCGTTACGTAGATAGAGTCGAGAATCCTACACTAATAAAAGTATATTCCAATATGCCTGAAGTTACGCTATTTGTTAATGGAGAACTCTTGGAAACAAAGAAGGCTGAAGATCACTTCTTCTCTTTCTCTGTCCCCAACATCGGAGAGACCATCATCAAAGCCAAGGCTGGGGACTTAGAGGACGAAAGCAGGATAAGAAAAGTCGAAGTCTTTAATGAGGAATATAGGCTCAAAGAGAAAGGAGCCATCCTCAATTGGTTCGATATAACAGAAAGAGAAGGATACTGCTCTTTAAATACAAAGATCAGCCAGATCATGAAATCTACAAAGGGTAAAATGACATTGATGCTTTTCATCATGAAGAAGCTGAAAGGCATCAAAAAGAAGAGTGACAAGAACTCCTCTAATCCTGCCCAATCAATGTTAAAGAACAAAGATACTATGAAAATGATAGGATCCTTCACTATCCTTCGTATCTCTTCTATGGCTGGAACAGTAGGAATGACATTCACAAAAGAGGAGCTATTGGCGCTAAACAAGAAGCTGAATAAAGTGAAATTGAAATAAAACATCATTTTTAACTTTATTATTTGTATTAAGAGTACTTAAACATATTATGATGTAAAACGACAAAAGAGTAATCATCATTATAACTCGCGGAAAGTGATATAAAAGTTTAGATTACGCGAGTTATCGTTATTATTTTTTCAAAAACACAGGAGTGTGTAATGGCAGTCTAAAGTATTGGTATTGGCATCTGCGACAATGATGCCCTTTCCTGCCATTGTCAACCATATAAAGGAATCAATAGGAAAAACGATAGTTGAGATTATCAACACAATCATGGAGAGATTCATCGTCTCAAGATCTGCTGCAGAAGCCGTTACTGCACTATCGTGAAATACAAAAAGGATGGGAGGTATGATGGACTTGAGAAATCCATGAAAAAGATATGCAAAAGATAGGATAAAGATATTCGGGAAATGGAAAGGGGTGCAAGTTGGTGTTACAAAGAACGACGGAAACATAGCAACGGTATTCCCGACCTATTATCACCTAAAGCTAAAAAAGGAGGTAAAAATGGATAGAATAAGTTTATCCGAGATCCTGGAAGAAAGAGAACGCATCTGGACTGAATGCGAGGACAACTGGGCAGAGGGAATCGAAAGATGTGCAATGAATGCAGTCAGCGTAATAAATGATATCAATGGATTCTTTTCTTATCTCAAATCAGATTGTACAAGTAAAGAATTCCTTTATATTACGGATTGGTTTGATGAGCTTGTGGATCAGAAAAAATCTCAAGAACTTATTGATGCTTTCAGAGAAACCATGAAAACTCGTTTCCTAGAAGAAACTCAAAAATAACATATTGAGAAAGATCTGGAAGAAGCCATCAAGTACTATGGAAATGGTTTTCTCCGTTGAATAGGATAACTACCTGTACTATCATTAGAGGTTGTAGCATCTTCTTTTACAACAACCTATTTTCATTATGTTCTTTTAGATATTCCTAAAAAGTGATACTTCAGTTGATATTTAGCATTACCTTATATAGAAGATAGCATTACCCAATTATCAACCTGACTTAAGCTTAATTGCACTATTTTTTAACGTAGTTAATCGTCAGATATTCTTTGTCTATGGATGCCTTACAATACATAAAAATATCAGATACGCTGAGTTAGTATTCATATAATACTGAATAGGAAGACCCTAGAGGATATTCTATTAATACTAAAAATTCAAACTTATTGCTCTAGAAATTGCTTCACTATATATTCT
>CAMEQB010000105.1 GCA_945932505.1 uncultured Spirochaetales bacterium
TTGGAATAGGAATGGTCCACCAACACTTTAAGCTGGTGCATAACTACACTGTCACAGAGAACATTGTTCTCGGAAGGGAACCAAGGAACAAGGCTGGTATTCTTTCTTTGAAGGATGCAGAGAAGAGAGTTGCAGAGCTTAGTGACAAGTATGGTCTTCAAGTTGACCCAAGAGCAAAGATTGACGACATTACAGTCGGTCAGCAGCAGAGAGTTGAGATTCTGAAAACCTTATATTCAGACTCCGATATCATTATCTTGGATGAACCTACAGCTGTTTTGACACCACAGGAAATCGACGAGTTGATGGAAATCATTAGAACTCTCAAGAAAGAGGGTAAGACGATAGTGATCATCACTCATAAGCTGAAAGAAATCATGGCCGTGGCAGATAGATGTACTGTGCTGAGGCGTGGAAAGTATATCGGAACTATTGATATTACCCCTGAAACAAATGAACAGGAGCTGGCTACCATGATGGTAGGACGCCCTGTCAAGTTTGATATAGACAAGGCTCCTTGTAAGCCAGGGAAGGTGGCTTTGGAGATAAAGGATATTACTGTCAACGATAGCCTGGGAGTCGCCAAGGTAAAGGATCTCTCCCTCTCTGTCAGAGAAGGTGAGATTGTTGGTATTGCAGGTGTTGACGGTAACGGACAGACAGAACTTCTTTATGCTCTCTCAGGCCTCTCAAAGGTAGAGAAAGGCCAGATTATTATGGATGGAGAGGATATTACCAACCTTACTATTAAGGAAAGAATAGAGAAGGGCTTGGGACATATTCCTGAAGACAGACAGAAGCATGGCCTTGTAGGTGGGTTCACAGTTGCTGAAAATACTGTTCTTAAAAACTACTACACAGATGTATATACAGGAAAGATGGGTGTTCTTAAATATGATAAGATCAGAGAAAACTCCGATTCTCTCATAGAGCAGTTTGACATCCGTTCTGGACAAGGCTCAGATACTCCAGCCGGATCACTAAGTGGTGGAAACCAGCAGAAAGTAATCGTTGCACGTGAGATTTCCCTTTCCCCGAAAGTACTTCTTGTAGCCCAGCCTACCCGTGGTTTGGATGTAGGTGCAATTGAATACATCAGAAAGAGACTTGTTGCAGAAAGAGACAAAGGCAAGGCTATTCTTCTCGTTTCTTTCGAACTTGACGAGATTATGAACCTTTGTGACAGGATTGCTGCAATCTCCAAAGGTCAGATTGTTGGAATCTTCAATGAAGGCGAAAAAACATCCGCTGAAATTGGTCTCATGATGGCAGGTGTTAAATCCAAGGAGGCCCAGTAATGGTGAAGAAATTGGAGAAAAAGAAAGAAAAAGTACCATTTATCGATTGGTTCCTGTCCTCCAATGGTGCAACCAGTGTTGCTGTCGTTATATTGGGATTTTTGGCAGGTGTTATTCTCCTACTATGTATAGGAAAGAGCCCTGCAGGGCTGTTTAAGGCTATCGGACAGTCTATGTTCGGAAAGGCAGGAAAGAATGGAAGTTGGAACTTCAGAACTGTCGGTGATACCCTCATGTTCTCTGTTCCTTATGTTCTCTGCGGTCTTTCAATGGCATTCGCAAATAGAGTAGGTCTCTTTAACATTGGAGCTGAAGGCCAGTATACCATCGGTATGCTTGCGGCACATATAGTTGCCGTCTGTATTCCAGCTTTTCCTGGACAGTGGCTTTTGTGTATCCTTGTAGCACTTCTTGCAGGTGCCATCTGGGGAGGAATAGTAGGATTTTTCAAAGCAAAGTTTAAAGTCAGTGAAGTCGTTGCAACTATTATGCTCAACTATGTTGCTCTCTACCTTTATCCTTTGGTTTGTCTCTATCTTCTTCCAGAGGCTACAATAAACAAGTCCGGTAGAACTGCAGACTTGGCTGAAACATCTCTTTTGGCAAAAGTGCTCTTTGATGGATCAAACTTCAACATCGGCTTTATCTTCATGATTCTCGCTGTTGTCGTCTTCTGGTTCATTATGGAAAAGACAAGACTTGGCTTCGGCTTGAGGGCAACAGGTTTTAACAAAGATGCTGCAAGATGTAGTGGTATCAACGATACAGGAAACATCACACTTGCAATGGCCATTTCAGGAGCATTTGCAGGTATGGCAGGAGCAATCATGCTTCTTGGTTCCGTCAGATACGCCAAGATTCTTACTGGCCAGGACAACTACGGATTCATGGGAATTGCTGTAGCCCTTGTTGGCAACAGTAAGGCTCTTGGTTGTCTTCTGGCAGGTTATCTCTTTGGTGTACTCAAGAGTGCATATTCAATTATGCAGGGTATGGGTATTCCTAAAGAAGTCGTCAATATTATTCAGGGCCTCATAGTCATCTTCATCTCATTCCGCTCAGGTTTGGGCTTGATCAGGGATAGAAGAGCAAAAGTCAAGGTCAGAAAGGAGGCAGAAAAATGATCGGTACAATATCAACCATAATGATGCTTGCCGCACCAATCTTGATTATTGCAACAGGTGGAATGATCTGTGAACGTAGCGGTGTAACAAACGTAGGTCTTGATGGCCTTATGAGTATCGGAGCTTGTACAGCTGCCATTGTCCATCAGCTGATGGAAGTGGCAGGCGTGGGAAGAATATCTCTTACAGTGGCGTTGCTGGCTGCAGCATTAGTATCTATGCTTATCTCTGTGCTGCACGCAATTGCATCTGTCGACTTGAAGTCTGACCAGACCATCAGTGGTACAGGTATTAACCTTCTTGCTACTGGTATTACAGTATTTGTCTGTCAGAGAATATATGGAACAGATAGATCCACAGAGTTCAAGATGGGTATGGTGAAAGATGGACTTGGTTTCTATCCCACACTTTATATCGCTATTGTTGTAGTAGTCCTTGCCTGGTTTATTCTCTATAAGACTCCATTTGGAATGCACTTGAGAGCTTGTGGCGAGCACCCTGCAGCTGCAGACAGTGTAGGTATCAACGTACGTAGAATCAGATATATCGGTGTCCTTTCTTCCGGTTTCTTGGGAGGCCTCGCAGGAGGATGTGCAGTCCTGACTCAGACAATCCAGTACACAAATACATTTGTAAATGGACGAGGATTCATCGCTCTTGCTGCTGTAGCCTTCGGTCGTTGGACTCCGCTTGGAGTAACAGGAGCAAGTTTACTTTTTGGTGCATCCCTTGCTCTCTCCACAATATCTTCTATGACTCCTGCTCTTAAGGCAATCCCGTCACAGGTATTCAACATTGTTCCTTACCTTGTAACTCTCATAGCTCTCATCGCATTCAGCGGTCGTGACTATGCTCCTAAGGCGGTGGGTATTCCATACGAGAAGGGAAGTTCGTAATATCTTATAATATTTATCTAAGGGGCCTTACATGGCCCCCTTTTGAAAGGAGTGTTTATGACACCACATAACAGAGCAAAAGTCGGTGAAATTGCAAAGACTGTATTAATGCCAGGAGACCCAAATAGAGCGAAATTCTGTGCAGAGAATTATTTCGATTCTCCACGCTTAGTTACAGATGTAAGAGGTATACTTGGTTACACTGGAACATATAAAGGGATGCCTATATCTGTAATGGCAAGTGGAATGGGAGCTGCAAGTATCGGCATATATTCATATGAACTTTTTACTCATTATGATACAGATACGATCATTCGTATCGGAACAAGTGGGGGACTACAGGATTATCTCAAGCCAGGAGCTCTTGTTTTAGCCCTCACCTGCTCTACAGACCACTCATGGGCCAGCCAGTATAACCTAAAGGGGACACTTGCACCATGCGTAGATTTCCCACTCTTGAAAACGGCAGTAGAGTGTGCTGAGAGAGATAAGAGGAATTATTACTGTGGTATGGTTTTCTCTTCCGAGTACTTCTCATCTTACAATGCACTGGGGCCAGATGAATGGAAGAGCTTTGCTTCTATGGGAGCTCTTGTTCAGGATATGGAGACACATGCTCTATACTGTAACGCCATGTATACTCATAAGCGTGCCCTTTCTATTCTTACTATGACAGATAATGTGGTCACAGGTGAGTCATTTAAAGATGAAGAGAGAATGGAAGGAAACAGACCTATGATCGAGTTGGCATTAGAGACAGCTTATAGCGACTGGAAGAAGAGGAGCTGATATGAAGCATATTATTCTTGATGTAGATACAGGACACGATGACGCAGTAGCTATTGCTCTTGCTGCAGGACTGGGTGACGAAATCACAATAGACGGTCTTATTGCAACAGCCGGTAACCAGATTAGGGAGTATACTCTTGAAAACACTCTTAATCTGGCAGAGGCTTTGGAGATAGAAGCTCCTGTATTTGCCGGTTCCACAGGGCCATTGCTGAGAGATAGAGTCATAGCAGGAAATATTCATGGAAAGAATGGATTCGAGGGGCCTGTCTTTGAAAAGAGAAAGAAAAAAGAATGCATGGGAAATGGTATCAGATGGGCTGTAGACCATGTCATTTCACACCCAGGTGAAGTTACTTTTGTCTCTGTAGGTCCTTGGACAGATCTGGCAGTATGCCTAAAGAGCGATGAGCGTTTCGCTTCTTCCTTGAAAGAAATAGTACTTATGGGAGGAGCTGTAGACCATCCGGGTAATGTTACATTAAGTGCAGAATTTAATGTATTTGCAGATCCTGAGGCAGCTGAGATTGTTCTCAATAGCGGTGTTCCTATTACTATATTCTCCCTTGACGTTACTCTTAAGCTACTTTTGACAGAAGAAATACTGGAGAGAGTAAAGAGTCTTCCAGATACAAGGTATAAGAGAATATTCTTGGATTCCATGGGATATTATGTTCCATCTATTATGAGATCAAACGGAGAGATGCCTGCAATGCATGATCCATGCACAATAGCTTATCTCTACGATCCGTCTATCTTTACATATTCTTATAGGCCTATTTCTGTAGAAACCAAAGGCGATAAGACCTATGGTAAGACAGTTGGTGGAAATGAAGATGAAAACTCCAATATAAAAATGGGAGTAGATGTAGACAACGATAAATTCTGGGCTTTATTCTTCAAAGCTATAAAGAATCTAGTTTGATAGGAGAAAATATGGACGAATTAATGGTTAAGCTCCACGAGAGCGCCGATTACATCAAGAGTAAGATAGGAGAAGAGAAGGTAGAGATCGCTATGGTTCTGGGCTCGGGACTTGGGGATCTTGGAGATAAAATCGAAGATGCAATCTATATTGATTACCACGATATTCCTCACTTCCCTGTTTCTACAGTTCCTGGTCACAAGGGTAGACTGGTTGTTGGACGCCTGGAAAATAAGAGAGTAATGTGTATGCAGGGCCGCTTCCATTTCTACGAAGGCTGGTCTATGGATGAATGTGTCTATCCGATTCGTACAATGTTTGTAATGGGAATAAAGAATCTTCTCCTCACCAATGCAGCCGGTTGCGTAAACAAAGAATGGAAGCCTGGTGACTTGATGCTCATTACAGACCATATCAAGCTCATTCCTGAGTCTCCAAACCGCGGACCTAACCACGATGAACTGGGTCCCCGTTTCTTTGATATGGGCTCTGCCTATGATAAGAAACTCCAGAACACAGCAAGAGAAGCTGCCGCATCTATCGGACTTACTCTTAGAGAAGGCGTATATATGTTGTTCTCAGGTCCAAACTTCGAGACTCCTGCTGAAGTAAGATTTGCCCGCATTGCAGGAGCCGATGCCTGTGGTATGTCTACAGTTCCAGAGGCGATAGCTGCTTCCCAGATGAAGATGCATACCCTTGGAATAAGCTGTATGACCAATATGGCTGCAGGAATCTTGGATCAGCCTTTGAATCATGAAGAAGTAATTGAGACAGGAAACAGAGTAAAGGGTACTTTTGAGAAACTTGTAAGGGAAATAGTAAAGACTTGGCCGGTAGACATGGCTTGATTATAAAGAAGTAGTATTTACTCTATAAATAAAGCAGAGATGAAGAATTTCTATCATCCCTGCTTTTT
>CAMEQB010000106.1 GCA_945932505.1 uncultured Spirochaetales bacterium
ATTTCAAGGAGAAAAGACATGAGACGTCTAATCATCGGTGATATCCATGGGCAGTATAATAGAATGATAGAAGTCTTAAATTGCGCTCATTTCAATCCAGAAGAAGATGAGCTTTATCCATTAGGAGACTTCTGTGACCGGGGGCCCAAACCAGTAGAAGTTTTGGATTATATCTATTCCCTACCCCACTGTTATCCTGTACTTGGTAACCATGATGTATATCTAATGGAATATCTGACACACACAATTCCTGTATTTCGACTTAATAGTTGGATTACAAAAAACAATGGAGGATGGAATACTCTAAAAACTGTAGATAATCAAAGCTATGAATGGCAAAAGAGAGTTATAGATAAGCTTCTTTCAACACCATTCGTCAGAAGAGTCGATGACAACATTATTTTGCATGGTGGAATGAGTATAGAGTTGATGGAAACTTATACTCCGGAAGATTTCATAGATAAAACAAGAAAAGATATCACAGATAAAGAATATATGGAGATATATGACGAAATCGTATGGGACCGAAGCTTGATCAAAGACTCAATGGAAAAGGGAGAGATAGATCTCCCTTGGAGATATAGATTTATCGTGGGCCATACACCAATACGTAATAACGGCAGAAAGCCATATATATCTTCCTCTATAATCGATGTAGATACAGCCTCTTTTGATCCATCAGGCTCCATTACAGTAATGGATATAGATACATTAGAGTATTGGCAGTCGACACTTCCTGTTGAGACTGTATCCACTAGTCTTATATAAACTTGGAGTCCTCTACTATAAATGTAGATAATTCTGCTTTATCTTCTCTTCCTGGCCATGGTGAGAACAGCTTCTTATTTATATGGGGACCAAAAGAACAGCGGAAAAACTTTGCTTTTCCTTCGTCTCTCCAAGGTCTCATCAAGTAGACCTTTTCAATCATCGATGTAGGAGACGAGAAAACACAGTTCTCGAAGACCAAGCCTTCCCACTCTTTATGTCCCGATGGAGCGGCGACATAACCCTCATCTATACTTGTAATAAGAACATCCTTGAATACAGCGTCACCTCCGCCGAATATAAAGTCTACGCTTCCTCTTATCTCGCCTTTCTCTATTACAGTCTTAGTCCTCTTTTTCTCAGTCTTGAATCTTGGTCCATAGAATCCATTCTTTTCTCTCTCGTTTTCTGGAAGGGGTGCGAGAAAGAGAGTATCTTGGGCTCCATAAAGATTAACATTTAAGAGTTCTGCACTATCTACATCAAGATAGAGTGCTATAGCCTGTCCTACATCTTTTCCACTTCCAGCGCTATTTTGTATCGTGATATTCTCAAGTCTCAATTTCTCTCCAGAGAAGAAGGCAGTAAATGAGCGAAAAGTTCCTCTTTTCTTTCCGTCAGCCAACAACTCTCTTGCTCCGTCGGAATAAGTAATAAGGACTTTTCCTTCCCCTATTATTGTAAGATCCTTTTTATCTGAGAAAATCTTCTCTCTATAGATTCCTTCTTTTATCACTATCTCAGCACTTACATTGTAGGGGACGGCATTAATAGCTTCTTGGAGTGTGTAATAATCAGAAGTGCCATCTTTTGATACAGTTAATCTATACATACTCTCTCCATAATCTCAAATATGCCTTCTTTTTCAAAGTGATGGGGACCAGACACTATTTGGTGATAGAGTCTATTCTCTTTTCCAAGTAAAGAGTAGACACTTTCCAGCTCTTTCATAGGCTCCAAAACATTTACTATTCCTCGCTCTCCTGCCAAGTGGTCATCTTTTCCACTTTGGATAATAAGAGCACGAGGCGCAATGAGAGCAGCTATGTCTGCTATATCGAAGTATAAATATAATGAAGGAATATAATTACATGAGCAGTTGGAATTTAGCTTCAACAATGAGTCATAGAAACCATAATAGTATCCGCTGACAAAAGATAGATTAATTCTCTCATCTATAGCGGCAGCATATAGTGTCTGAAGTCCTCCTCCACTGAAGCCGAGGCACCTTATTTCTCCCCAACGTTTCCAACAGGACAGCATATCAATAAGAGCGACAATCTCATGAACCAATAAGCCGCATAGCGTCAACCCAAGGCTCTCTGCCATATGTGATATTTCATAGCAGGAAGAAAGAAGTATGTTCCCATCTCCTTCCTTACCCTTCTCTCTTCTCTCTCCAAAACCAACAGGATCGAAGGCAATGGATACAAAGCCCGCATGAGCCAAATAAAGAGCATAGTCATAGCCATAGAAATCTATTTTCTCTTTTACAAGAGGATTGTCTTTTATGCCTACTAAGGCGTCTTTTCCTCCACCTAAATGGCCAGGAGCTGTTATATATACAGGTGTATTTTCATTTTCTGTTGAAGGAATCAAAACATAGAATGGCATAAATAGATCTGGGGCAGTCTCAAGCACCCACTTCTCTCTAATTATGCCCTCTTCAACCTCTATACTTTCAATAAGTATAGGAGAAGGAGTAATGGAAGGAATTGAATCAAGAGCCAAAAGCTCACGAAGTTTTTTCCTGGCTCCAATCTGCCAAGAAAGGAATGCGTCTTTACTAGAAGTGTCCATTTTCATAGTTCTTCCTTTTTCAAGAAAGAGCTTGGACATAAATGGGAATGTATTATATTTCATAGTATAAAGGATAGCAGGGGGGGCCCTGCTATCCAAGGGTAGAATATTTTCAGTTCATCGCTTTTGCGTAGCGATCCCACTGAGCCTGCTTAACCTTCAAAAGATCCTGAAGGTTCATCTTATTCAGTGCATCTACATAAGCATCATACTCTGAAAGAGGAGTTGTGCCTGTTACAAATGCAACTGCCATTTCATCAACGTATGTCTGGATATCGACCATATACATGCTGACAACTGCTGCTTCATCTTCTGTTGAGTAGATGAATGGCCATGGAGACTTGACATATGTTGCAACGACATCGTCCTGATCTGCGTGCCACTTAGCAACGAGGGCATCTGTAGCTTCAACAGACTGCTGAGCTGGGAATACCTGAGCTGGGTTGATACCGAGGCTCTGGAGCCAGTTGTTGTCGCTAGCTTTTTCTGTATATTTCTTTGTTCCGTCTGGTTCTACTGTATAGCTTTCGCCTTCGATACCCCAAACATACATTTCCTGGTTCTTTTCGCACATAGCATAGTCAAGGAACTTGACAGCAAGTTCGATTCTATCACTGTCAGCGTTTACACCATAGATACCGCCAATAGCATTTCTACCTACATAGAAGCAGCCATGAGGACCTTCTACTGGACGTTCAAGGACTACGCCTGTAGCCATTGTTCCATCATAGTATGGAAGCTGTGGGCTGTATGTCATAGAAGACTGCCATCCAAAGTCGAATGTGATACCTGTCTTGTCCTGAGCAAAGCGTTCGATGATCTGGTCACGTGTAAGTGTTGTATACTCAAGTTCCAACAGACCTTCTTTATACATGCCGTTCAAGAATTCCAAGTATTCTTTATACTCTGGTGTTGCCTGAGCATAAACAACAGTACCATCATCCTTTGCGAAGAATCCATCAGAAGATGTGAAGTTAAGACCGAATGCTGGTCCGAACATATATGGAAGGAATGCAGCCTGGATAGAGAGAGCGACTTCATCCTGCTTTCCGTTTCCATTCATATCATGACTGTTGTAGTATCTCATGACTGTCAAGAGTTCATCGAGTGTTGTTGGAACTGAGAAGCCAGCATCACTGAGCCACTTGTAGTTGTACATGAGGACAGGCTGATAGTTCTTTGTTACGTTTGTGAGTGGTACATAGTAGATATGACCGTCACTTGCAGTAAGGGAAGCCTTTGTCTCAGGGTTCTCATCCAGCCACTTTGTGAAGTTAGGCATAAGATCGAAATACTCATCAAGAGCAACAAACATGCCAGAAGAAGAGTACTGCTGGTTTGGATCCAAAGTTGGGAGAAGAACGATATCTGGGAGATCTGTTCCAGAAGCCAACATAGGAGATACTGCATCCTGATAGTTAGTAGGATCAATAAGTGTCCAGTCTACTGTGACGTTTGCATCCTCTTGGACTTTCTTGATGATTGGAGCCTGTCTGAGGTCAACAGTTGTATAGTAAGAATTCTGAGCAAGAACGCTGAGATGCTGACCATCCAAATCTGTAATAGGTCCATTACCATCATAGACGAAATCGCTGGAAGCTGTCTGCACTTTGGTCTCTTCCTTAGCGGCCTGTGCGAATACAACTGAAAGCGAAAGAGCGAAAACTAATGCGATAACCAATAGTTTTTTCATATTTCCTCCTTTTATATTATCCCTTTACCGCACCTAGCATTGTACCCTTCACCAAGTACTTCTGCACAAATGGGCAAATAATAAGAATCGGTATTACTGAAAGCACGATACAGACATATCTGACTTGTATAGTGCTCATGGCTGCAGCTGCTACTGCTGTGGTAGAGCCTGCACTCTGTAGAATTTCACTGGATGCAAGAAGAAGAATCTTTCTTAAGAATAGCTGCAATGGCTGAAGTTCTTTCTTACCCAGATATAGCATTGCATTAAAGAAGTCATTATATCTTGCTACAGCATAATAAAGCGTCAAAACGGCAAGGGTCGGCTTAATGAGAGGAATGGCAATACGTGTCAGGCATGTAAAATCATTGGCACCTTCGATTGCTGCCTCTTCAAAAAGGTCCTCTGGTATAGATTCAAAGGCAGAGCGGCAGATCATGATGTTATATGCTGAGCATAGAACAGGAAGAATCATGGCAGCTCTCTTGTTGTATAAACCAAGGCTTGTAACAACAATGTATGTAGGAATAAGCCCACCAGAGAAATACATAGTGAATGCAAGTAAGAAGTTAAGCTTTCTTCTCATGAAGAATCTTCTTCTACTCAGTGGATAAGCTGCAAGACATGTCATTATGATATTGCAGATTGTCCCGACAATCGTGTAATAGAATGTATTGAGATAACTAGTCCAAAGCTCTCCATATCTCATTACCATTCCAAAGGTGGAAAGGTCGATATCAACAGGATAAAGCCATACTCTACCTTGGTTTACAGCAATTCCACTAGAAAGGGAAATACTAATGACATAGACAAATGGATATACGCAGATTACTACAGCAAAGATAACCAGGAAACGAGTAATGATGTCGTATAATTTATCTGAGAAACTTTCTTTTAAAAATGAAGTCTTCATCTTACTCCTCCCTTACCAGACAGATGTATCAGTAAGCTTTCTACTAAGCCTATTTGACAAGAATACGATTATGAATGTGACTACGCTGTTAAAGAGGCCTACAGCTGTTGCATATGCATAATTCTGGTTTACGATACCCTGTCTATAAACGTAGGTCTGAATGACATCCGCCGTCTCATATACAGCTGGTGTATACAAGAGATAAACCTTTTCAAAGCCGACGTTTAATAAGTTACCAAGACTCATGATCAACAAGAGGATGATCGTAGGTTTAATAGAAGGAAGAATAAGAGAGAATGTCTTTCTCCACTTCCCTGCACCGTCAACATCCATAGCTTCATATAACTCTTGAGGTATAGACATAATGGAGGCTACGAAGATAATCGAGTTAAATCCGAAGGTCTGCCAAGAGCCTGAGATTACATAGATTGCCCTGAAACACTCAGGAAGCCCCATAAAATTCTTCTGGTCAAAGCCAAACTTCATCAACATCTGGTTCACAATACCACTTGATGGAGAGAGGAAGTTGTTGATCATACCACACACTACAACAGTAGAGATGAAGTATGGAAGATAAGTAAGAATCTGAGCTGTCTTTTGTAGCTTATTATTCTTTATCTGGCAAATACATACAGCGAATATGATAGGAATAGGGAAACCAAAAATAAGAGAGTAAAATGAAAGGAGAAAAGTATTTCTGATTAATCTAAATGCGTAAGGAGACTGAAAGAATTGCTTAAACCACT
>CAMEQB010000107.1 GCA_945932505.1 uncultured Spirochaetales bacterium
TTGTCTGTTTTATTCTTTTTACTGCAATAATATATAACGTTTGAAAAAGAAAGACGAAGATTTTCGTTTATTGTAATATACTCATAATGCTAATTAGATAAATTAAATCAGCGGTAAAGCATATAAAATATGTGTTTACCGCTGAATAAATAAAGCATTCTAAAGGAAAGGAAAACTTCTCCTCTATGTACAAATGTCTTATGCTTTAGTAATTATCATTGTGTCTGTAGACATCTGGCCACCGGCAAGAGATCCACAAACAAGAACGACTAGGTCATCTTTTTCAGCAATCTTGGACTTCTCTGCAATCTCCAAAGCCTGCTGTTTCATTACATCAAGGTCATTGGTAAGCTGAGCATAGTAAGGGTAGATGCCATATCCAAGCTTAAGCTGCCTTGTTGCCTTTTCGTCTGTGCATGATGCAATGATAGGAACGCTTGGTCTATAGTAGGATGCAGTGAGGGCAGTAAAGCCTGTGACTGTAGCCACTACTATTGCTTTTGCCTTCAAGAAGAAAGAAGCTTCAACAGATGCACTGACAATGGTATTCACAACATCTTCTCTTAGTTTAAGATTATTCTTAAGGTATCTATCTTGGTAGTTGATCTGGTTCTCTGTATATTCAGCGATTCTACTCATAGCCTTGACTGCTTCTATAGGGTACTTACCTGCAGCAGTCTCTCCCGAAAGCATAGTTGCTGTTGTTCCGTCATAAATGGCGTTTGCTACGTCAGAGACTTCAGCTCTTGTAGGACGTGGATGCTCTGTCATAGATTCAAGCATCTGAGTGGCTGTTATTACTATTCTTCCTCTCTTGTAGCAGGCTTTAATGATGTTCTTCTGAATAGCTGGAAGCTGGTCAAATGGAACTTCAACACCCATGTCTCCTCGTGCAATCATGACGCCGTCTGCATAATCAAGGATAGAATCCAAGTTTTCGATACCGGAACCATTCTCAATCTTTGCGATTATCTTGATCTTCTTTCCGCCATTGACGTTAAGTAGCTTCCTGAGCTTCTTTACGTCATCCTGGTTTCTGACAAATGAAGCGGCAATGAAGTCCACATCTTCCTCTATTCCAAAGAGAATGTCGCTCCTATCTCTATCGCTGATAAAAGGCTGGTCCACGTCTATTCCAGGAACGTTTATAGATTTTCTTGATGAGACCTTTCCAGAGTTTTCAACTCTTGTGATAATATCGCCATTCTTTACTTCAGTTACAACAAGAGAAACAAGTCCGTCATCAATAAGAATTTTATCTCCCTTTGATACATCTTCTCCTAGGTATGGATAGCTGATTCCTACTCCGTTTATATCTCCAGGAACAGAGTAGTCGCAATAAAGAGTGAAACTCTGGCCATCTGCGAGGATTACACTCTTTTCAGGGAACTCTCCGACTCTGATCTCAGGACCTTTAGTATCTAGAATCAATGCAACAGGAGCATTCATCTCTTTTGATACTTTCTTGACTAGATCTATTCTCTTTTTGTGTTCTTCATGGCTTCCATGAGAGAAGTTAAATCTTGCTCCATCCATTCCAGCAAGAATCAACTCTCTTATCTTTTCTTCCGACTCAACTGCGGGGCCTATTGTACAGATAATCTTTGTTTTTCTCATGGCTTCATGATAAACGATTTCCCCATAGTAAGTACAATATTAATCTAATACGCAAAAGCTTAAATTAAAGAAGATGACTGAAAGATACTAAAGGTTATTTGGCCAAGGCCTAATGGAAGTAAAAAGCATTGTCATTTTATCTTTATCTTTCTCTCCGTGGTAGTGACCAAACCACCAATGTTTGTATTCTAGTTTATCCTCAATTTCATCTAGCCACTGCTCCATAGATTTATCGACTTCAGATTGGATTACACCTTCGAGAAACAACTCCCTAGGCTCATACTTCAAGGGCGCCGTGTGTGATAACACGCAGTCGATTTTCCAGTCTCTTTCTTTTAGTGTCTTTGATATATTTCTTTTCTCTTGTGTCGTGAGCTGCTCGTCTTCCCACCAAGTCTTTCCCCATAATGGCTCATAGAGGATTCTGGTTTCTTTATCGATAGAGTAGGCTCCGCCGATGGCAATAGTTTCCAACCCACCAATATCATATATCTCGCCGTCAATGGCGAAGAGCAGGGAAGAGAAGTCATCTTCAACTAATATTTCTCCCCCATGCCATTCTTTTCTTTTATAACTCTTAATACTCTCTGCTCTTTCTTCGTGGTTCCCTCTGATAAATAGGAAAGTGAGAGGCAATCTCGATACCTCGTATTTCATTATCCTATCACTTTTTTCTCCAGAGAAGTTTAGGGCAGCGTCCCCAAGAACTATCATCAGATCATCTTTTGTAGTCCCATTATATCTACAGAAAGAGTCGAAACGACTAAAGTCCCTATGAGTATCACCAGTAATCCAGATCATTATGGCTCCTAGATAAATAATATACTAAAAAAGTTTCTTATAATATACCGATTTATACTTAAAAGTAGAGATATTAATCGGCAATGATGTCTTTATACTTTTCCCTGTCTTTCTCAAATACGTGGCGTACATAAGAGCATTCAGGAACAATTCTCTTTCCTTCTTCTTTTGCTCTACTGATAATAGATTCCACTAGAGAGAGTGCTATACCTCGTCCACCATACTCTTTATCTACATCTGTGTGGTAAATGACCCACTTATCACCATCTATTCTGTATTGGCACCTACCAATAAGCTTTTCTCCATCATAAGCGTTTGACGCAAGGTTCTCGTTTCTTATTTCAATCATCATCCATCTCCGTAGTGAATATAACACAATATAATATGCCTTAGTTAATTCTCTATCTAAAAAGTATTAGAAAGAAAAAAACAAGCATGATTTGAGTGTCGTTATTTTCTCAGAGGAAAAAGATGCAAAAGTAAGACTTTCATAAATATTTATATTGTAAATAAATAACTGTATCAATTGTTTGTAATATGCCAAAATTGTTATAATTTAAGTTATTTTGGCAGATAATAAGAGTGTTCCAGTTTATAAGAGAAATCGCGAATCTAATTCTCAGAGAGATTTTGAACTAAAGAGAAATTTCTAGAGAGAAATATTCGTCTTTCTATATTTAAGAGACGTTATTCCATAGTGTTTCTTAAATGAATTTTGAAAGTGATTTTGGCTGGAGAAGCATAGGTAATTGCTAATTTCAGTTAGAGACTTATCAGTATATTTTAGTAGTGACTTTGCTTCACGAAGACACACTCTCTTATATATTTGTTAATTGTCATTCCTATTTCGGACTGAAAATAATAAAAAATATATGAACTACTCTTCCCAAATACTTCTAAAATCTCATCGATGGAGAAGGGCTCATTAATATGATTAGATATGTGTTATATACATGAATAGACTGCCTTTGATACTCCCTTAGTAACAAAACATAGTATTATAGAGTATAGGTAGAGAAGAATAAGAAATATTTTTCTTTGTTTGATTTGTTTTATAATTATTTGGTGTTATTTTATATTTGGAGGAGTCCTATGGGACGACAAGAAAACTTAGAAATATTTGAAGATACAGTGCATCTTTATAATACAAACGAATACTTAAGAAAGAGTGTAGAAAGATCCACTAAGGAAGAAGAGTTCTATTCTGGCGAGAAGAGTATTGTAAGAGACGAAAAGCGTATCTATGAAAAAGACGCAAGAATCATTATTAGCCAGAAACGCACAATGGAGGCGGCTTCTTACTATGCGTATGAGAAAAAGAAAGTCTGCATATTGAACTTTGCTTCTGCAACTAACCCGGGTGGAGGAGTAACCAAAGGTTCTTCGGCTCAGGAAGAAGCAATATGTAGAGTATCTACACTTTTTCCCTGCCTAAATGAACGAAAAATGATGAAGTGCTTCTATTATCCACATAGAGATGCCCGTGATCCATTACATAACGATGACGCTATCTACACTCCGAATGTAGTAGTATTCAAATCTGATACCTCTTACCCTAGACTTCTTTCTGAAGACAAGTGGTATGAAGTGAATGTAATCTCTTCAGCCGCTCCTAATCTAAGGCAGAATCCAAGTAACAGTATGAACAGTGGAGATGGATACAAAAGAGCCGAGATAACAAAAGAGAACCTTCTCGTTCTATTGGAGAAGAGAATCCATAGAATACTGGAGATCGCAGAGAAGAAAGGCAACGATGTCGTTATCTTGGGCGCCTTTGGCTGCGGGGCATTCTCCAATCCTCCTGATGTTGTGGCGAAGGCAATGAAGAATGAAGTTGAGAAGTTTAGAAAAAGCTTTAAGACAATAGAGTTTGCCGTCTACTGTCCTCCATACGATGACACAAACTACCGTGTATTCAAAAGAGTGCTGGAGACAATATAAATCATTGTCATGTTGGTAATGAGATGTAATTCCTTCCATCATTTTGAGGGAAGGAATTCAGAATAAAAAGTATAACCTACAAAACGACTACTGTTTCAGATAATGGTTTTTTATCGTAATGTTGTGAAGAAGGTTTTGAGTCCGGAGCAGGATATCCCATAACAAGAATGCTGATTATCTCTTCGTTTTCAGGAATACTGAATTCACTTCTGACTGCGTCTGGGATAAAATGCATAATCCAAGTGGAGCCTATGCCAATATCATGGGCTGCAAGCATCATGTGTGTCGTTACAATTGAACCATCTACATAGGAACTTGATTGGTCATCGTACTCTCTTACCCAGCACTTTGTTTTATCGACTGTAATTATAAAAGCCAGAGTTTCTCCAAAGTGGGAAGTCTTACACTTTTGGAGCTTTTCTAATGCTTCCGAACTCTGAAGAACATATATCTTCTGTGGTTGTTTATTACATGCTGTAGGCGAAACTTGTGCTGAACTAAGGATAATGTTTATCTTTTCTTCTTCTACTTTTTTATCAGAAAACTTCCTTACAGAGTACCTATTTTTGCATAGCTTAATAAAATCCATATCCAACTCCCTCTATCAATACTATCTATGAGATATGTTATTATCCAGTATCCCTATGATTACAAACACTAGACTTCCCATCACTCCCCAGAATACAGGAAGAATATCAACATTAGGTAGGAGTAGCTTTCCCATTATCGTACAGATGGGAGCTGCTATCATAGACGCTAGAATATAGGCCCCTATGGAAGGAGTTTTCAATTTGGCAGCAATAAACAGGGGATTATATATAAACGTCATCCCTGTATTAAACGCTGCTGTAGTTCATAATTGGGTGGCTAGATTGCTGTATGGAGAAAGCGAAGACCGTTACTTTAAGCTTCATGAGCTATTATCCACAGACGAAGGAAACAACAGAGATTTGATTTGCATGCCATACTTGGTAGGAGAGAGGTTTCCTGTTGCTGATGATAAGGTAAGAGGAGTTTTTATCGGAGCAGATCTTTCCACAACTAAGGTAGATTTTGCAAGGAGTGCATTGGAAGGAGTAGCTTTTTCTCTTAGACAAGGCTTGGAAAAGCAAGGAATAATGGCCACTAGTGTTTCTCTTATAGGTGGTGGCGCTGCAGAGTCGGTTTGGAATCAGATAATAGCAAATGTATTTAATGCTCCGACAAAAGTATTCGGCGACTCTGATGTCCTTCCTTCAATTATGCTTTCATCTGTTGTTCTATATGGAAAAGGAATAATCAATAGCTACGATGAGTTTATTACAAGCGTATTGGATAAGCAGGAATGCAAAATCTATTATCCCGACAAAAAAGAGAGCGAAAGATACGATATAGTGTTTGAAAGATTTAAGAAAATATATCCTTCAGTGAGAGATTGTTTCTGATGGGAAAAGGGGGCCTAAAATGAAGCCCCCTTTACATTTAGTTGGACCACTCTTATACAAAGAGAGAAACAACAAAGAGAATAAGGATAATTGTGATACCC
>CAMEQB010000108.1 GCA_945932505.1 uncultured Spirochaetales bacterium
CAGAGAGCGAGGAGAATATGTGGGCATGTGAATCGATAATCATGGCTTGAGGATAGAAGTATAGCAGTAAGGTATCAAGAAGAAATTTTCATTAGTGCAAAAAATGATACAAATTATCAAGATTCCACTTCTGTTTTTGAACATCAAACTGCATGAGAATTTAAAAGACGAGGAGAAATCCTCAGGAGGTTACAATATGAAAAAACTCTTGGCATGTGTTCTTGTACTTGCTTTATGTGTCGGCGCTGTATTTGCTAATGGACAGACAGAAAAAGAAGCAAGTGGAGACGTAAAGATGAGAATGATGTGGTGGGGTGGCGATTCCCGTCATACTCCTACATTGGCAGCTCTTGAAAAATATCATGAAATCAATCCTACAATCACAGTAGAAGGTGAGCCAAACGGTTGGGATGGATATTATCAGAAAGCTTTGACACAGATTGCTGGCGGCACAGCTGCAGATCTTCTTCAGATCGACCAGCCATGGTTGGCAGAATTTGCAAGTAAGGGTGACGTATTTGTTCAGCTGGATGGCAACCCAAATATCGACCTAAGTCAGTTTGAGTCTACTTTCGTAGAAAACTATTGTTCTTATAACGGCCACATCTATGGTCTTCCTACTGGAACAAACGTCAATACAATGATTGTTGATGTAACAATGCTTGAAGCAGCTGGAATTGACCCAAATACAGTTTGGACATGGGAAAACATGGTTACTCTTGGAAAGAAGCTCCATGAATTCAACCCTAACTGGTATCTTAATGGTGCTACACCTGATGTTGTCCGCTTCTGGTTCGAAATGTATATGGCACAGATTGCTGGTGGCGTCGTAGACAACAATGGAAAGGTTATGTTTACTGAAGCACAGGCTACAGAGGCTTTCGAATATTTCCAGCAGTGGTTCGACAACAACGTCATCGCTCCATTCTCACAGACATCCCTCTTCTATCAGAAGTTCCAGGAAAACCCAGACTGGGTAAACGGCAATATGTGCCTCTCTTGGGATTGGGTTTCTTCAATGGATAAGGATATCGGAAGTAGAGAAGGTTTTGTAACCAGACAGCTTCCAGTTATGGATAATGCTGTTAATACTGGTGTTTTGGCACGCCCATCCCAGATCTATGTTGTTCCAAAGTCATCAAAGTATCAGGATGAAGCAGTCAAGCTTCTTGCTTGGATGACATATGACGAAGAGTCCGCTGCTATTCTTGGTACAGCTCGTGGTATCCCATCATCCAAGACAGGCCTTGCTGTAGCAGAAAGCACAGGAGCTATCTCTGAGAGATCTGCAAAGGCTACAAGTGAAGGTTTGGCACAGGCTGGTGATGCACAGAGCACATATCAGATGAACTCTCAGATTATGCAGGCTATGCAGGACGTCATCGATGAGTTTGGATTTGGAAAGCTTACTCCAAGCCAGGCTGGAAAGAAGATGGTAGATCACCTTAACGAAACTCTTGCATCCCTCTAATCGTATAGACTAACGAAACTATAAGGGCATGCTGGACACACTCTGGCATGCCTTTTGCTTTTTTTGGAAGTGATTTGACATGAAGCGTATTAAACAAAAATATAACTATGCAGGATATCTTTATATTCTTCCTTGGATTTTAGGATTCCTCTTATTGCAGCTAGTTCCTCTTATCAGTTCCCTTTGGTACTCTTTTACAGATTACCAGATGATCGGTACTCCTAAATTTGTAGGATTAGCAAACTATGCAAAAGCCTTTAAGAGTCCTGAGTTCTGGAAATCTTTGAAGGTCACCTGCCTTTATGTATTAATGGCGGTTCCATTAAAGATTGCCTTTGCCTTAGTAATCGCTTTAATACTTAGCCAGAAGATAAAGGGTATCAACTTCTTTAGGACTCTTTATTATCTTCCGTCTATTCTCGGCGGTTCAGTGGCAATCTCTGTCCTTTGGAAGTATCTATTTATGAAGAACGGTATTGTCAATGGGCTTTTATCCAAAATCGGCATTACTGGTCCTGACTGGTTGGGTAGTCCAACTTGGGCTCTCT
Source organism: uncultured Spirochaetales bacterium (assembly GCA_945932505.1). GTDB lineage: Bacteria > Spirochaetota > Spirochaetia > Sphaerochaetales > Sphaerochaetaceae > Ornithospirochaeta. Next base: position 2,020 of record CAMEQB010000108.1, read on the forward strand.
TTACAGTGGGATTGGTCACTGTATGGCAGTTTGGTTCCTCAATGTTACTTTTCCTTGCAGGATTAAAGAATATTCCTGAGAGTTTGTATGAGGCGGCTTCTCTTGATGGAGCAAAGACACTGAGAAAGTTCTGGTCTATTACTCTTCCTTCTCTCTCACCGATTGTATTGTTTAATCTTGTAATGCAGATGATCAATGCATTCCAGGAGTTCACTCCTGCCTATGTCATTACTCAGGGTGGCCCATTAAAGAGTACTTATCTCTATGGTCTTATGTTATATGACCAAGGGTTTAAGTTCTTTAAGATGGGATACTCGTCAGCACTCTCTTGGATACTTTTTGTTATCATATTGGCCTTTACTTCAACGACCTTTGGTTCCAGTCAGTCTTGGGTGCACTATGGAGATGAATCATGAGAAAAAGAAAACTATTATCACTTTCTGTATCATATATTCTTCTAATCCTGCTGGCCATTGTAATGATATATCCTCTTATATGGATGGTTGGTGCAGCATTTAAGAGTAACGAAGAAATCTTTGGAACATTAGGTATACTTCCAAAGAATCCTGTGTATGGAGCTTTTAAGGCAGGTTGGAAGGGAACTGGTCAGTATGGCTTCAGTACATTCCTTATCAACTCTTTCAAGCTAGTCATTCCAACTGTGATATTCACTGTCATTTCGTCAGTTCTTGTAGCTTATGGTTTTTCTAGGTTTAACTTCCCATTGAAGAAGTTCCTGTTTATGTTGATGCTTTCAACATTGATGTTGCCTTCAATTGTTTTGATTATTCCCAGATATATCTTCTTCAAGAACTTTGGTTGGCTTGACTCATATCTACCTTTTACTATTCCGGCTCTGTTGGCATGTAACAGCTTCTTTACATATATGATGTGCCAGTTCTTTAGAGGGCTTCCGTTGGAGTTGGATGAATCTGCAAAGATTGATGGCTGCAATAGCTTTATTATACTTGTAAGGATTCTTCTTCCTCTTTGTAAGGCTGCAATCTTCTCAGTAATGGTGTTCCAGTTTGTATGGACATGGAATAACTTCTTGGAGGTCTTGATTTATGTCAACTCTATATCAAAGTATCCTGTTGCATTGGGTTTGAGACTTACAATGGATATAGGAAGCGAGTTCGATTGGAACCAGATTATGGCAATGTCCATTGTCGCCATCGCACCTCCTGTATTGCTGTTTATAGTAGCTCAGAAATACTTTGTAGAAGGAATTGCCACTACAGGTATGAAGAACTAAATAAGACGACTTGTTTCTTGTGGGAACCTATTAAGCGTAGGCTCCCATTTTTTTATAGGGGGATAGTGATGTCTACTTTCACTAATTGGTCTTCATTTAAGAAATCTATAGATTCTTTATGATGATAGAATAAGTGTAGTCTCTCTATTGTATTTGATATTCCAAGGGAAGAGGATTTCTTAAAGGATTCGAAGTCCCCTGTCTTTATTCTGTCTAATAGTTCATCTGGCATTGGATTCCCGTCGTTTGAAATCTCGAAGATCATTTTGTTATTTGCTTTATTGCCTTTAATGTATATATGAAGTATTTTTCCCTCCACAAAGCCATGGTTAAATGCGTTCTCCAATAGGGGCTGGAATATCATGGAAGGAACAGGCATATCTAATAGAGAAGGATCTATATCTTCTTCAAACTGGAAATTGTCTTTAAATCTATAGTGCTGTATAGAGATATATTTATGTGTTGCTTCAAGCTCTTCTTTTAATGGAATGCCTTTAAGATTGTCAAATTTCAGGGAGTACTTCATCAAGTCTGAAAGCTGTTTTATCATCAAGGCAAGGTCGTTTTCATCACCTGTAAGCTTTATGGCTTTCCAATAGATTGTATCGAGAGTATTGAACAAGAAGTGAGGGTTGATCTGAAGTTGAAGTGCTCTATACTCCACAGCCTCGCTCTTCACTTTCTGAAAGTCATGCTCTATAAAGTGGTCGATGATCAAGTCATTTAGTGTCTCGAAGACGTTCTTTCCCATTTTGTCTGGAAGATCCTCTGCTCCGGCTTCAATGAGTCTGTTGGCTAGATTTTCAATAAACTCCCTCTCTTCCTTATTTGCCCTGTATGTGACAAGAGCACCAAGAATAGTAACAGTCAAAAGGGATATTATTATAAGTATTATGATAGGGATAGTAGGGACGAAGGCTATAGAGAGTGGAAATGATAGTTTGTAGTTCCATCCATATTTAATACTTTGTTCTGTAAAAGATATGGTTCTTCCTTTTGTCTGAGTCCCAAAAGAGAAGAGAAAGAGTCCGTCTTCATTTGTCACTTCCAGGTATCCCATATTATTCTGAGTGAAGATGCTGAAATATTCTTCAAGATTTGAACACTTAAGATCGATGATCAATACGCCGTTCTTTTTGTTGTTTATGTCCAAAAGAGGTCTTGCTAACCTTATGCAGTTAAATGTCACGTCATCACGGGTTATAGGGAGAGGGTAGGATGAAAGATTGTTTGATTCATCATTACTCATATACCACTCAAGCCAGTCTTTCTGTGGTAGAGAATAAGTCTTTTCGAAGCCTTTATCACTTTGGAGGACGTAGTTGTTTTTATTGTCTATAAAGAGATAGATATTATCTATTGCGGGGCGGGAATCTGCAGAAGAAGCCAAGAATGACTTGATCAGTTTTATCTCAATAAAGCTGTTATAGTTCATCTGCTCTGAGTCTTGTATCGTCTTAAGCTTAAAAGTCAACTCCGGGTTTGATGCAATCATTACTGATACAGCATCCATTTCATCCAGAATTGTATCATAATAAGTAATTGCCTGTTTTAGCGTAGATGCCGCAGTATTCTTTGTTGATGTGAATATATATGAAGAAAAGATTACTATAGACAACACTCCCAGTAAGAGTATCGATACAATGAGAGGCAGTGTCTGACGTAGTAATATTCTCAATGAGTGTTTGTTATTTGTTTTCATTTTGCTTTCTAAACTCTTGAGGTGACATTCCAAAGTGTTTCTTGAACATTCTGCAGAAGTTCTGGGTCTCTCTATATCCCAAGGCCTCTGCTAGATCTTTGTTATGATAGTTGCTCTTTTGAAGGAGCATATCTTGTGCAGCCTTCATCTTCATTGATAACAAAACGTCTTGAAAGTTTTCACCCTTCTTTTCTTTAAAGAGCCTGGATAAGTATGCGTCACTTAATCCTAGTTCCTGGGAAACGGTATGTAGTGTGCATGTCTTTATTCTCTTTGCCATGATGGAGAGAGCTTTGTCGATTGTAGAGTTTCCAGTACTTGGTTCATTAATCTCTGTCTTTACATCTTTCTCTTGAAGAATGGAGTATAGTCTAGAGAATACTTTAGATATATCTTGGAAAGAAGCTGGTTTAACAAGGAAGTCTTGTACCCCATATTGTATTGCCTTCTGTGCAAAAGCAAAGTTGTCATAGGCTGAGAGAATACAGAATAATGGTTTATCTTTTCTGTCTTGGAACTCTTTGATAATATCAAAACCTGTTCCCGATGGAAAAAGTATATCTGTCAATACCACGTCGACGTGGTTCTTTTTTAGATAATCCAATGCCATTTTTATTGAAGAAAAGGACCCTGTTACTTCAAAACCTACTTTACCCCAAGGATAGTAGTCTCTTAAGCCTTCCAATTGTTCTATTTCATCGTCGACAATTACAAGTGAATACATAATTATATGTTACCACAGTACAAAAAATGATACAAAAACAAAAACTTTAGTCTCTATCTTTTTTTATACACTTCAATAGAATAGTACAAAGGAGGATGTGATATGAAAGAAACACGTATCTGCATTATTGGAGGAGGAAGTAGA
>CAMEQB010000109.1 GCA_945932505.1 uncultured Spirochaetales bacterium
GAATCCTTTATTCTATCCATTTCAGAGAGTGCAGCCTCAAATCTTCTATCAAGGACACTAGACCTTTCATCGAATTCTCCGAAGATATCATTTTTACGCTGAACAAGGTTAGAAATGGAGTCTGTTGCACTCTTCATCAAGCTATCGAAGTCACTGTGAGCATTCTCAACCTTTTCTTCGATCTCTTCTATTTTGTTGTCAAGCTTCAAAAGTTCAGCCTCAGCCTTGTCTTCCTGTTCCCTGCACATATCGTCATAGTTACGCTTTTCCAGTGCAACATACTCATAGAGCTGTGATTTACTTCTCTCAAGAGCTGCTGAAAACTGATCCAACAACTCTCTATTCTCTTCTTTTTGGGAGGCGGATGTAGCCTTCAAGTCCTGCTCTGTAGATGCAACAAGTCGTACGTAATCAGCCTTTAGAGAATCAAGCTGGGCTGTCAATCTCTCAATATCTTTCTGAAATTGAAGGGCATAGTCCTTCACTGCTTCAGTTTTTCTCACTTCAGCCTGTACAGCATAGACTCTGTTCTCAGCCTGCTCAGTCTGAGCTTTTAGTTTCTTCAGGGCATTACCATAGTTTTCACACACACCAGAGAGTTCATCCAACTCTTTCTGATGTACAAGCACCATATCGATGGATTCCGCTAGATGATTCTGAACTGTGTTGGCATATTCAATTCTCGAAGTAATATTCTGCTCACAGTCACGGGATATCTCTGTGAATCTATTCATAAAAGATGTAGTCTCATATCTAAAATTCTTAACCTGCTGATTAAGGTTCTTCAAAGAACGGTCTTTTTTGTCTGCCGCCCTGAATGCAAGCACAACAATCAGATTAAGAAGAAAACACACGCCGATAAGTATGTATGTAGTATTCATGATCACTCCATTTAGAATAATACTCTATCTAACTCACTCCAATCTCTGAAGACAATGTCCGCAGAACCTGATTCTTCTTTCTTTGAAAGCAAAGCTGTCCTCAGCCCCGCTCTTTTGGCTCCCTCGATATCTTTTCTGAGGCTGTCACCTACATATAGTATAGCACGAGGATCCATATCCATTTTAGATATAAGCATCTCAAAGGGAGTAAGGCAAGGCTTATATCTTCCCCAATCTTCGCTTGAAAGCTGAATGGTAAAGAATCTATCTATTCCCATAGCTTTTAGCTTCGACCCAATAGGAAAATCTGAAAGGACACCCATTTTAATGCTTCTTTTCTCCAGCTTCTCAAGTACATTCTCCACATTGTCATAAGCCTTTATAGAAGAAAAGCTTTTTTCATATCTAGAGAAAAAGACCTTCTTCTCTTTTTGGAGAAAAAACTCTATATCGCCGTCGTCGCTGCGATTCCACATATAACGGCACATCCTCTCTCCCCTTTCCATCTCTGAAAGAGGGGGAAGAGACAGAAAACTATCCTCTGTCCTCATCCTCTGCCTAGCCTTATTGTAGTTGACGGCAAAGGGAAGAGAAGATAGGGAAGCAAGTGCAACCCTAAGCTGCGTCTTCCATAGTGGATAGAATGTACCGTCTATATCAAAAGCAACAGCTTTTATTGAATTATCATCTAAAAAACCCATTACTTATTCTTGGACCTCTTCTGCTTTGAGTTTCTTACGATAGTCTTTGCCCTCTCAGCCTCTTTGCCCATTCTGGCTTTTCCACCTGGTTTTCTTGCCACTCCCTTCTTTACGTTCTTCTGGGTTGTATTACGCTTAATCACCTTCTGGATCTCAGCTTCTTCTTTACTTGGTCCCTTATCGTTGAGGCTAGGATTTCTCTTTCTTTCCCTGAGAGAGATCTCAATAGGAACGTAAGTAAACCCCAAATCACGCCTTATACAGTTCTTCAAATAAGAGATATAAGTCTCAGGGAAGGCATGGACCTTGTTTACAAAGAACAGGAATCTTACAGGATTGGCGCTTACCTGTGTTCCATAGAGAACCTTAAAGTATCCTGTAGCTGAGCGGGGAGGCTCCTGATCTGTAGTCCACCTTTTCAGAGCTTCATTGAGCGTTGAAGTATCGACACGCTTTTCCAGCTGTCTATATACGGCCCAGACAACATCCAATAGTTTACCTACGTCCATTCCTTCCAATGCAGAAATCGGAACAAGTGGAGCAAAGGAAAGAACAGGGAAAAGGAACCTGACTCTATCCTTGATAGCTTCCAGTTGGTTCTGTGGTCCATTAAGCTTATCGATCTTATTGAGGCATAAGACTACACCCTTTCCTCTTCTCACAATAAGCTGAGCAATCTTTTTATCTTGTTCAGCCAGTCCTTCCAGGACATCAATCATGAGGACTACTACATCCGCTTCATCTATAGTCTTTATAGCTCTATTTACAGAGTAGTATTCAACATCTTCCTCAACTTTCGTCTTTCGTCTTATCCCAGCCGTGTCGAGGACTGTATATTCAGTACCCTTGTATACAAAGGTGGCCTTCATAACATCTCGTGTCGTACCGGCAATATCGGAGACGATAGATACATCCCTTCCTGTAAGAAGATTTGTAAGTGTTGACTTTCCTGTATTAGGCTTTCCCATAATAGCCAGCTTCACTGTATCTGGTTCATCAGGAATTTCTTCTGTCCTCTCCATATCCAGCATACCGAGAATAGTATCTTCCAACTCTTCGATTCCAAGACCATGGGCTGCTGATATTCCCACCACTCTCTGATATCCATATGAGAAATAGTTCCAGACCAAGTCATCTCTCTTTGGGTCATCGACTTTGTTTACAACGAGAACGACTTTATCTGTATAAGGTCTAACTTCCTCAATGAGCATCATATCCTCACTGGTGACCTCCATACAGTCCATAAGAAAGAGGATGACATCGCTCATTGCAAGAATAGAGAGGGATTTCTCTGTTACAGCATAATCCAACCCCTCTTTATCCAGCTTTACTCCACCAGTATCAACAAGAGTCACAGGATGGTTTCCAAGTAACCATCTCTCAGGAATAGGGTCTCTCGTGACACCGGGAGTAGGGTCTGTTATCGCTCTTCTCTTTCCAATTAATCTATTAAATAGTGTAGATTTTCCAACATTAGGTCTCCCAACTATTGAGATTAGTGGGAGGTTGGTATCGATATCCGCTTTGTTTCTTATATCTAGTTTTTCTGCCATATAGTTTTCCTTGTACCAGGGACCTACCCCCAATACTATTCTATTTACTCACTTATTTCCAACACTGGGAAAGAAAAAATAATACTCCTTAGACTCTTTGCCCAAAGAGCATTTTTGTTTTATCATTCTCTCATGAGAAAAAAAGAGCGTGAACAAAAATCATCATTTAGGTATCTTCTCGTTCTTTATATCACTCTTTTTGTAATTTCAATACCACTATTGATTCTTTCTTTTCCTTCTTTGAAAAAATCTATCTCTGATTCAAGATTTATCGAACACTACGAGCTTTGGAAGAGCAGTGAAGAAGAAAAAGAGAGAAAAATAGTCACTGTTACACTTGAAAGCATCTTAGGAGAGAAAGAAATAGAGAGAGTCATCCATCCCGGACTACGAGATCCTCTTCACTACACTTTAGAAGCCCTCCTTCTTCCTTTGTCAAAGGATGAGAAAGAAAACGGACTCATCTCGGAGATAAAAGAGGGCGTAAAGCTAAAGGGAGCTACAATCCAAGACAACATAGCCTTTGTATCTCTCTCTTCAGACTTTCTTCTTTCCCCTGACATAGACAAAGCGGCTGAAGAGATATATAAGACGCTCTATAACAATCTGGGAGTTGACGGCCTAGTTGTCATTGTGGATGACAATGTAGTGATCAAAAAGTGAAACGCTCTATTGAAAGCGCTTTGCCACTTGCTATATCTGCTTCCACCACAATTCCTTGTATACTACCCTTTCCTTCCGCCACTTCACTTCGAATTGGAAGCTGAGTAAGCTGTCTTTCTATAGACTTGACGGGATCAGAACCTATTACTTTATTCAACACACCTGTTATTCCAAGATCGGTTATATAGGCGGTACCTTTGCTTAGTATCTTTTCATCTCTTGTCTGTACGTGGGTATGTGTTCCTGCTACAGCTGTAACAGAACCATCAAGGAAAAACGAAAGAGCCTCTTTTTCTTCTGTACTTTCTGCATGGAAGTCTACAAAGATCAAAGGTGTGGATTTACGGGCATTTCTAACTAAAGCTTCTGCCTTTCTGAAAGGATCATCTGTAGTCATCATGTCGACTCGACCTTGAAGATTAATTACTGCTACAGAGACTCCATTCACCTCTTTGATAGTCATTCCTTTTCCCACACAGGGCTCAGGATAGTTTGCAGGCCTCAAAATATCGTCGTTTCTATCAAGAAACGGAAATATCTCTTCTTTCTGCCATATATGATTGCCACTGGTAATGACATCCACACCAGCTTTTTTCATGTTGTTGTAATCTTCAATTGTGATACCGAAGCCACCGGCGGCATTCTCTCCATTAAGAATCACAAAATCAGCGTTATACTGCCTTTTGGCAGAAGAGAGCCCTAAAAACAGGGCTCCCATTCCGCTTTGACCGGATACATCTCCAATCATCATGACTCGAAGTGTTTTCTTCGTCACTTTGCATACTCCACAACTCTTGTTTCACGAATGATAGTAACTTTTATCTTGCCTGGGTATCTGAGCTCAGCTTCGATTCTGTCAGCAATACCTTTTGCAATCTTTCTTGCTCCATCATCATTTACAGTGTCACTGTTGACCATTATTCTCAATTCTCTACCAGCCTGGATTGCATAAGCATTATCGACGCCTTCAAAACTCCTGGCTATATTCTCAAGAGATTCAAGTCTCTTTATATAGTTGTCGAGACTCTCTCTTCTTGCACCTGGGCGAGCTGCAGAGATGGCATCGGCAATCTGTACGATTATTGCTTCAATACATATTGGCTCGGCATCGTTATGGTGGCTGAGGACACAGTTGACGACCTTTGGATCTTCCCCAAGTCTCTTGGCAAGTTCTGCTCCAATTTCAGCATGGTTGGCTTCGCTCTCAGTCTCTGCACCCTTACCGATATCGTGCAATAAACCTCCCCTCATAGCCAATTCAGGATCAGCTCCCACTTCAGAGGCGATCATTCCTGCCAATATGGCCACTTCTTTTGAGTGAAGCAGAACGTTCTGACCATAACTAGTTCTGAAGTGTAACCTACCAAGGGCCCTGATCATCTCAGTTCCGATATTATGTATACCAAGGTCGAATACAACCTTCTCACCTTCATCTACAATTATTCTGCCAATTTCTTTAGAAACCTTATTAACTACTTCCTCGATTCTAGACGGGTGGATTCTTCCATCCTGTACAAGTCTTTCCAAAGCAACTCTTGCAATTTCCTTTCTGACAGGGTCAAAACAAGAAATGACTACAGCTTCAGGGGTATCATCGATGATGATATCAACTCCTGTAAGAGTCTCAAGTGTCCTGATGTTTCTTCCTTCTCTTCCGATTATTCTTCCCTTCATCTCATCAGAAGGAAGAGTGACACTTGTGGTAGTGATTTCTCCCGATACCTCGGTTGCAAGGCGCTGAATAGAAGTAATGATGATATCACGGGCCTTCTTATCAGCCTGAAGCTGGGCCTCCTGCTCTATTTTGTTGACATAAACCTGACCATCGTGTTCGGCTTCATTCTTCATTTCTTCAATAAGAATGTTTTTTGCTTCTTCACGAGTCATCTGAGCGACACGTTCATACTCTTCAGAAAGATGAATCTCCCTTTTCTCAGCTTCATCTTCCCTTTCTTTAAGAGCCTGCTCCCTCTCTCCCAGTTGTCTTGCTACAGAGTCATTCTCCTGCTGTTTGCGCTCAAGATTCT
>CAMEQB010000110.1 GCA_945932505.1 uncultured Spirochaetales bacterium
TTGGAAGTAGCTGAGAAACTTTGTGACAAAATCGCAATCATCAAGGGTGGAAAGCTTATTAAGAGCGGAACAATGGAAGAAGTAAAGGGCGACAGCAGCCTGGAATCTGTGTTCCTTGAATTGGAGGAGTAAGATGGTAGGTCTCTTAGTAAAGAAAGAGATGAAGAATCTCTTCAGAACCTATTTTATTAATCAGAAATCAGGGAAAGGGTTCTCAAAGGGAAGGACAGCTGGCTTTGTCTGCCTATTTATCTTTCTCATGATAATACTGATGGCAATGTTCTTTGGCATGAGCTTAATGATGGTTGAACCACTGGTTTCTGGAGGAATTGGATGGTTTTATTTTGCCATAATGGGCATGATGGCATTGGCTCTTGGAGTATTTGGAGATGTATTTAATACATATGCAATGCTGTATAAGGCAAAAGATAATGAGCTTTTGTTGTCTCTTCCTATTCCACCATCAAAGATTCTCATCAGCAGAATGGTGGTTGTATTCTTACTTGGAATGTTATATGAATCACTGGTGTTTATTCCAGCCATTGTAGCTTTCTGGATTACTGGAGGCGCAGCATACTGTAATGTAGCTTTGACAATAATATCCCAAGTATTGATATATCTCTTTCTTGGAGTATTTGTTACAACTTTGACTTGTGTACTAGGATGGCTTGTTGCACTAATATCAAACAAAATGAAGCATAAGAGCCTTGGAGTCGTTATATTAACTATTGTTTTCTTCGGCGCGTATTACTTCTTCTGCATGAAGCTCAGTGACTTCATCAACTCCTTGATCCTAAATGCAGAAGCATTCAGCAATAATGTCAAAAGTGCATTCTACCCAGCCTATGCCTTTGGTATGGCAGGAGTCGGCAACATAGTAGATACGCTGATCTTCGTTGCATTCTCACTTGTAACATTCCTTATTGCAGTTTACTTCTTGTCTATTACATTTAGAAAGATAACTACAACAAGTGGAGGAGCAGTAAAGAGAAAGTTTAAGGGAGTAACAGGTAAGAGAAGTAGCCAATACAGAACTGTCATGAAAATGGAAAGAATCAGATTCACTTCTATTCCTACATACACACTTAATGCAGGTCTGGGTCTCTTATTTATGCCGATACTTCTAGTAGTGTTGATCATTAAGAGAGGGACTGTTGTTTCTGTTTTGCAAATGTTCGGAGAAAGTGAGTATGGTCCTTTGATTCCTATGTTGCTTTCAGCAATGATGGCTACTATCGTCAGCATGGACTGCGGATCTGCTCCAAGTATGTCTCTTGAAGGAAAGAGCCTCTGGATTCTTCTGTCTTCTCCAATAGATGAGAAGACAATAATGAGGGGAAAAATTGACTTCCACTTCTTTTTGAATGCAGTTCCTGCTGCAGTCCTCTCTCTCCTTGGCTCAATAATTCTGGGAATGAGTATTCTGGATGTTGTACTTATTACAATATATACAGTGGCCTTCACTTACCTTATCTCATCTTTTGGAATGATGATTGGTACTATGAGAGCTAATCTTAATTGGACTAACCCTGTTATTCCTATTAAGCAGAGCATGGCTGTTATGATCACACTCTTTGGTGGTTGGATTGTTGCTATTCTTTATCCTCTTGGCTGGTATCTGATGCGTTCATTTATGCCAGGGGTAGTATGGAAGATAGTAATGACAGCATTAATTATAGTATTTGACCTCGTTTGTTACAGATGGTGTGTAACAAAGGGTGCAAAAAAGATCAAAGAGCTTTGAGAGTGTCCTTCGGGGCACTTTCATATTCTTAAAGGTAAGAATAGAATCACTAAAGAGGTAAGTTTATGACAATGAGAAAGGATGTTCCTGTAGAAGAGACTTGGGATCTTAGTCTTATCTACAAGACAAAAGAAGAGTATTTGAATGATAGAAAGAGAGCAGAGAGCCTAGGAAAAGAGATAGAAGGCATGAAGGGAACTCTTAATTCCCCAGAAAACATATCAAAGGCCATAGATAAGTACCAGGAACTGGTTGAGACAATGACACTCCTCATTAACTACTCTGACCTGGCGTCCAGTGTAGACTACTATGATAGTGAAGCACAGAATAATGCATCATATGACAGAATGCTTATGTCCAGAATCAACGGCATGACTGCATTCTTGGATGTAGAGATAGCAGAAAACGATGTTGCTACAATAGAGAAGGCAGCTGTTATCAATGAAAGAAATAGAGGGTACTTGGAGGAGATCATCAGAAAGAAACCTCATACTCTTTCAGAGAAAGAAGAGAAGCTTATGTCAAAGCTTGCTCCTGTTATGGATACTCCTTACCAAGTTTATAACATGACAAAGCTTGCTGATATGGTTTTCCCATCCTTTGAAACGGAAGGAAAAGAGTATCCTATGGGATATGCTCTCTTTGAAGACGACTATCAATATGAAAAGAACACTGAAGTAAGAAGAAAAGCCTTTGAAGTCTTCTCTAACGAAATAAAGAAATATGAGAATACTACAGCTTCCGTTTATAACGCTCAGTGCCAGAAAGAGAAGATCGAGAGCGAGATAAGAGGTTATGACTCTGTCTTCGATTTCCTTTTGTTCCCACAGAATGTTACAAGAGAGATGTATGATAGACAGATCGATACTATCATGAATGAGCTCTCTCCTCATATGAGGCGTTACGCTAGGCTTAAGAAGAAAGTCTTGGGCCTGGAAGAAATGACATACCCGGATCTTCTTGTTCCTCTTGATTCCGATTACTCACCATCCGTCACTTGGAAAGAGTGTGAAGAATACGCTGCAGAGGGACTCTCCATTATGGGGGAAGACTATGTAAAGATGGTTCATGAAGCCTTCGGGAAGCGCTGGTTCGATTACGCCAGAAACCAGGGTAAGAGCACTGGTGGATTCTGTGCTTCCCCTTATGGAAAGGGCTCTTTTATCCTCCTATCTTGGAACGGCAGAATGAGCGACGTCTTTACTGCAGTACATGAGCTGGGACACGCAGGGCACTTTAAGGCTGCAAACTCCAACCAGTCTATTTTGGACACTGATGTCTCCTCGTACTTTGTTGAGGCTCCAAGCACAATAAACGAGCTTCTTCTTGCACATCATCTATTAAAAAAGAGCGATGATAAACGTTTCAAGGGCTGGGTTTTGGATAATATCATCAACAATACTTATTACCATAACTTCGTTACACACCTCTTGGAGGCGGCTTATCAGAGAGAAGTCTATAGACTCATTGATAAGGGGGAGAGTGTCCAAGCTGAAACTCTCAACTCAATCTACAAGAGTGTGCTTGAAAAGTTCTGGGGAGACGATGTCGTATTGACTGAAGGATCAGAGCACACATGGATGCGTCAGCCGCACTATTATATGGGGCTCTACTCATATACATATTCAGCAGGGCTTACTGTTGCAACAGAAGTTGTAAAGAGAATCGAGAGTGAGGGAGAGAATGCTGTAGAAGATTGGAAGAAGGTCCTTAAAGCAGGTGGCACTCTTTCTCCGCTTAAGCTTGCCCAGCTAGGCGGCGTTGATATCTCAACATCAAAACCTCTGGTTTCTACTATCGAAACTATCGGTGGATATATAACAGAGCTGGAGGATATTTTTGCCTAAAAGAGATGTATTTTCCTTCCCTTTTTCCAGAATATACCCCCTTCTTGTAAGTAAGGTTGAGAAAAAGGGAAGAAGTAAAAGCGACGTCGATTCTGTCATCACTTGGCTATTTGGCTATAGTGAAGAAGAGATATCAGAAATGGTCGAAAGCGATATTTCATATCTCTCTTTCCTCACTTCCGCTCCTAACCCTAATTCAAAGAGGTTTGAAAAGAAGGGGAGGGTCTGTGGAATAAAAGTGGAAGAAATAGAGGATGAGAGAGAAAGAGATATGAGAATCCTTGACTTGATGGTGGACGAGATAGCTAAAGGTAAAGCCCTAAAGAGAATCTTCATGGAGGAGTAGATGATAGTAAGACAAGCAGAAATTGCTGATGCTGAAGATATACTGGATATCTATAGGCCATATGTAGAAAAGACTGCAATTACCTTCGAATATACTCCTCCCTCAATAGATGAAATGGAGAATAGAATAATAGAGCGAAAAGGAAAGTATCCATTTCTTGTACTGGCGGATAAAGACGAAGTGGTGGGGTATGCTTACCTTTCTCCCTTTAAAGAAAGAGATGCATATAACTGGTCTGCAGAGACAAGTATCTATCTCAGATTGAACCAGAGAGGAAAGGGACTGGGTTCTATGTTACTGAATGCACTGGAGGGAGAGGCGAAGAAGATGAACCTTCTCTCTCTCGATGCATGCATAGCTATCCCAAGAGGTAAGACAGAACACCTTACAGACCAAAGCATGAAGTTCCACGAGAAGAGAGGATACAGGACTGTAGCTCACTTTCCTTCCTCTGGTTATAAGTTTGGAGAGTGGTTTGATATGATTTGGATGGAGAAGGAATTGGGAGAGCATACTTCTACTCCAAAAGATATCATCTGGTATGGAGACGTAAAGGATAGGATATAATTTCATTCTTTTTCTTTTTATAGTTAGATTATTCATAAGGGGAAAAGACTAAGCGGAGTTTTAATGTCTGAGAAAAAGAAAAGAAAACAAAAGAAGAACAAAAACTACCAAGTTTATTACACAGGTGAAATGGAGAAACAAAGCAGAATTCTTCTTTCAACTGCAAAAAAGACTATGGAAGATATGGAGTCCTATTACCCTACGCTCCTTAAGGACAAGAATCCAGAAGATATAAAAGATGAGGTGGAGGGTAGGAAAGAGTCTCTCAAGAGAACAAAGAAGAATATCATCAAGGCCTATGAGATGATGTTCGATATCTCAGACGAGCTCTCAGGCCGCTGGGCCGATATACTCTCAGCATCCAAGAAAGGCGGAGGCAGAAAGAGAAAGGTCAATGCCGATATAGATCTATATGAGATGAAGACAAACCCTTTTGCCAGGGGAATAAACTTATATAAGATCCTTTGGATCATCTTCATCGGCTCCTTTGCCGGGGTAATAATCGAGATGGCATGGTGCCTGTTGCGCAACGGGTATATTGAGAGCAGGCGTGGTATGGTGTGGGGACCATTTAACTTCTTATATGGAGCTGGAGCAGCACTACTTTCCATCACACTCTACCGCTTTCGTAATCATGGACAGTGGGTGTCATTCCTTGGTGGCATGATAGTAGGAAGTGTTCTTGAATACTTCTGCTCTTGGGCGCAGGAGTTAATCATTGGCTCCCGTAGCTGGGACTACAGCAATGTTCCATTTAATATCAACGGTAGAATATGCCTATTGTACTCAGTGTTCTGGGGTATCTTGGGAGTAGTATGGATTAAGAGAATATTCCCATTGGTGTCTTCTCTGATACAAAAGATACCTGGAAAGATAGCAAAGCCTTTGACTTGGGCCTGTGTAATCTTCTTTGTAGTTGACTTAATGGTTTCTGGCCTAGCAGTATGGAGATGGTCAAAGAGAATGGATAATATTCCTCCAAAGAATATAATAACTCAAACAATAGACAATAGGTTTGATGACGAGAGAATGGAGAGAATATTTCCTAATATGGTGTTTGGAAATGAGTGA
>CAMEQB010000111.1 GCA_945932505.1 uncultured Spirochaetales bacterium
AGCAGTTCTCAACGAAGCCTGGAAGCTGGCACCCTTTAGGGTGGCGGTAGTTCACCGAATGAGTGTCCATCATACCCATATAGTATCTTGCCCTATCATCAGGAGCACCGCTGGGTTTATTTTGTATCTCCAAATTGTATTTTCTTCCAACTGAATCAACAGCATAGACATCAAACCTTACAGATTTGTACAAGAGAGTTCCATTTATGTTTTTCTGTGTCTCCATTCTCAATACAGTAAGGTCTTGTATTCCTGTCATCAGACGCAAGATATATTCAACGAGCTCTACATTGTCCTCAAACATAACTTGCATCATGGCATCATTCATGGGGCACATTCTTGCGATATAGTTTAATTCTTTTTCTGTATATTCATCCATATATTTGTAGTGTGGCCTTCGCTCGGAAGGCCGAAATAATAATCATACAGCCCAGTTATATTTCTTTAACAAAGCCTTGGCATCGTCTCCAATGTGGTAGAGGGCGAAGACACCCAATACAAGGGCACTTGTTACAGGGTTATTTGTTGCAGCCATCTGTGTATTAAGCACTCCTTGTGCCAACGCCCAGTCAGCAAAAGGCTCCACACTTATATCTGAAAGCCAAGCATCAAAGTTTTTGTCACTATACTTCAAATCTTCATCACTCCATTCTACAAGAGTAATCAAGGCGGAAGTCACGACACCTGCTGCAACAGATACAGCTGTAGCTGCACTTACTTTTCCCCAGAACATTGTCTTAGGCATCAGAGCATATACGATGGCGGCTGTAAGAAGGACCACAGTCTTTACTACCATCGATCTAAGGTCCTTGTAGAACTCTTCTTTCTGGCTAGGAGCAAGGCCTCTACTTCTCTCTTCACCCCACTCTCCTGCTTTTTCTTCCAGTTCTTTCACCTTTGCTTCAAGTTCCTTATAAGAGCTCTCTGTCAGTAAAGGCTTCGCATATTCCAGAACTTCCTCAGTACTCTTCCCCTCACATGCAGAATAAAGAAAATTCAAGACATCTTCATTGCCGTTTTCCAATGCACCCCTTACTACACTCTCTCCGTCAAGTTCTCCAAAGGAAGCGAAGTCATCCTCAGTGTACTCGCCGGAATCAATCATAGCACTTCTCACTCTGTCATACTCTTTCTCAATGACTCTTGCACTGACTCTAACAACTTCATCCTGTCTTAGCCCTGATGGACCAGATAGGCTCGGGGAGCATGAAATCAGAGTCGACGCGATTAATAGAGAAACCACTAATAAGTTAAAAACACGCTTTTTTTCCATGTTTTCTTCCACCCTTCAAAATTGAGGGTTTCCTCCTTTTAAATATTTAAAATGCCAAAGGCCTTTTTTCTAGAAAACTAAGCCAAGGGATAGAGACGCCCTTACGCCAGTGAATTGGGGTATCTTCTTAAATGCTTCTGCGCACTCTCCTGTAACAGAAATCAAAGATCGATAAGAAACACGGGGCTGTATGTAGAAGTGGCCAAAGCTATAATCCCACCCGATGCTTCCTTCGCTGACAAAGGCCAAAGGATCAGATGGAGCCGCTATACCCCAGAGGTATCCGAACTTCAAGAAGGATGCCTCCACTACAAGTCCTAGCCCATCGATAGGATAAACACCTATCAATGCTCCTGTTTCTAAGAAATTAAGAAAATTATCATCACTCTTTCCATACCTAATTGGGATGGTTATTTTCAAATCATTATAGTCAAACGAGCAGTTACCACCCACTCTCAAGCCTTCTCTCCAAATAGAGTCCAATCCATCCACATCGATGGATACAGATACTGCAGAGTACAAAAAGCTAAGACTACAAAGTACTAAAAAAAGAGCCATGATTTTCTTCATGACTCAATAATCATCTGAAAAAAGCCTCTCGAATAGGGGCAAAAGAGGACACTTTTTAATTTTTTTCCACTTTTTTTCCTATTCTTCAGGCCAACCTAGGGCTTTTCTGAACTCTTTTTCCCTTTCTTTCATTTTTGGAGAGACAAACTTCACTTCTTCTTTTCCACCTTTCAAAACCAGTTTGAGACCCATTTTTTTCTCCGTTATTAAGTCGATGGAATAGGAAGAGAGTGTAGAAGAAAAAGCAGACCACATGACTTGTACTCCACCAAAATAACCCTTTCTTTTTGCAAATACAATTTCATCTTTGGTGACGATCAAAGCCCCTGACAATAACTCGGTGCCTGTCTTATCTACCATTTGTGCTCTTTGAAAGAAAAACTCCTCTCCCTTCCTGGTCTTCTCAATCATCTTCCTACTTATATAGTGGTTTGCAATATACCAAAGGGCTGTCACGACAATCATAAGAAGCAAGAACCAAGGGTATATGACCCCCTTGATAGTCACTAAATAAAGGAATACGCCAACCAAAGCCAAAAGAAGAAGTAAAAGAGGATCCTTCATGTTTTTTCTCCAAATCAATCATAACAAATGTGCATTTTTCAAGCAACAAGAGAGAAATTTCGACAAAAACGGGGAAAAACGCGTTCTATTAATGAGACTCAAAATTTGGAGGATAATATGAAACGAGTTCTTTTTGTTTTATTGTGCATCATGTTGGTTCTATCAGTCCAATCATGTAGCGACAAAGTAGAAAGTGCCACACTTAGAGTCGAAATGGACAAAAGTGTTAGGACACTGTCTCCATTAATAGAGAATATGGAGATACATGGATACAGAGTAGTGGCGGTAGGGCCGGACGGAAAAGAAAGAGCCCCTCAAACCACAAACTACTCTTACATAAATCTGGAAAACCTCTCTGTAGGTGAATGGACTATCAAGGTATATGGGTATAACCAAGATAATTTAGATTTATGCTATGGGGAGACCACAGTAAAACTGACGGCAGGCAAAAACAGCGCAAGAGTCTACTTAGACCAGCTAGTAGGAAAAGGCAGTCTTACGATTTATCTCAAATGGGATGCAGCAGCCTATCCAAAAGCAAAATCAGTATCAGTGACTCTAACTGCCCAAGATGGCACCGAATTAAGCATTTTACCATCGGAACCTAACAAC
The DNA here is from genome assembly GCA_945932505.1 of uncultured Spirochaetales bacterium. GTDB lineage: Bacteria > Spirochaetota > Spirochaetia > Sphaerochaetales > Sphaerochaetaceae > Ornithospirochaeta. Next base: position 3,020 of record CAMEQB010000111.1, read on the forward strand.
AACAGTGTTGTGATAGTAAAAGACAATATGGACACAGGCTCCTATAAATTCACTGCAAAACTCATTGATGCAGAAGGAAATACACTCACTGGCATTGCAGAGGCAATAAGGATATCGAATGGAGAGAAGACTGAAGGTGTGATTGATTTTCCTTGCTCTGCAGATAGTGGAAGCGGAGAGATAAAGATATCTAACAACACCTCTTTACCAGTGGAGGTTAAAATAAATGGGTTGGAATCCTTAATGGAAGCGAATAAGGCTTTCACTCTCAATATAACGCTCCCAAAGTCATCTCCTCTTACAATCAATGACTTGGAGACTGTATGGTTTCTTAATGGAGAAGAAGTAGGTAGAGGAAGCGAGATTACATTTGAAAAAGGAGTGGAGAAAGGAATCCATAGAATCGATGTCATTACAGAGACGAAGCATAAAGGCTCTATGGGATCCAGCAGTATATCATTCCAAGCTGCATCAAACACAGATCATGGAGACCCCTACCAGAAGTATACTCTAATTGATGGAAGCGAATGCAAATTGGGAACAGGCGTAGTCATGCACTTCTTACCCGACAACAGACTACTAATTGCAAGCAATCAATATAAGATAGTACAGCTAGTGGACACAAATGGTATAAGTCCTGTTGTAGAAAAAGAATATACATATTCTGATCTTGGTTTTGACGGAGAGGTTGCAGACTTTACTTCCTATGGAGAAGAAGACGCTGGATCCTGGAATGTAGTATTTCTTATTAACCAGAAACTTAGCTGCAAGGCAGTGAATGTAATGGTGTCAAAAGACAATCTTGTTGTGACTGACGAAGCCACAAACTTCGACAAAAATGGAGGAGACGGCAAAGCAGACAAGTTTGTTTCCATCTCCCCTTGCAAGTCCACACTTATTGCAACAATCCAAAGTAATGATAGACAAAGAATGGGTTTTGTCTTCTTTAACCAAAACGCAAAGAAAGGAAGTATGGTCAGGCGGGAAGAATATTCTACAGACCCACAGCTGGAATGGGGAGGTTCAGGATTTAAATGCATTACTTCAATTCCTGAAAGGGGTTATGTGACGATTACAAGCGCTGAGAGGGCTAAAGTCTATGAATTGGTACAGAATAGTGAAGGCGGCATCTCAATTAGCGAGCATATGGTATGGAAAGATGAAGACAAATTCTTTGAGAATTATCAACAAAATATATTTACAGAAGATTTCCGTAATGCCAGATCTTGCGGCTTCTTGTCTAACGACGGCGGTTATATATTCGTATTTACACCAAGTGAAATCAACTACTACAAGTATAATGGCAACAGCTTAGACGAATACGCACTCTATTACACAGAAGATATCAGCGGAGACGGAATAAGCATAATAAAGATGGCTCCTGATACAGAATACTCTTATATGCTGGATAACAATAATGGAAGATTATATACATTGAGAAGTGTCAACGACTCCGGTAAAGGAGGATTGGTACTTCAAAAAGGAAGCTGGATAGACTGTGATGTAAACGGAGCAGATGAGATTGAAATATCCCTTTCCGGAGAGTTCCTTGCCATATACAACAGCAATAGCACAAGCTGTATAAATATAATCAAGACAGCAAGATAAACATATTGTGCGACTTTTTAAGTCTAAGTTTTACAGCTCTGGCGGATACAAATGTGTCCGCCATTTGCCTAACCTCTCATAAAAGAAAATAGATACTGCTGTGAAAGGGCTTCATAGGGATGAAAGTATGACTTGTCTTTTCCAGGATAATATTTTGCCATACACTGCTTCATCCAAGTATCCATAGGAAAGCCTTCTCTTCTAGCATAAGAGAAGATAAGAATACATGAGGCTACCTTAGGCCCGATACCTTTTATCTCCTGAAGCTTGTCCATAGCAGAATCAAAGTCCAAAGAATCGATTTGGGAGAGAATATAGTGCTTGTTGACAGCATCGATGATAAAAGGAGCGCGGAAGCCCACACCAAGAGCTCTTAAATCCTCTTCAGTCGCCCTACTTAATTCCTCCGGAGTAGGGAATGACCAATATCCTTCCTCAACTTCATGGCCATAGTTTCTACATAACTTTCTATAGAGCCCTGTTATTCTCTTGATGTTATTATTCTGGGAAAGAATAAAAGATATAGTAGTGATCCAATGATCCTGCTTCAAAATTCGCAGCATACCGACTTTGTCCACAGCTTCTTTCAACACTTCATCTTTGGCTCTTATCTCTTGTCTTGCCTTTTCATAGTCATAGTCAAGATCGAAGTAAGAGTGAAGATAACTATCAGAGTATGCATCTTCAATTCCTTTGATCCTATATACTCTTTCATTTAAGACAGCTGAGAAAGTTCCATCTTCTTCCTCTGTCCAAGAAAAACTCTGGCCACCAAGTAATATCTCTCTAATATTCTCTTCCATGGGGCCATTATAGTCTAAAAGTAGATTTTAGAGCAAAGTGGTCTGACATTCCTTTTCCTGTAGACTTATCATATTTCAAAGG
>CAMEQB010000112.1 GCA_945932505.1 uncultured Spirochaetales bacterium
TTGTTACAGCGGACCATGGGCACATAGATGCTGAGGGTGTCTATATAACAGAGTACCCAGAGATAATGGAAACTCTTCTGCGCCTTCCGTCCCTAGAGCCTCGTACCCCCAACTTCTTTGTCAAGGAAGGAATGGAAGAAGTGTTCAAGGAGAGGTTTCTAGATAGATTCAGAGATGACTTTGTTCTCTTGGATAGAGAAGAGGTGATTGAGAAGAAACTTTTTGGGATGAGGAAAGAGCACCCTCTATTTAGAGAAATGCTTGGAGACTACATAGCATACTCTAAAAGTAATAAGACACTTTTTTTCTATGGAGAGAAGCTAAAATCCATGCATGGCAGTATGACTGAAGATGAGATGATCATTCCTATCATAGTGTTTGGATGAAGATAAAAGCTATAAATATGCTCCACTTAAACTTTTTAGTTTAAAGAAATAAGAATAAAATATTGAAAGAATGGAAGTAGAGGCAAAACTGTGATTTATCAAAAAGAAATAAAGTTAAAAGACGGAAGAGTCTTAGTAATGAGAAATGGAGAGAAGGAAGACGGAGAAGCGGTACTGGAGAACTTCATCGCTACACATGCTGAAAGCGACTTCCTTCTGACATATCCGGAGGAGTGTAGTTTTACTCCTGAAAAAGAGAGTGCGTATCTTGAAGCAAAGAAAAACGAAGTGAGGGAAGTAGAGATACTTGCCATAGTTGACGGAAGGGTAGTTGGAACAGCTGGAATCGATGGCGTTGGAAGGGGAATGAAAGTAGCTCACCGTTGCTCCTTTGGTGTAAGTATTCTCAAAGAGTATTGGGGAAAAGGAATTGGAAGGGCTTTGACTGAGACAGCTATTGAGTGTGCAAAAAAGGCAGGATACTCACAGGTGGAGCTGGACGTTGTGAAGGACAATGAAAGAGCAGTCAGACTCTATAAGAGCTTAGGGTTTATTGAGTATGGCGAGAACGAGAGAGGCTTTAAAAACAAGAAAGGCGAGTATCAAAGTGTGGTATTAATGAAGCTAAACCTGGATTAGTGATAGGAATTGAAGCTCTCTTTTTGGTATATTCTAACCGAGGCTATTATGGAAAAGACACTTGTTATAGGATCATGCACTGTAGATATAGTAATACCAACACCCCGTCTTCCTTCTACCACGGATTCAATTAACTCCGGCGTTCACCACTATGCACTGGGAGGATGCGCATATAACGTATCACAGATGCTGAGGCTTCTGTCTGTCCCATACCTCCATGGCGTTACTATCGGCAGCGGAATATATGGAGACTTCGTAAAGAAGGAACTGGAGAAAAAAGGTATCCCTATTTTCCGTACCTCCCCTGAGCCCCATGGAGCATGCATATGCCTGGTGGAAGAAAGCGGGGAGAGAAGTTTCATCGCATACCACGGAATCGAGTACAAGTTTAATAGAGAGTGGTTTAAGTCTCTAGATCTTTCAACATTCTCTAATGTATATCTTTGTGGTCTGGAACTTGAAGAAGACACTGGAGAGGAGATAGTCAAATTCTTGGAAGAGAATAGATTCAAGAATATATACTTCGCTCCAGGTCCTAGGCTTTTGACCATAAAGGAAGATTTTGTAAAGCGAATCTTCGCACTTAATCCTATTATTCACCTGAACGACCAAGAGATCATCAGTTATACAAAAGACAGCGACATCGATAGAGCTATGAAAACTCTAAGAGCTATGACAGGTAACGATGTAATCGTAACTATGGGAAAGGACGGTGCGTCATTACTGACTAGTTGTGACTTAATCTACGAAAAGAGTAGGGATTCTGTTGTCGTAGACTCAATAGGTGCCGGAGACTGCCACCTGGGAACATATATATCTTTTAGAAGTATGGGTAAAGATAAGAGGGAAGCACTGAAGAAAGCTAATCTCTTTGCCTCAGAAGTCGTAAGGCATGAAGGCTCTACCCTTAGAGAAGAGGATATTGTAACCCTTCTTTGATGTTTCCCACCTTTCTTTAGAACTTAACGGTTCTTGGTTCTTTTGTGAAAGAATAGAATGTTGCAGCAGCATTTTTGAAGTAGAATACTTCTGTGTTGCCATCGTCCGCTTTGTACATACTCTTTAAGTTTGGGTAAGCATCCAGCATAGATACTTTTGCCTCTATTCTATCGTCTTCAACAAGTTCCCCACTAACACGAAGCCATTCTCCATTCTTGAAGGCGCAGATTTCCGCCTTTGGGTTCTTATGGAGCTCTCTAGATACTTTTTTTATCTTTCCAGTCTGTATATAAAGTCTACCATCGAAAATATGAGCTGTTCCAAAGGGCCTTACTCTTGGTTGGTCGCCATCCATTGTGGCCAGGTAATATACGTCTGCATCTTTAAGGAATTTTACTACTTCTTCCATTGTTTGCTCCTTCTCTATATTCATTTTAGTTTTTAATACTCACATTGCCAAACGTCTAATAAATTCTAAGAAAAATATGAAAAAAACAGGCAAGAAAAGAAGTGAAACATTATGTAAAAATCCAATGATACTATTTCTTATATTGTATTACGAACTATAACAAATATCGGTAAAAATATAAAAAATATAACTGTAGAATTACAAAATAATGTTAAATTTAAGAAATAATATGTTAGATTTGGAATATTTATTGCCTTGATTCACTTTATTTTTCTTGTTATTTTTCTCTTGAATTAACAAACAGGAAAAGAAATGGCATCGATTACACTTAAAAACGTCACAAAGATATATAGATCCACAGAAAAAGAGAGAGGTGGACTCTTTAGAAATAAAAAGGTCTCAGAAAAAAAGAGAGATGTAATTGCTGTCAAAGACTTTTCTATGGAGATTGAAGACAAAGAGTTTGTTGTTCTTCTCGGTCCATCTGGTTGTGGTAAGTCTACAACTCTCAGAATGATAGCAGGCCTGGAGGAGATAGATGGCGGCGAGTTATATATAGATGATGTGCTTGTCAACGACATGGAGAGCAAAGACAGAGACGTTGCCATGGTCTTTCAGAACTACGCCCTGTACCCTCATATGTCTGTCTTCGATAATATGGCCTTTGCTATAAGAAAACGTATTTCGGACAAAAAGGAAGTTGAGAGAAAAGTCAGGGAGGCTGCCGAAATCCTAGGTATCACAGAATACCTAAATCGTAAGCCAAGAGAACTATCTGGAGGACAGAGACAGCGTGTAGCAATTGGCCGCGCCATAGTAAGAAACCCGAAAGTCATGCTTATGGATGAGCCTTTGTCTAACTTGGATGCTAAACTACGTAATCAGATGCGCTCTGAGTTGTTGAAGCTAAGAAAGCGTATTGATGCTACCTTTGTCTATGTCACTCACGATCAGACTGAAGCTATGACTCTTGGAGATAGGGTTGTTGTAATGAAGGATGGAGAAGTAATGCAGATTGGAAAACCAGATGAAATATACTCCAATCCAGCTTCTGTCTTTGTAGCAACTTTTATCGGAAACCCCCAGATGAATATTTTCCCAATATCTGCATACAGAAAGGGTGAAGGATATTCAATTAATCTTTTTGGAAAGGAGCTTGCTCTTGGAATGGAATATTCTTCTGTTCTTTCAAAGAGAAAAGAGAGTTTCATTCCACTTAAGCTTGGTATAAGGCCGGAGTATATTACTCTTGATAAGGAAAATGGACTATTTAGCGGTGAAGTCTCTATTGCAGAGCACACTGGAAACAGCGTTATCGTCCACATGAATGTAAATGGAAACGAAGTGGTGGCTCTGGAAGAAGAGAGAAATAGAAGAGAAGTAGATTATGCACCGGATTCAATTCTCAATTTTTCTTTCTCTCTCTCCGATGTCTATTTATTTGATGCCGAGAGCGGCAGAAATATTCTCTATGGAGTAGACAATGAGTAAAAGCGGAAAGTCTATAAAGAAAAGAAGAGAAAATAGGAGAGTGTTCTTCCTTCTTCTCCCAATTACTCTCTTTGCCATTGCTTTTGTTTATTTTCCATTTTTAAGGACAATTGTTAATGCATTCTCCCTCGTCAACTCTAAAGGAGAGGTCAAGGGCTTTGCAGGACTGGATAACTTTATTTATACGTATGGCAGAAAGGACTTTCTTCCTGCTCTCAAACATACTTTGGTTATAGCCCTCTTTAATGTTCCTATCACTCTGTTCATTACTTTGACTTTGGCACTTCTCTCTGAGAAGAGAAGAAAATTAAGCGCTGTCTATGAGACAATGTTCACTCTTCCTATGTCTGTGTCGATGTCAGCAGCCTGTATGATCTTCAAGTCAATGTTCAGTCCCAGCGTAGGTTTTATCAACTACTTCTTTTCGCTGAAGTTTGGCTGGTTTGAGAGCTCCGATACTGCACTTCTTTCATGTATAATCCTTACTGTTTGGATGGGAATAGGCTTCGATTACTTATTGTTGCTCTCTGCCCTTCGGGGTATTCCAAAGAGCGTAATGGAGGCTACGAAAGTTGACGGCATCTCTCTCATGAGACGAATATTTCTTGTAGAGATTCCTCTTATTTCTCCGACTATATTCTATATATTCTGCACTAACTTGGTGCTTTGCATGATGACATCTGCTCCTATGATCATAATCATGGGGGTAAGAGCAGAGTCTGCTTCAACAAATACGCTGATGAGTATGATGTATCAATCAGGATTCTCAAGCTCAGACTATGGGCTGGCGGCAGTTCTAAGCCTTACTGCCTTCGTTTTGACTCTTCTCTTTACAATCCTCTCCTTTGTAACGGAAAGAAGGAGGGTTCACTATGAAGCGTAAGCAAAAAGATTTACTATTTGATACTCTCGTTACAGTGATAGCAATTATATTGGGAGTAATCATAATATTCCCACTTATCTACTGCTTCCTCTCTTCCTTCAAGACCCCTTCAGAGTTTTTGAACCCCAAACTCTTTCCTTCTTCCTTCCTCTATCTTGATAACTTCAAGAATGCTTTGGAGAGGGGAAACTTACTTAGGTATACTCTGAATTCTTTTGTAATAGCATTTGTAGGAACTGCAGTGAGAATGGTGCTCTCTATTCTCGCTGCATATGCTTTTACTTTCTATGATTTCAAAGGTAAGAATTTTTTCTTTTTCTTGATTCTGGGCACAATGATGATCCCTGGGGACGTATTGTTGGTGACTAACTATCTTACAGTGTCGAAGATGCATCTATTAAATACATACCTGGGGGTAATGATAGTCTCTTTTGTTTCTGCGTCCCAAATGTTTATGCTTCGTCAGCGCTTCAAGACCATACCCAAAGATATGAGAGAAGCGTCAAGCATGGATGGATATGGAGACCTGTGGTTTATCTGGAAGGTTCTGCTTCCTCTATCAAAACCTGTTGTCACGACACTTTTTGTACAGAGCTTTATCAACCTATGGAACGCATATCTATGGCCTTTGATCGTTACAGCTTCCTCTCCTGAAATGAGGACTGTAATGGTAGGAATAACACGTCTTAACAGCTGGGAGGATGAAAACTATCAGCTGGTTATGGCAGGTGTCTGCATTT
>CAMEQB010000113.1 GCA_945932505.1 uncultured Spirochaetales bacterium
ACTTCACCCCACCCTGTTTCAGGTCTTGCTTCTCTTTTTTTATCCGCACAAGTAGAATCACCAAGAAGATATAATCTATTCATTTTGTTCGTCCTCAATACAATAATCGAATAAAATGGGCCGGTTGACAATGACCGACCCTGAAAAAAGAAGTATTTTGATTCCTTATCTCTGGACTCTTCCTGAACCATCTCCCTTGCAGAGAGCCTCGACTTCGCTGAGGCGGGAAAGGTTAAAGTCACCATTGATAGTGTGCTTCAAGCAGGAAGCTGCAACTGCAAAGTTGATTGCATACTGCTCATCTTCATAGTGGCTGAGACCATAGATGATTCCAGCTGCGAAGCTGTCACCACCACCGACACGGTCAACGATGTCTGTGATTTCATAGTGTCTTGAAAGATAGAAACCTGTCTTTCCGCTGAGAGCGGCACTCCATCCGTTGTGGTCTGCACTCTTACTCTCTCTGAGAGTTACTGCAACATACTGTACGTTTGGGAACTGAGCCTTTACTTTCTGTGTCAATTCCTCGTATACAGCTGTATCAAGCTTACCGGATGTAACGTCGCTGTCTGCAGCGATGCCAAGACACTTCTGGATGTCTTCTTCGTTTGCAATTACAACGTCAGCATACTTGACAAGCTCTCTCATTACTTCTGGAGCTTCCTTTCCATACTTCCAAAGCTTCTTTCTGTAGTTAAGGTCGATAGATACTGTAGCACCTGCCTTAGAAGCAGCCTTCATTGCAGCAAGAGCACAATCAGCAGCCTCCTGGCTTACAGCTGGAGTAATACCAGTTGTATGGAACCAACCGGCATCCTTCATGATTGCATCCCAGTCGAAATCTTCTGGCTTTGCCTTTGCGATTGCAGATTCAGCTCTGTCATAGACGACAAGGCTTGGTCTCTGGACAGCACCTGTCTCCAAGAAATAGATTCCAAGTCTTCCACCCTTGACCATGTTGATGGCGCTTGTATCGACGCCATACTTCATGACTTCTCTCTTACAAGCTTCACCTACAGCATTGTCTGGAAGAGCTGTAACGAACTGAGCTTTTTCTCCGAAGATGGAGAGGGAGACAGCTACGTTGGCCTCTCCGCCACCAAATGTTGCCTCAAGCTGAGGGCTCTGGAAGAGTCTTTCGTGCTCAGGGCTTCTGAGACGAAGCATAATTTCACCAAATGTTACGTATTTTTTGTTGGACATTTATTGCCTCCCTTAGTTTCTGCTGATATTTTAGTTATGAGAGTTTGCAAGAGTCAACAAAATGTCTGAATCTTTCGTTATTAAGTCGTTTTTACAGTGCTATAATTCTTTTGTGAGGTTAAATAAATGACAGAAGCAGAAATCTTTGAATTTTTCCACAATCTTGGAATCGTACCAGTAGTTAAGATCGATGATGCCTCTAAAGCAGAGAAACTTGCCGAGGCAATGGTAAAGGGAGGCATTCCTTGTGCTGAAGTAACATTCAGAACAGATGCAGCTGAAGAAGCCATCAAGAGAATGAGCACAGCATTCCCTGAAATGATTGTAGGTGCAGGAACAGTCCTCAATCCAGAAACAGCGGAGAGAGCTGTAAAAGCAGGTGCAAAGTTCATCGTATCCCCTGGTTTGGATGTAGACACAGTCAAGTGGTGCCAGGAAAATGGTGTTCCAGTAACACCTGGCGTATGTACAGCATCAGAAGTACAGAAGGGAGTAAACCTTGGTCTTAAGGTTTTGAAGTTCTTCCCTGCTGAATCTTCAGGCGGAGTAAAGATGCTTAAGGACCTCGGAGGTCCATTCCCTCAGGTCAAGTTTATGACAACAGGCGGCATCAACCCAGACAATCTTGAAGAATATGCAAGAGCAAAAAATGTCTTGGCTGTAGGCGGATCATGGATGGTAAAGGCTGACCTTATCAACAACGATAAATGGGATGAAATCGAAGCTCTCTGCAGAGAAGCTGTAACAAAGCTCCAGGGATTCGAGTTTGCTCATTTCGGCATCAACGCAAACGGCAAAGACGATGCAGAGAATATGACAAAGAAGTTCTCTCCATTCGGAATGGTTCCTTCCGCAACAAGCAAGTCTTTCTTCATGGATAAGACAATCGAAATCATGAATGAAAACGGAAGAGGAACACATGGTCACATCGGATACAAAGTAAACGATGTTGCAAGAGCTATGAACTATGTTAAGAACCTCGGATATACAATCGCTGAGGATTCCTTCTCATATGATGCAAAGGGCAATGTCAAGTTCTTCTATGTAAACGAAGAAATCGGTGGCTTCGCTATCCATTTCATGGCTAAATAATTAAAGTGGATACACTTTGAGGGGTGCTGAAATGCACCTCTTTTTTATAGAAGCCAGCCGTCCCTATCAGCCCAGCTTTCAGCCTTAACTTCTTTTATCTCATCCTCTTTTCTCGGCCACCCGAAGAGAAGAGGCGAGAGGGGATTATGTACTTCGTGTCTTTCATAGTTTCTTCCATAGCAATAGACACACTTCATTCCGCAGCCGCCATATCCACCGATATCAAAGCCCAAGATACAATCACATTCCCCTCTCTTGTTCTTCTTGTTGGGGAAATTAAGTTTCTTTTCTGCGCACTTTTCCCATACCTCTTTAGTAAGGCAGCCCGAAGTATCGACGCCAAGAGCATTCATCCAACGCCCCTCTGCACAAGACGAAACAATAAGGCCATGTCTTTTTCCTTCTTCTACGAAAAAGGATGCAAGATCTTCCATCTCACTCTTTTCCGGTGCCCTTATACCAAACCTTTGCATGTTATCTTTCAAGAATGGATAGATATCGAGAAAAGAGAAGATGACTCTATCTGTATATCCCTCCAAGAGAGAAGAAAGAGTCGAGAACCATGTTTTATGGGAGGAAATCGAAAACAGTGGTGACAAAAACACAGGATCATACCTCCACACCACCTTGTCTTTCCCCACTCTCAACGATAGATTCTTGAAAGCACTTACTATCTCCCTCTTATCTCTCACCCCCGGCTCATACTCTTTACCATATGGGGTTATTGTAACATGCCAAAGTGTCTTCCATTCTTTTAGCGCTCCCAAGCGTGGGATTATTTTCCCTGGGTCTTTTGTACAGAACCCCAGGCAATCGATTACTTCCGGATTAAAAGGAAGCTTATAAATCAAATGGTCATTGTATGGACTACGTACCATCACGAAGCCTTCTTCTATTCGTCTCATGAGCCAATCGCTATAGAATGCAGGAATATCGGTACGCATTGAGGCATAAGCTATCATGTACAATATTGTAAGACTAAAAATATGTAAGGATAATATCTCTATGCGAAAAAATGTTTTCTTATTGATTATCATGGTCTTGGTTTTGACTTCCTGTGCAACAAATAGGGCATCAGACTCCCAATGGACATATTCTCACCACGAAGGAGATCTGAAAGAAAGTAATGATATACGTTATTATTTCATAGACGAGAATGGAGAAGAACACTCTTTCTCAATGTACACAGACCAAGATTATTCACTACAGAACAAGCTGAAGATAGACTCTAGCTTCTTCCTAGATATTGAAGACGATACTATCCTGAACCTTGAAGAGGTAGATAAAAACGCTTCTTCCTTCACGCCCATTGTCTCCGGCACTCCAGGAGAGAAGACTATCAAGAATCTTTTGTCTACAGCATTTGCTCCTGTAGGTTCCACTCTTTATGTTTATGGAGGCGGATGGAACTGGCAGGATAATGGATCCGGAAACGAAGCAAGAAGTATAGGACTCTCAAAAGAGTGGGTTTCATTCTTTTCCTCCCAAGATGTCTATTATAACTTCAGAGATGAAAAATATTATCCCCAGAACGGCATCAATCAGTGCCATGATAAAGGTTTAGACTGCTCCGGTTATATCGGATGGATCCTATATAATGTCTTCAACACAGAAGATGGAAACGACGGATTTGTGGGTTCATCAACAAAGACGGCAAGAAGATTATCGGAAAAAGGCTTGGGAGAATGGACTCAGGATTATACTTTGGAAGATATAAAGCCTGGAGATATTATTAGTATCAGCGGTCACGTCTGGATGGCAGTAGGCGTATGTAGTGACGGCTCTGTTATAGCTATTCATAGCACTGCATCGGAAAGTAGAGAAGGCAACGAAGGAGGAGGCCCTGAACTTTCAGCTGTCGCAACATCAAAAGACTCAGAAGCCTACAGGATTGCAGACTACTTTATGTCTACATACTACCCTGAGTGGTACAGTAGATATCCTGTAGCCTTAAAGGACCCTGATGTCTATTTCTTGAAAGAAGGCGAGAATATGGGAAAGTTCTCTTGGTATGTTGATAAAGAAAATGGAATGTCGGACCCTGACGGGTACTTGGAAATGAGCCCGGAAGAAATACTCTCGGATCTCTTTAAATAAACGCAAAAGAAAAGCCCTCGAAAAATCGGGGGCTCATTCTTTGAGTAAGGCTTAATATGCCTTGGAAGCGTGCATCTTCTTATTCTTGAGCATCTGCTTTCTGGCCATAGCCTTATTCTTGCGGTGCTGGATAGCAGATGGCTTCTCGAAGTATCTGCGCATCTTGTAATCTCTGATGACGCCTTCCTTCTCAACCATTCTCTTGAAACGCTTAATCGCTTTCTCAAGTGGTTCTGTTTCATCAACTTTGACGAATGCCATAAATTATCTCACCTCCTCTGCCCGTAGGCCCAAGAATACTCAGAGAGATTACTACACTCCTCAGAGTTTTGTCACTACCTAGAGTGTGCGAAAAACACTTTTTCTTATATAAGCTTATACTTCAATCCCTCTTTTTCTGAGTACCACATAATTTTTCCATGCCCCAGCCAAGGAAATCTTATGTCTACACCCCACTCCGGATATAACTTCTTTAAGAGTAAAGAATCTGATGTAACATAGGAGAAGAAGGAAATATAGTCATCCTTCGTCATAGGATGAGACGAGGATATATAGAGTTCAGTTCCATCTACTCTCTCTATTTTCATCTCTTCATCAAGATTCTTTTTCTCTTCTAATCCTTCCAGTTTTCTTCCACAGCAAGATACATTTGTATTCTCAGATGCTGTGATGATGTTTCCACAGATGGGGCAGACATAAAACTTTGTCTTCTTCATATTCCCGCTTCTTTTTTCATTCTCGTCCATATCGCCATCAATAATGGATCCGATATCTACAGAAAATATCTCACTTAATTTTGTAAGAAGAGAAACATCAGGGCATCCAAGCCCTCTCTCCCATTTAGATACGGCCCTGTCTGTAACATTTAAGCATAGGGCTAGTTCAAGCTGAGTCATGCCCTTGTCTTTTCTAAGTGTCTTTATTATTCCGCCGACTTTTTCTTGATCCATTTATCCCTCCAAAAAGAATGTTGCCTTCTTTTTTCATGTAAGGCAACAAACTCTCCGTTGAGTGAACGACAAGGTTTCTTTGAATATTTTAT
>CAMEQB010000114.1 GCA_945932505.1 uncultured Spirochaetales bacterium
AAAATGTTTCCATTCTTCAAAGTCAAACTTCCACCTGATACTTTGAACCCTGATGTTTCTTCTGATGATAGTTCATAGTCAAAGCCCTTGAAGTCAATGATGATGTTTCCTGTGAAAGAAGAAGGAATGACTACACCTTCTTTATTCTCATTCAGTATTTCTTCATCTACATTTCTTATTAATTCGATTAAATAAACGGAATCATCAAGACCTCTGGAGGATGTACCAGTGATAGCATCTACAGCACTCTGCAGAGAGACGTAACCTTTTCCGTTTACTGTACAGATAGCTTCACCCACTCTAAATGCATTACGGTCGGAGCAGGAAGCCAAAAACAAGAGAAGAGCCAATAAAGCAGCGATTAATCTAATCTTTTTCATTTTGCTCCTCCCATTCCAAATCTCATACGTGCTCCAACAGTCATGCCTGTCCTGAAGTTGACTGCATCCACGTTTTCATCAGGCCTGAATGCTTTATCTCTCAAGAAAGCCATTGAGCTCTCTAGGCCACCATAGACACCGAAGCCATCCTGAAGCCAGAGATCAATACCAACTGCAACTCTTACTGTAGGATAATTTCCCTTCTTATTGTTATATTTGAAGAAAGTCTCCTGGAATGAAGCCATAACATATGGAGAGAAGAAAGAAGTATACTCATCACGATACACAATTCCAATGGACACTGCATTCTCGTTAAATCTTCTATCGTCATATAAATGCCTCTCGAAATTAAACGAAAGATCTAGTCCAACTTTACAATTGAACATAAATTGAGTGCCAACCTCAAATCCATCATTATTTGGAGCCTTTATACCCAATGTGTCATCTGTATAAATAAGCTCCCTCTCACTCTTTGTGTATCCACCGTAGATTAACCAACTAGTGGAAGACTTCTTTTCTTCTACTAGAGCTGATGCTTCATTAACTGTTGTACTCTTATCTATAGCTGGAGCATTAACAAATACTGTTCCACGATAGCAGATACTACATATAACAGGAGTGAGACTTGACTCATTATATGTCACTGGGATAATGCCGTGCACTGCAATATCATCCCACTCATCTCCTGTCTGAGTTGTCTGAACTGTAAAGATTGTAAGCTTATCCGGAGCTATATTCTCTATAAGAGCGCTTACATCAGAGAGAGAAATATAATTCCATTTGCCTCCCGTTATACTCCATCTAGCTCCTGTAACATTAGATGCATATTGATTCCACATCCACTTTGCAGATGTACCTGTTCCATCTTTTGGTACAGCTACAATAGAAGCAGTGCAAAGACTCTTCCATTCTTTGTTTTCACCAGATGTTTCAATAACAATTCTGTTGTCTTGTGTAGGATCAATACACATAGATACTTTACTCTTGTCCTTTACTTCAACCCACTCATCAGAGCCAAGGAATCTGTACCTTGCATTCTCATTTACTCCAACCGCAGAGGAAAGAGAAAAAGAGACATGTGCATAATCAGCAAAGATACAAACTGAAATAAGCAGAGACAAAAAGAAAGCAAATGCTTTTTTTGCGTTCATACACCCCCCCAATAGAGAAATATCCCCAATTATGTTAGAAATGATAGAATTTTTATCACCTTAACAGAAAAAAGTATCAGAATAAAAAATGTGGCTGTCAAGGGAAAGTAACTTGTTAAGAAACATGTAAAAGGAAAAATGAATACTTACTAATTATTTGTATAGTTTTTTTAGAATAATTCTGGATTTAGAGTCTAGAAAAAATGTCCCGCAGCTGCGGGACAAAACCTAGATATTCTACTATCAGAACAGATAAGCGCCACCAACAAATGGAGTGATGTTAAACATAAAACCAGAATACTTTTTTTCACCTTTAGTAGTGGTACTTCCAATTGTTAATTTAGATTTGTATGCTGTGTCAAATGGGAAAGCAACCTTGGCTCCTGCACGGAGGAAGAAAGAATTATTCAGCTTATATTTAATTCCAGCTTCACCAACAATAGATAAAGTATTGAAACTTTCCTTTATTTTACCTACTGAATTACTTCTTGTCTTTGAACCGATGGCAAATGAGAGGCCACCTAAGAACTCAGCACACATCTCTTTGTTTATCTTCATAGAGTATCCAACCTGAGCTTTTATTGATGTGCATGTCGGGAATAGTTTTTCATCACCTGATTCTCCCTCAATACTCTCACTAAGAGAAATGTATGGCGCAACAGAAGCAGAGACTACGATGTCATTGTCAAAAGTCTCTCTATAGCCAAATTCAAATGGAAGAGATACGACTGTGACTGAAAAAGAATCTGATTCAACATCTTCTACAACTTTGCGTCTACTTCCTGTAGAGAAAGAGATACCTGTGTCTATATAAACAGATCCTGCTGAAACAACAGATACGATTAAAACCAAAAGAGTCAAAATAGTGAATAACTTTTTCATTTCCAATCCTTTTTCGATATTTGTTGTACTTTAACACATAAATCGATATACAAAAAGACTATTTACTACATTTGTTTATTTTTCCAGCTTCTTTACTTCAGTGTAAGCCATAATAAAAGGTCCAACACCCTTTGCATCATTCTCAACAATAGGCTCAGAAATGTAGTACTCATAGCTTCCGTCACGGCGAGTATTGTTCTCAGGTCCCAGGCCTGCCACTAGACATATTCCCTTTAAGTTCAAGTCTCCGTTTTCTTCGCTCATCTTCTCTCTGACTATTCCTTTAAAGACATCGAGGCCTTTTTCTGAGTAAGAAGAAGGAAGAATACCAAGTCTAGAGCCTTTAAGAAGCGCATAAGAGATCATACTTGAGCCAGATGTCTCAAGATAGTTTCCTTCTCTATTTGGGAATGACGGCACCTGCCAGAACATCTTGCTCTCTTCGTCTTGATAAAGAAGCACACCATCGATTGATTCTTTAAATATAGAAGCGATTCTCTCCCTTCCCTTCTCATCCCCCTCCATATAACTGTATACATCACAGAGAGCAACTAAGAACCAACCTATGGATCTGAGCCAGAAGTTTTTGCTTAGTCCTGTGGTTTTGTCAGCCCAGAAAAGAGTACGGGAACTATCATATCCATGGTAGTAAAGCTTCTTCTCTTCATCGAACATTATTCTTCTTACATTCTCAAATTGATTAATGATATCAGAGTAGTCCTTTCCACCATACTGACTCTGGTAGCGAGTATAGAAGACTTGCATCATATATAAGCCGTCTAGCCATACTTGGTCATGGTAAATGGCTTTATGCCAGAAGTTGCCTTCTTTTGTGCGAGGATGAGTAAGAATCTGGGAATGTGTGAGCTCTATAGCCTTCTTATATTTCTCTTTTCCTGTATATGAATAGAGATCAAATAGGATCCTACTCTCAGAGACATCATCCGTGGAGTATTTCTTCGGGTCATATCCAAGAATAGAGCCGTCTTCAGAAACATAGTAATCTACAAAAGAAATTACGAAATCCAGGTATTTCTTGTCTCCAGTGGTCTTATACATCTCAATTAGGGATGTAGTCATACAGCCATCGATATAGTTCCAACTAGGCTTCTTTCCCTGCTTTATTGATTCTATGTTCCATAGAGGCATATCAGGAGAGCTTGTCATCAGCTTATCTATATAGTCTTCGATTATTTTGTACATTCTTTCCGTCCTTTATCTTATGTTACAGTACCTCTTCCATTGCAAAAAGACGTTTTTTTGTATCAAAAAGGAAAATATAGCCACAACTATATTAGAACAGCTATTCAGAAACAACAAAGAGCGTTATTCTTTTAACATGAAACATAGATTATCGAAACAATTCATAACAATACTTATTTTCTTATCGCTCATAATCTCTCCCCTTTTATCAGGTAGAGCAGAGGAATTTAAGTTTATGAAAGAAGAAATGGAGAAGAGCCATAAAAACTTCTTCAACACTATCTCAAAAGAAGAGTGTGAAAAAGTGTATGAAAGACTCTCCTCTGGCATTGATGACATCAGTTACACTGACTACTACTTTACACTCTCCTCATATCTTGCACTCTCTAATGATTCCCATACTTCTCTTGAAGCGAATGACATCTACTCATATTTCTTATACTATCCCCTGCAGCTGAACTATATAGGAGACAAAGTCTATGTGGTATCCGGGCTGAAAGATTATAGAGACTGTATAGGAAAAGAAATAACAGCTATAAATGGAGTAAGTATAAAGGAAATTGAGGAGAAAGCTTCCTACGTTGTACCCCACGACAACACTGTCTATCTTAGACTTTGGCTCAATAACCAACTAAATAACACCTCATTTCTCTCGTTCATTAATGTGGCAGAGAGTGATAAAGATCCAGTAACTCTCACTTTCTCTGACGGAAAGAAGTTATCAATATCCCCTACTCTTTCTCAAGATATAGATCGAAGTAACCTCATCTCTGCCTTCTCTTCTTATTCACCATATATTTATCAAGGATACTACAGGGCCATAGAAATAAAGGATGATGTTCTTCTTATATCTTACAACACCTGTTCAGATAACCCTTCATACCCTATGAAGAACTTTACATCGGACTTGAAGAAAGCACTTAGTAAGAAGAAATACTCAAAGATCATTGTAGACCTAAGGTACAATGGAGGAGGAAACTCTGCTGTACTGGATCCTCTGATCAAACTCCTGAAGAAAGAAAAATGCGAGAAATACGCTCTTATAGGAGAGAATACTTTCTCTTCTGCAATACTAAATGCAGTATCGCTTAAAGATGATGCCAACTTTACTTTAGTGGGAACACCGACAGGAGGAAGTATCAACCACTATGGAGAGTTAAAGAGCTTTACTCTCCCAGATACAGGATGGGAAGTTTATTACTCATCAAAATTCTTCAAGCTCAGCAATAAGTATGACGGCAGTATTATTCCAGATGTAATAATAGAAAAGGATGCAGAATCTTATTTCTCAGGAATCGATAATGAAATCGAGTATTGCCTGAATAATAAGTAAAAAAACGTTGAATCAAAATAGAAGGCAGACTCTTTCGCCGCATTCTTTGACTTTTTAGAATACCACACACTATTTAGACTTTAAAATAAAAAATTAGAGAAGTGGATTTTTTATAATCTTACGGTCTAATTGGTGCCAATCCCTTGCAATACAATAAAATAACTTTTTATCGAATGACAACTCAAATATGAGTTGTTACAATATTTACACACAAAAGGAAGGGTTTTCTATGGAAAAGAAAAAAATGTCACTTGCACTCCAGATCTTCATCGCTCTGGTTCTTGCAATAGTCGTCGGTCTGATTCTGGGCACAAAGGGTGCAGGGTTTGCAAACAGCTACATCAAGCCATTCGGTACAATATTTCTTAACTTGATCAAGTTTATTGTATGTCCTATCGTACTTGTCTCCATTATCAACGGCATCATATCAATGAAAGATATCAAGACTGTCGGCTCCATCGG
>CAMEQB010000115.1 GCA_945932505.1 uncultured Spirochaetales bacterium
CAGAAATCGAAGAATATTTAAATTCAATGGCCCTGAAGAACACTCTCCAAGGCCAATCTCTTTATTTCAGTCCAAGCATCTTCTCAGACTCATCCTTCATCTTATACTTCAGTATCTTTCCTGCTGCATTCATTGGAAAATCTTTAGTGAAGATAAAGTATCTCGGGACTTTATGACGAGCCATGCTCTTGAGGCCATATGCCTTCATTTCATTCTCATCGGAGGTCTCACCGTCGTGGAGAATAACCCAAGCACAGGCTTCTTCGCCATAGACGTCATCCTTAACGCCTACTACCTGTACATCCTTGATCTTTGGATTAGTAAGATAGAACTCCTCGATTTCTCTCGGGTATAAGTTCTCACCTCCTCTGATGATCATATCCTTCAGTCTTCCTGTAACTTTATAGTATCCATCAGGTGTCCTACAGCATATATCGCCGGTATGGAGCCAGCCATCTTTATCGATAGTCTGGGCTGTAGCTTCAGGCATCTTGTAGTATCCCTTCATAATATTAAAGCCTCTTGCCACAAATTCGCCGTTTACTCCGTTAGGAAGGTCCTCTCCTGTCTCGGGATCGATGATCTTGCATTCAACTCCAGGGAAGGCGCTGCCAACTGTCTCTGTTCTGTGTTCCAGATCTTCGTTTACTTCACCCATAGTACAGCCAGGAGAAGCTTCTGTCTGTCCATAAACAGAGAGAATCTCCTTCATGTTCATCTCAACGCTTGCTCTCTTCATCAAATCCGGTGGGCAGTTAGCTCCAGCCATAATGCCTGTCCTGATATGAGAGAAATCAGTCTTAGAGAAATCTGGATGGCTGAACATTGCAACAAACATGGTTGGTACACCGTTGAAGCATGTAATCTTCTCTTCTGTAATACAGGAGAGAGAAGACTTAGGAGAGAAGTATGGAATAGGACAGAGGGTACCGCCATGTGTCATCATGCTGGTCATGGAGAGAACCATGCCGAAGCAATGGAACATAGGCACCTGAATCATCATCCTATCTGCTGTGGACATATCCATTCTGTCGCCGATAGTTTTTCCGTTGTTGACAATATTTCTATGAGTAAGCATGACACCCTTTGGGAAGCCTGTGGTTCCTGAAGTGTACTGCATGTTACATACATCGTCAGGTTTGACAAGAGAAGCTCTTCTCTTTACTTCCTCAAAAGGAACTTCGTTACCCTTTTCGATCATCTCGTTCCATTCCAAAGCTCCTTCCATATCAAATCCTACTGTTACGATGTTACGTAGGAAAGGAAGTTTCTCTGTATATAACGGATCGCCTTTTTTATGGCCTTTCAGCTCAGGGCAGAGCTCCTCGATGATCTCTTTATAGTTGATATCCTTGAGGCTCTCTATCATTACAAGAGTATGAGTATCGGATTGGCGCAACAGATACTCCACTTCATGAATCTTATAAGCTGTGTTGACGGTAACGAGAACAGCTCCGATCTTTGTTGCAGCCCAGAAAGAAATAAACCACTCAGGAACGTTGGTAGCCCAAACGGCTACATGGTATCCAGGCTTGACGCCAAGGGCGATGAAAGCCGCAGCAGTTCTATCTACATCACGCCTGAACTCTCTATAGGTTCTCGTGTAATCGAGGGTTGTATACTTAAATGCATACTGGTCAGGATAAAGAGACACCATTGTGTCCAAGACATCGCTGAAAGTAGCGTCTATTGTCTTATATTTCTCCCAAGGGAAAGTTCCTGTCTTACTTCTGTTTTCATAGAGAGTAAGGGAAGAGGAGTTATCACCACCCTTTCTATCCATGAAAGATACAAAGTGGGTAAGAACAATGTCAGGGTCTGTGACTTCTTCGTTCCAGTCCACAGTAATGAAGCCTTCATAGTTAAGAGACTTCAATGCACCCAAGAACTGGGAGACAGGGAGTTTTCCCTCTCCGATAAGGACACTTTTTTCTCCGTCGCTATCTCCAAGGCGCACATAGCGGATATATGCACCCAGAGTCTTTATTGTAGTCTCTGCACTTTCTGAGGAGGAGAAGAAAGTCTCACGCGTGTTCCAACAAGCCCCTAAAGAAGCGGAAGCGAAGGCTGAGAAGTATGGAAGAAGGGAGCTGGTCTTAGAAAGAACGCCCTTTGTCTCAAAGAGGATGGAAACACCCTCTTTTACGGCCTTCTCCATAGCCCCCTTATACTTTTCTACAAGAACACTTGGCTCTACGAGGGAAGATAGGGACACTATGATATTCTCGATTCCAGAAACAGAAGCAATATCAATGTACTGAAGTAGAGTATTCTCATCTGCCCCTTCTTCATCTAAAGCCACAGGATAAGTAAGAGCTGCAACTTCCAGAGAGTGGGAAGAAAGCATACTCTTAGAGGCGCTGAGACCGTCGGTACGAAGTACTGAGTCTTTATGCTCCTTTCTTTCAGAGATGGCATCATAGATTTCAAAGCCATCCATGCCATATTCGGAAGCTATCCTACAAAGAGACTGAAAAGATGGCTTTTTTACATCTTTAGTTGAAAATGAGAGCTTCATTTGTTGCGGCCCTCCTCATATGCAATCTTATTGAGAGCGTTGATATATGCCCTGATAGATGCGCCACAGATATCTGTTGAGATACCGTTTCCACTATAGAGGCGTCCCGATGATCTGAGGCGCACGAGAGCTGATCCCAGAGCTTCTTTTCCTTCAGTAACAGCCTGAATCTGGAAGTCATCAAGCTCATAATGGTGACCTATACATGTTTCAATTGCCTTGAAAGCACTGTCGATAGGACCATCTCCTGTAGCAACTCCAGAGAGTGTTCCGTTCTCATCTTCAAGTATTACATTCGATACTGCGTTCACCATGTTTGATATAGTTGAGACATAGCTTTTGAGAGTATATGTTGCAGGAACCTGCATAGCAGAAGAAGCAACTACAGCCTCCAGTTCCTTGGCCCCGATGCTGCTCTTTTTCTCTGTCAGTCTCTTTACTGCGTCATATACTTTCTTCTCGTCGTCGCTCTCCAGGTCATAGCCCAAAGCCTTTACAGCATCAGACACTTCTTCCTGTGTTGAGGAGGAATCAAGGAACACAGCGCCATCGAGGGCAGCATTCTCTTCTTCTTTCACGCTCTTCTGCATGCTCTTCAAAAGGGACTCTATATCGCTGTGGATTTCTGTAAACTTCAAAGAAGATCTGACACCAATCTTATCTCCTTTGGCACGGAGAGCGGAAGCAAACTCATCGGTGGAGAGGGCGTTCTTGCCAGAAATGCTACATTTAATACCGTCAGCTCCTGCCTTAAGTGCAAAGAGGGCGTCACTGACTCCCATTGAAAGGTGGTTGGAGACCTTGATTATCAAAGGAAGCTTGGTTTCTTTTTTGACTTCAGCTACAAATGCTCCGATTTCGTCCCCCATCATCTCGCCACTATCATCGGAGAGGGAGATGCTTGTTGCTCCACTTTCCTCTGCAGCCTTGATGCACTCGACAAGGAATGGCATCTCGGCTCTTGTTGCATCCAAGGCTTCAAACTCTACTTCTTCGCTATATGACCTACACATGGAGACCAATGACTTAATCGTCTCCACCATCTTCGGTCCCTTCATCCTATACATATACTCCATCTGTACAGTAGAAACAGGAAGAGAGACCTGAAGGACAGGGTGAAGAGCAGACTTCACACACTCTGCAGCCGCCTTCACGCTCTCCTCCGTTATTCCAACGGGAATAAGGACCCTGGAGCCTTTTACAGACTCCGATATGGTCTTATAGACCACACTATCTTCTTTAGCCTTTTTTACTGGAGGCAATTCAATGACATCAGCCCCAAAACGGGAAATAGATAGTGCAACAGATAGTTTCTCCCTAAATAGTAGTAGAGAGCCATCTTTTTTGCATAGTTCTTTTAGAGTGTAGTCTGAAACAGTAATCTTTTTCATGTTTTTCTCCTAGAAATCATATTTCCCCTTTTAGGGAGTGCGTTCCTATAGAAAAACAAAAGCAAAGAGTTTGGTCAATCGGGGTTTATGCAGAAAACTGTATTTTTATTATTTCTTTATCCAAAAAACTAAAAAAGAAGCCTCTTTATCCAGCTTTTTTCAGAGAGAGAAATCTTACCGTCAGCAGCACAAATCATCATAATTACGAGAACTATCTCTTTTCTCAGATCCTCTGAGAATTCAGCAAGGACATTAATCATTTCTTCTGAAATCTTCTTCATCTCCCGGCTTTCTTTTCTCATGGCGCTTACTGCTTTCTTTGCATCAGTGTAGTTCATCTTATCTCCAAGAAAAGATGAAAGAAGAGGATGCAGGAGATCATACTCCTCTTCAGACAATCTGCCGTCTGCAGCCATTGCAGAGAAAAGGAAGGTGGAGAGAATATCAGCCCCGCTCTCTCCATCTTCGCTTCTTTCAGACAACAAAGGTAGGAGCTCCTCACTCTTACCTCTTAAGATCGCGCATCTTGTTTCAAAGTCTATATCTTCAGCCTCTTTGCAGAGTTCATCAAATTCAGTCATATGTTCCTCTAGACTCTTATATATACACTCTCAAAGGCTTCACTGTACATACTCCCTGACTGCGCTCCCCTCATGGCGGCCACTCCTCTTATAGTCTCTGCACTGGTTACAGCATCCATACCGCTCATAAGAGTAATAGCCTTTTCTTTCTTTTCCAGCATCTCTCTAGAGAGCGATACATAGAAGTTAGGAGAGAACCATCTGACAGTAGGGTCCAGGGAAATATCGGTGGCTGAAGGAAACTCCATATACATAAGGGAGACAAGGGGTCTTATGTCTCTATTTCTTTTATATAACTGGGAAGCTTTCTGTGTAGCACGGGCCGCCTCCCTTCTCTCCCTGTCTCCAACAGCAGGGTGGTAGGTTATCAAGGAATCGATATCGTTTTCAATCATGCATTTCTCAATAAACGACACAAGGTAAGAAAAAGAGACACCTTCTTTCTTCTTTTCAAGCATCCAAAGGTTATCTGTATCCATACCAAAGGAAGAAAGTGCAATCCTATGGTCAGGGATAGTTTCTTTAGGAGCCCTCTCCCCATAGCTTTTCTTTCCATCAAGAACGCATACAGATACTCCAGCACCACTCTTAATCAGTTTCTGCATGGTGCCGCCACAGCCGAGAATCTCATCCCCCGAATGAGCCACGACAACTAGATAATTCATATATACTCCTTTTGATTCCCCTTATATAAATTATCCTAGTAATGACCTTATGTTATTACTCTAACACACCTCTTTTTGCCATGCACTACCCTCACCCCTTATCTAGTATAATTTTTGAAGAAATATTTCTTAT
>CAMEQB010000116.1 GCA_945932505.1 uncultured Spirochaetales bacterium
GTATTTGGCGTTGCATGGTTTCTAGGTTCATGGTTATTGGGTGTCCTCTACGATAGAAACATAATAGCCATGGCTATTGTTTCTTTCTCTTCCCAAGTCCTGGCCATTGTCTTCTACCTTATTACGATCAGGAAAGAGAAAGAGTAAGAGAAAAGTAATTCTTTTTGTTTGTATCCATCCGTTCTTAATGAGATAATCAACACTATGGACAAAGAATGGTGGAAAAAAGCAATTGTTTATCAGATATATCCTCGTTCCTTCTGTGATAGCAATGGAGACGGTATTGGAGATATAAAAGGAATAATCTCTAAGCTTGATTATTTATCTAGCTTGGGAGTTGATGTTATTTGGCTAAGCCCAGTGTATGCTTCGCCTAATGAAGACAATGGCTATGATATCAGCGACTATCTTTCCATTCATCCTGACTTTGGAACTATGGATGATTTCGACGCTCTTATAGCAGAAGCTGATAAGCGGGGCATAAAGATCATCATGGACCTTGTCATCAACCATACTTCATCAGAGCACGAATGGTTTCAGAAGAGCAGAAAAGGCATAGAGCCATACAAGGACTTTTATTATTGGTCTGATTCTTGGCCAGGGACTCCTAATAACTGGACAGGCTTCTTCGGAGGAGGAACCTGGGAATATGACAGCGAGAGAAAGGCAAGCTATCTTCACCTCTTTGCTCCTCATCAGCCTGATCTCAATTACCACAACCCTCTTGTTTGGGAAAAGATAAACGAGATATTAAAGTTTTGGCTGGATAAAGGTGTAAAAGGCTTTAGATGTGATGTAATAAATATCCTTTATAAAGATTCTCTAGAGAACGGTAAGAAAAAGATGATTCTTACTGGAAGTGAGCACTATCTCACCCTTGATGGCACTCATGAGATATTGAAGAGGATTAATAAGACCCTATCAGAGTATGATGCATTTACTGTGGGAGAGACAGTCTTTGTTGATACCAATGACGCTAGGCTCCTTACGTCTCCAGAGAGAAAAGAACTGAATATGGTGTTCTCTTTCCAGCATATGGAAGTAGACCAAATAATAGTGAAGTGGTTTAAAAAGAAGTTCTCTTGGAAGAGGTTCATCGCTGTCTTGGATAAGTGGCAGAGAGAATTGGAGTGGAACACAATATACCTAGAGAACCACGATCAGCCTAGAAGTGTGTCCCGCTTTGGTTCTATAGAGTATTGGAAAGAATCGAGTAAGCTATTGGCGACTCTTCTTCTTACTCTCAAAGGCACACCCTTTATATTTGAGGGCGAAGAGATAGGAATGACCAACTTCGATTTTGTCTCTATGGATGAGGTAGAAGACGTAGAGTCAAAGAATATCTATAAGATTCTCTCCAGCGTCCATGTTCCCAAAGACATTAAGTGGAAGATAATCAAGAATACTTCCCGTGATAATGCCCGTACTCCTATGCAGTGGAGTAATAAGAATGGGGCAGGGTTTACTACAGGTAAGCCTTGGCTAGGAATAAATAAAAATAAAGACAGGATCAATGTGGAAATGGAGGAGAGAGACAAGGACTCTATCCTCTCTTATTACAAGACTCTTATTGCATTCCGTAAGAAGAGCGAGGATCTAATGGAAGGCGACTATAAGCTCATAGAAAACGGGAGATATGTAACGGAGTATAAGAGAGGGGGACTCTCTATAATCTTGAACCACAGTGATAGAGAGATAAAAAGAGAGATAAGGGGAGAAATACTTCTTTCTACAGAGAATGAGAGAAAGGAAGGCTTTTTGAAACCTTGGGAAGCAATAATAGTGAGGAAGTGATATGAGTGACGAGAAAAAGACGCTGAAGAAGAATCTATGGTTCTTCCCTTTGGGAACAGTTGGAAGAGATATGCTCTACCAGCTTTTCACAAACTATATACTGTTGTTTGTCCTGTTTACACATCAGCTTACAGCAGCCCAGCTTATGGCGATTACCTTGATCATGGTGGTAGCTAGGGTATTTGATGCATTAAATGACCCGATAATGGGAAATATCATAGAGAGTACAAGAACTCGTTGGGGAAAGTATAAGCCATGGCTTTTGATAGGAATAATCACCACAGGTATCGTAGTCTATCTATCATTTAACGTAGCTCTCGAGGGTTGGGGCTTCGTCGTCTTCTTTGCTTTTATGTATCTCATGTACTCAGTTACATACACAATGCATGACATCTCTTATTGGGGTATGATTCCCTCCCTTGGAAAGGATGGTAGAAGCAGGGACCAGTTTACTTCCCGTGCCACACTCTTTGCAGGAGTAGGCAGTACTCTTGCAGGCCTTTTGATCCCTATGCTTACTACAGGCTCCATGACTCTGGGAGGCAGCGCCCAGAAGGCATATGGCAGGGTAGCCCTCATCTTCTCTATTCTAGCGCCTCTATTTTTATGTTTCACAATCTTCGGAGTTAAAGAAGACAGAAGCTATATGCAACAGAAAGCTCCGAAAGTAAGCTTCAAGAAGATATTGACTACAATTGTCAAGAATGACCAGCTTGTATGGATATCGATTATCTTCTTACTGCAGCAGATTGGTATTAACTTGATCCTTGGGGGACTAGGATCAACATATATTTACTTTGCTTTCGGATATGAAGGCGGCTTATATTCACTCTTCAGCACAATAGGAGTTCTGGCTACAGCTTTCTTGATGGTTTTCTATCCATCTATTTCAAAGAGAGTGAAACGAAAGACGCTGATGAAGTATATGCTATACATGGCCCTTATCTTCTATTGTGTAATGATTGCAGCTGGTATTTTTATGCCTCAGTCAAACTTGAAGTTCTGGGTTGTAACAATCAGCTATATGTTCACAAACCTTGGTCAGTATGCATATTACTTAGTGATGATGATTTCTATCATCAACACTGTCGAGTACAACGAGTATAAGAACGGCGAGAGAGATGAAGCAATAATCGCATCTCTCAGACCTTTCTTGACTAAGCTTTCATCTGCTCTCGTTGTTCTCCTTACTTCCGTTACATATCTTATCTTCGGCGTAACAGGAATTACAAACCAGATTTCTTCCTTGGAGAGGGAGACAAGCCTTGGTCTTATTACAGAAGTAGAGAAGCTTTCATCTATTAACGGAGTGTTATCTGGAGTATCGAAGATACAGACGACTGGATTAATGCTGGTAATGGGAATACTACCGGCAGTGTTGATGACTGCAGCATATATGCTATATAAGAAACACTACATTTTGGACGAAGACGAGTATGATAGGATCCTCGTGGAATTAGAGAAGAGAAAGGAGAATAATAATGGATAACAGTGCAATTCTTTCTTTGTTTGCTCCTCCAAGCTTAGACGGAGTCAAGAAAATATTATGTGTTCAGCCTCATCCTGACGATAACGAGATAGGAATGGGAGGAATAATCTCTCTTCTCACAAAAAAAGGAGTCCAGGTTGATTATTTGACAGTTACAGATGGTTCTCTGGGAGACACTGGGATTCCCTATGGAGATGAGAGCCTAGTGGACGTAAGGCGAAGGGAGACGGAGATGGCTGGAAAAGCTCTTGGAGTCACAGCTTTCCACTACTTCTCTATTCCTGACGGGACTCTCTCTGACGTAGGAGAACTCTCAAGGAGAATTGCAGAGCTATTGAGACGAGAGCGCTATGATGCTGTGGCTGCTCCCGATCCTTGGAATAGTTATGAAGCTCATAACGACCACGTAGTCACAGGTAAAGCTGTTGCTCAAGCATCTATTTCATGTAATCTGAAAAAGTACCCGGAGAATACTGATACTGAGCCGCTTAATCTCTCTGCAGTATTATTTTACTTTACATCTAAGCCAAATACTTTTTTTGATATTACAGGAGAGTTTCAAAGAAAGATGGGAGCTGTATCGCTCCACGCTTCCCAGATAAGCCCTGAGATGCTCCAGCTTTACGGAGGATACTTTATGTGGAGGGGAGAGAGAATGAGTGGAAAAGAGGGCGTGATAATGGAAGGCGTGAAGGCTCTTCTTCCTCTCCATCTCCATTGTATCCCTGAGGCTGAAGGAATCTGACTCGACACAAAATGATAAAGGAAATACCATTAATTTATGGAAAATAGAGTAGAAGACATAGAGATTTATGAGTGCCCTATATGTCAGGGACCGGGAATATTGGAAGAAGAGAACGGATGGTGCTTTTATGTCATGTGTATGGACTGTGGCTGTCATACAGCAGAAAGTTCATACAAGACAGAAGAAGATAGATATGTCGCCGCATCTAAGGCTGCTGCACTTTGGAATAGGGGAAAGGTTCTTCCCAGCACTCCAGGAGATTAATTTTTCCTTGTGTCCTTAGAATTAATATACTAATATATTAGTTGTTATAAAGGAGAAAATATATGCCGATGAAAATGGGATGGAGATGGTATGGTGAAGGCAACGACCCAATTAGCCTCGCTGATATCAAGCAGATTCCTGGAGTGACAAGTATTGTTTGGGCACTTCATCACAAAATGCCTGGAGAGATCTGGGAAGAGGAAGAGATTAAAGAGGTAGTGGACCAGATTCATTCCTATGGCTTTGATGCTGAAGTCGTTGAATCTGTAAACGTACATGACGACATCAAGATTGGTCTCGATACCAGGGACGCATTGATCGAGAACTATAAGACATGTATCAGAAACCTTGGAAAGTATGGCGTAAAAGTCATCTGTTATAACTTCATGCCAATATTCGACTGGACAAGAACAGATCTTTTCCATCCTGTAGGAGACGGTTCTACAGCTCTCTTCTATGAGAAAGATAAGATCAAAGATGATTATAAGTCCATGGCAGAGTATATTCTGAACTTCACAGAGAAGTACAATATGACATTCCCTGGTTGGGAGCCAGAGAGAATGGCTAAGCTTGATGAGCTATTTAAGGCTTATGCTCCTGTTACAAAGGATATGCTTTGGGATAACCTCAAGTACTTCTTGGAAGGCGTACTTCCTGCATTAGAGGAGACTGGCATCAAGATGGCTATCCACATGGATGACCCACCATGGGATATCTTCGGTCTTCCAAGACTAATGGTTGATGAAAAGGCCTGCGATAAGCTACTGAAGATGGTTGATTCGCCATATAACTGTCTTACTCTCTGCACTGGAAGTTTGAATGCAAATCCAAACAATAACTGTGCCGAGATAGCAAGAAAGCATCACGAGA
>CAMEQB010000117.1 GCA_945932505.1 uncultured Spirochaetales bacterium
ACAACATCCTGTCGTTTATTTTCCTGAAGAACACCGTTCTTCACCTTTCGGCACCATGGACCGGCTATGGTCCACCTGATCGATAGAAGTACAGTCTCGGTGCAATGCGGTCGCTCAGCATTGCGACAATACCCTTTTCTCTCATTCAGCCACAGGGTTCACCGATTCTCTCAAGACCTATATACCTATGCCCTCTGGGAAAGGAATGGCGGACTACTGTCCGGCATAGTGTATCCGGTTTCTCAATTGAAATACCCTATGGGAGGCAACGGAAAAAAGACTTTCAGGGTTGTGGATCCCTTACACTCTCTCTTTCGATGCACGGCTTGGCGGGGTTACACACCTTAAGGCGTGCCTTCCAATCTTATAACTTTTCTATAAATTCTGTCTATACTTAGAAAAGAAAGAAATCATATTTTCACTACATCAGAGTGGCCTTCTACAAATCTCATTTGCTTACCTGTATCAAAGAGAACAGTAACGATTACTCTTCCGTCATCTTTCTTCTCTACTTTAGTTACGCTTCCTTCTCCATGATTAGGCCCATTCACTCTGTCACCTTCCCGAAATCCTCGTTCTCGCTTAGGTTCTGGCACACTCTTCTTTGTGCTCTTTTCATCCCTCAGCCCTGATATATCTTTAGCCCAAGCTGGTGTATTCGATATTGGATTGCTCTTTTCTTTCCATGTAGACGTATAGTTAGAGCGATATTGTCCGCCATATGGCGAGTATCCCAGGGAGAAGGATGAAGACGACGAAGAGTACTTCTTAAAGAGCTTATCGGTATCCCCTATAAGCATCTCTTCAGGTATCTCTTTAAGAAATGAGGAAGGAGAAGGGTAAGTTGTTGTCCCCCAAAGCTTACGGGAGGTGGCATATGAGAGATATAGCTTCTTTCTGGCTCTCGTCATAGCTACATACATTATTCTTCTCTCTTCTTCCTTGTTCTTCGGGTCGTCCCCGTTTCTTCCAGGAATGAGTTCATTCTCCAGTCCTACACAGAAGACTTTATCAAACTCGAGACCTTTAGTGTTATGCATAGTAATAAGAGTTACACCTTCTTTGTCTCTTGGGTCTTCAGAGCCAAGGACAGTAGAATCAAGAGTAATATTCTCCAAGAAGGCTCTTAATGCAGTCTTTGAGTCTTTCTCGCTTGTTGGACTAATATTTTCCAATAAGGAATCTTCTTCGTTTTCTCCTCCGGAGACAGCTGAAACAAGCTGAGAAAGGTTATCGAGTCTACTTCGTTTCTGCACTTCGTCTTTCTCACTGTTGTAGTACTTAAGAAGACCAGTCTCTATGAGAGCGGAATAGAGGATATCGCCTAGGTTGTCATTGTTATCCAGGGCCTCTTCTCCCTTTTTCCAAGCGGAAAGGAAGACGCCGGCGCCCTCAGAGGCTTTGCCGCTGGTAGTTTTTACAAACTCTTCCAGTGCGTCCATCAAATCGAAAGAGAGAGAGACTATCTCATCCACTTTCTTTTCTCCCAGTCCCCTAGCAGGCTTATTTATGATTCTCCTAAATGATATCTCGTCTCTATGATTGATTAGGAGACGAAGGAATGCCAGTCCATCCTTTACTTCCTCTCTATCATAGAACTTCAATGCTCCTATTACTTTATAAGGAACATTATTTGCAAGGAACTCAGTTTCGAAAGCTTGTGACTGAGCATTGGTTCTATAAAGTACTGCAGTATTATTGTAGTCTCTTTCAGATAGGATTATATTTGTGACTCTCTTAGCCTCCAATACTCCGGACATAGAACACATGACAATAGGCTTCTGTCCATGCTTGCCGTCAGCTGAGACAATGTCTTTATCGTGTCGAGCACTATTGTGGCGGATGAGAGCGGCGGCAGGGGCCAGTATTTCATCAGTAGACCTATAGTTTTTCTCCAGTTTTATCTCTCTTACGTTTCCAAAGCTCTTTGAGAAAGTGAGGATATTCTCTACTTCTGCGCCTCTGAATGAGTAAATAGACTGGTCGTCGTCTCCGACAACAACAAGTTGTGTATCCTCTCCAACAAAGAGACGAAGAAAATTAAACTGCTCTCTGTTTGAGTCCTGATACTCATCAACCATCACCAGCTTAAAGCGTCTATGGCAATACCCTCTTGCGTTGTTGTCTATTTCCAATAGCTCCTTCGCTTTCTTTATGAGGTCTGCAAAGTCTACATTTCCTGTTCTTGAGAGTGCCTCTTCATAAGAGCGGAAAAGAGTCCTGAAATTAGGGTCTTCAGTAATGGAGCTAAGGTTACTGTCTTCCGGGCCCATTCCTAGGTCTTTGGCCTTTGAAATGCACTTCATGATCTCTCTTAGGTATTTCTTCCTCTGTGTACTTTCCTCTCCGCCTACCTCGCCTGCACTAGATAACAGTAGCTGCAATGAGTCATCGTCATCATAGATAGTAAAGTCACTGGAGAGACCTATAGTGACACCGAATCTACGTAGAAGTGTCGCTCCTAGGGAGTGGAAAGTACGTAATACAATAGATGTAGTATCGATATCGGGAAGAAGGGATGCAACCCTATCCCTCATTTCTTTGGCTGCCCTATTAGTGAACGTAACGGCACAGATTTCATAGGGTCTAAGGCGCCCTGTCTCTATTGTATAAGCAATCTTAGTAGTAATAGTTTTTGTCTTGCCGCTTCCAGCGCAGGCTAGGATCAAGAGATTGTTCTCATCATCCTTTACTGCTTCTAGCTGCTCGGCGTTTAGTGTGGAGAGGTCAATCAATCTTCACTCCCTCCAAATCAACGCCTCTGACAGCTCTGATACCAACCATGACTGTATCCCCTGGCTTCATGTCTCTTCCCATTATTACTGTAAGGCCATCAACATCTGGAGCCTGGGAGTATATTCTGCCGATAGCTAAATCCTCACCCTCGATTTTTTCTTCGACGAGGGCTCTATATGTCTTTCCTACAAAACGCTCCAAGTGTTTCTCAGTAATAGGAGACTGTACCGCTTCCAGTTCTTTCTGCCACTTCTTGGCTACTCTCTGAGCTTTATCATGGTCCTTCTGGTTTCTCATTGAGTAAGCTGGCGTGTCTTCTTCCCTTGAGTATGTAAAAGAACCCATCCAATCCGGCTCAGCGTTCTTCACAAACTCAAGTAGCTTTTCAAAGGCGGCTCTGTCTTCTCCAGGGAAGCCAAGCATAAGTGTAGTCCTAATCACAGCATCGGGATTCTTTTCTCTTATTTTCTGGAAGAGTTCTCCATATTTTTCACCGCTTCCGCTTCTTCTCATAGCTCTCAATACTTCTTCATCTGCGTGCTGTACTGGGATATCGAAATAAGGGAGTATCTTCTTGTTTTCTGAGACAAGGTCGATTAAATCCATGGGGAAAGTATCGGGATGGATATAAAGCATTCTCAAGACAAAGTCTCCGTCGAGACTAGAGAGTGTCTTCATCAGCTCAGTGAACCTACTCTTTCCGTAGATATCCAAACCATAGGCACCCAAGTCTTGGGCTATGACATTTATCTCATAGATTCCTTCGCTAATAAGTCTCTTTGCTTCAGTTACGATCTTTTCAAAGGGGCGAGATCTCAATGGTCCCCTGATCACAGGGATGGCACAGTAAGAGCAGCAATGGTTGCAGCCTTCGCTTATCTTTAGGTATGCAGAACGTGGAAATGACAACAAGTCCTTTCTTTCATCCCTCTCTCTATCTGGATCAGGATATTCAGGAACAGTGACTGTCCTCTCATCTTTCTCAATATTTCTCAATACTTCAGGGAAAAGAGAAAGATCATGATTACCAAATATAGCATCAGCTTCATCTAGCTCCATCTCTTTTCCATATCTCTGGGCAAGGCATCCTGCCATAATTATCTTTGCATTGGGGCATCTTTCTTTAAGAGCGAAGAAAGTGTTGATGGATTCTTCCTTTGCGCTTTCTATAAAGCCACAGGTGTTGACTACAATAACGTCTGCATCTTCTGCATTCTCCACTCTCTCGTAGCCTTCTTCATCTGCGTATGCAAGAAGCACTTCTGAATCCACTTGGTTCTTAGCACATCCTAGACTCTCAATATATATTTTCTTCATACCTGATCCTTTTCTCTGTTTATTGCTTCTTGTTTGATGATATCATCGGAGCATGGATCAGACAATTAGAGTGACAGGGGAAAAAGAATCAGAAGTAAGAATAAAGCTGAAAATAGTGGAAAATGAATTGAAAGAAAAGATTCGTATAGTATGGCACATCAACTACCCTATTTACGAAGAAATCTTTTTTGTAGTTTTCACAGAGAGAGGAAGACTGGGAGAATTTGATGCTGAGCAGCGTCTGATTCTTTTATCAGAAGATTTGATATATCAGGATTTCTCAGTACTTAAGAATGTATTTCTCCATGAAGCGGCACATGCCATAGACTTCGCCCTTAATGGTTATGAAAGTGGTGCTCATACTCCTTCCTTCAGAGAGTATTGTTCAATAATCGGAGTGGAAGATGGCTTCGACAAGGCTAAAGTCAAAAACAAATTGGATGATGAAGATAGAATAAAAGAAAGAATGGCTAAGCTAATGGCCATGTCTTCTTCTCCCTTCGAGAACGAAGCCATGATAGCTCTTTCAAAGGCTAGAAAGCTTTTATTAGAAAACTCAGAAGTACTGAAAGAGAATAATAACAAGGAAGACAAAATCTATGATGTTGATCTCTATGAAGCAGGAAGACTTCCATATTATCTAAATAGATTAGCTCAATTTGTAGGTAAAGCAACAGGAGTATTTATAGTCAAAGTTATGGGTACAGATAAAGGCACCGCACTTAGAGCCTATGGAGCGCTGGAAGAAGTGGAGGCTGCTCTATATTTATTCGGAGATATGCTCTCAGCTCTTGATGAAGAGATAAAAAAACTCAAGAAACAAGGATATAAGATAACAAAAGACTCCTTCGTCATCGGAGCATGCCCAGAGATGGAAAAGAAACTGAGAATGGCCGATGCCTCTTCAGACAACGCCCTTGTAGCGCTGCAGAATGAAAACAAAGATAGAGCTAAAAGGCTTTGCTTCAGCAGTTATAGGTTCACACGTACATATTCAAGTAAGAGTGTAGATCCTACTTCAATGTCCCTTGGACAGAAGTTCGGTAAGTCTATGGATATATCATCATCCATTGGGAGAAAGGAAATAAAGG
>CAMEQB010000118.1 GCA_945932505.1 uncultured Spirochaetales bacterium
TATTATATCCATAAGAGAAGAAAGCATAAAGAAGCATTGTTTGACGTCATACTCTCTTAGTCTTAAAATTAGCATAGGAGGTGCCTATGCATTGGCTTATTTGGCTTTCGGCAGGAATAATCCTAGCAATATTGGAAGTATTCACTCCAGGATTCTTTATAGTGGGAATCGGAGTATCTATGGCTATTACAGCTATTCCAGCAGCTTTGGGACTGCCTTTATGGGTGCAACTAATAGTTTTGGGAGTGATGATTCTTATTTTCTTCCTTCTTGTCCGTCCTCTAGTAATGAAGATACCTCACTCGGATAGTAAGAAGACAGGTACAGCCGCATTAATCGGAGAAGAAGGCATAGTTGTGGAGACTATTACTAGAATAGAAGGTGGAAGAGTAAAAGTCGGTGGAGAAGTATGGAAAGCAAAGAGTGATGAGATGATCGAAAAAGACAAGGTTATCGTCGTCACGAGTGTAGAGGGAGTCACCCTCAACGTAAGGAGTAAATAATGGCAGGAATTATCGTACTTATACTTTTAATTGTTCTTTTGGTCGTTATTCTGATCAAAGGATTTGTGATCATAAGCCAAGGTGAGACTATGGTTATCGAGAGACTTGGAAAGTATTCAAGAACTCTCAATAGTGGTGTAAATATTCTTCTACCTTTTATTGAAAAGCCCAGGGAAATCTTATGGCGAACCAGCGCCATGGTTCAGGGTGAGAATAAGATAACACCTACCAAGAAGGTGTCTAAAATTGATCTCAGAGAGCAGGTCTATGATTATCCGAAGCAGAATGTAATCACAAAGGACAATGTAAACATAGAAATTGATGCTCTTCTATACTTTCAGATCACCGACCCAGTACGTGCCGTCTATGAAGTGGCTGACCTTCCAAACGCAATTGAGAAGCTTACTCAGACAACTCTTCGTAACGTAATAGGAGAATTGGAGCTGGATGAGTCCCTATCTTCAAGAGATACTATCAACAGTAAGCTTACAAAGATTTTGGACGAAGCTACAGATAAGTGGGGTGTCAAAGTAAATAGAGTAGAGCTAAAAGACATTACTCCTCCAAAAGAAATAAGAGAGACAATGGAGAAGCAGATGAGAGCCGAGAGAGATAGACGTGCCGCCATTCTCATGGCCGAAGGTGACAAGCAGTCTAAGATTCTGGAAGCCGAAGGCTTTAGAGCAAGTGAAGTCAATAAAGCTCAGGGAAAGAAAGACGCTGCAGTATTGATGGCTGAAGGTGAAGCGGAGGCAAAAATTAAGAGAGCTGAAGCTGAAGCGGAAAGTATCAGAATTGTTACTGAAGCTTTTGGCAACGCGGAGGATGCTAGAAACTACCTTGTTGCCATGAAATATATCGATACTCTAGGTTCTATGGTCACAGGACAAGACAACAAAGTAGTCTATATGCCATATGAAGCCACGGGAGTACTCTCGTCATTGGGAACAATGAAAGAGCTTTTCCAGAAGACTAATGGATAGAGAAAGGGCGGCTTGGCCGCCCATATTTATTCCCTATCGCTCTTAGGTAATATGATGTTTAATAGGATTGCAACGATTGTTGCTACGACTACAGGGGACTTTGCAAATACCATTGTCACCCAGTCTGGGAACTGGGAGAGGGCTTCTGTTACTTGGCTTATACCGACGCCAAGTGCTGCCGCAAGTCCTACTATAGATGTATTTCTATGATTCATTTCTCCCGTGGATACAAGCTTCATGCCTGTCATAGCTATAGAAGAGAATACAGATACTGTGGCTCCTCCAAGTACGCACTGTGGAATGGTTGTAAGAAGAGCTGAGAACTTTGGAACCAAGCCTGCAATAAGAAGCATCAGTGCAGTGAGGCCGAATACTCTTCTATTGACTACTTTTGTAGTTGAAACAATACCTACGTTCTGTGAGTAGGTGGCACTTGGTAATCCTCCGAAGAATGCCGAAGCCATATTTGAGAGTCCATATGCCACGATTCCTCTCTTTAGTTCCTTTCCTGTAGGCTCTCTATCTAATCCTCCCATAGTGGTCGCAGAAAGGTCTCCGATGGCCTGTATTGCATTAATTGCAAATAAAATTGAGAAAGAAACCACTGCAGAGAACTCGAATTTGATACCAAATGGCATGAAACGTGGAAGAGAGAACCATGTTGATTCTCCTATTTTCGATAGATCCACCATGCCAAATGGAATAGAGACTATGTATCCCACGATTATTCCGATAAGAATAGATGCCAGCTTTATTAATCCTTTTCCAAAGTTATTACATGCAATTACCACAGAGAGAGTGATGATGGCGACGGTCCAGTTTTGCCAGCTTCCGAAATCCGGGCTCCCGGCTCCTCCTGCCATGTACCTGATGGCTGTGGGGTAGAGGGAAAGACCAATAGTAAATACTACTGTTCCAGTAATAAGAGGAGGAAAGTATTTCTGAATCTTCTGAGCAAACATTCCAACTATTGCTGCAACAGCGCCTCCAACTATCTGGGCTCCGAATACTTCAGCTATTCCATATCCCATGACTATTGCCTGCATAGATGCAAGGTATGCAAAAGAGACACCCATTATTACAGGAAGCTTTGCTCCCCAAAATAGTTCTATGAATGTCATCAAAGCGGCAGTGACAAGAGAAGACTGTATCAGTAATACGCTTTGACTTTGGTTCATTCCTGCAACGGATGCAAGAATAATTGCTGGGGTGACAGACCCTACGATCATGGCGAATAGATGTTGAATTGCCATTGGAAGGGAGTAACGAATAGGAGGGAGACTACCATTAATATTAAAAAGTAGAGATTTATCTTTTTTCGCGGCCATGTTTTTCATAATAACTTGTTTGTGTAATAAATCAATGAAATTTTTTATTTTTTAAGCAATTTTAAAAATCTAAATTTACTATAAGATAAAAGAAGTTTAATGTTTTTGATATAAAAATCAAAAATGCTGTATTTAATATGGTGTTTTCATTATTTAATTAGGGGGAATTTTAGATAAAACGCAACAAAATGCAACATATTAATATAAAAACAAAATTCAACTATTTGAATCTTTATACACTTTGTATGCAAGAATCTCATTGACTAAAGGCATTGCCGAGAGATAAACTTATTCCAGTTGTCTCAGGGCAACTTCTTTTCTTTTTTCTGCTGAGTATGTTTCAGCGAAGGGGTTATTATGAAAAAAGTAATTGTCGTATTGTTGGTTCTCGCCCTTGTTTCAGGTTTCGTATTTGCACAGGGTGCTCAGGAGGGCCAGGGCGCAAAGTGGACAGTAGGTATTTGTCAGTTAGTCCAGCATCCTGCTCTTGATGCCGCTACACAGGGTTTCAAAGATGCTCTTGTCAAGGGTCTTGGTGACGATGTTAAGATTGACGAACAGAATGCCAGCGGTGAGCCTGCAAACTGTTCTACAATTGTAAATGGTTTTGTTGCAAAGAACGTTGATCTCATTCTTGCTAACGCTACAGCTCCTCTCCAGGCTGCTGCAAGTGCTACAAGCACAATCCCAGTTCTTGGAACATCCATCACAGACTATGCTTCAGCTCTCGAGATTTCTGGTTGGACAGGAACAGTCGGAACAAACGTCTCCGGTACATCTGACCTCGCTCCTCTTTCAGAGCAGGCTGCAATGATCAAGGAGCTCTTCCCAGAAGCAAAGAAGGTCGGTATCCTCTTCTGCTCAAGCGAAGCTAACTCCGTTTATCAGGTTGAAGAAATCGAGAAGTATCTCGCCGCTCTTTCAGTAAGCACAGTGAGATTCTCCTTCACAGATACAAACGATGTTGCATCGGTGGCACAGAAGGCTGCTGACAGCTGTGACGTCATCTATATTCCTACAGACAATACAGCTGCTTCCAACACAGAAGCTATTGCAAACGTAGTTATCCCTGCCAAGACTCCTGTTGTTGCTGGTGAAGAAGGTATCTGCGCAGGCTGTGGTGTTGCAACACTCTCAATCAGCTACTATGATATCGGATATGCTACAGGTGAGATGGCAGTTGAGATTCTCAAGAATGGCGCTGACGTTTCCAAGATGCCTGTCCAGTATGCTCCTCAGGTTACCAAGAAGTACAACGCATCTATCTGCGAACAGCTTGGAATCAAGGCTCCAGAAGGATACGTGGCTATCTAAGCAAAATTTAATAATATCAGGGGAAAGTGATGGGTTCACTTATCAATGCACTTCCGGGTGCTGTTTCGCAAGGTCTAGTATGGGGCATTATGGCCCTAGGTGTGTATGTCACCTACCGCATTCTTGATGTGGCTGACCTTACTGTTGACGGTTCTTTGGCTACAGGCGGAGCTGTATGCGTCATGATGATCCGCGCTGGAGTCAATCCTTGGGTTGCACTACTTGCAGCTTTTGTCGCCGGAGGAGTAGCAGGGCTTGTCACAGCTCTCCTTCATACTAAATGTGGAATTCCTGCCATCTTGGCGGGAATTCTTACGCAGCTTGCCCTCTATTCTGTCAACCTCAGAATAATGGGCGGTAAGTCAAACCAGCCTGTCAGCGTAGACAAATATAATCTCATTGTAAGCCAGCGTTATGTAAGAGAGTTTTCTCTTTCCAACCCTATGATTCCTATCATCATTGTTCTTGCTGTAATCATTGGAGTTCTTTATTGGTTCTTCGGTACAGAGAAAGGATGCTCTATCAGAGCTACCGGTGCAAACAAGAATATGGCAAGGGCTCAGGGTATCAACCCAGATAATGATATTATTCTCGGTCTTATTCTTTCGAATGCTCTTGTTGCGCTTTCTGGAGCCCTCATCGCCCAGTATCAGGGTGCAGTTGACGTCAACATGGGAAGGGGTGCAATCGTCATAGGACTTGCTGCAGTCATTATCGGTGAAGTGGTATTTAAGAAGATCAAACACAACTTTGCCGGCACTCTCACCTTCGTCACTCTCGGTGCTGTCATCTACTACATTGTAATTCAGATTACTCTCCTTTTGGGACTGAACACAAACGACTTGAAGCTTATTACAGCTGTAATCGTGGGTCTCTTCCTTGCTCTTCCATATTGGAAAGGAAAGGTTAGTGAAAGAAGAAGTAGAAAGGGGGCCAAGAATGCTTGAGTTGAAGAATATTTCCAAAACATTCAATAAGGG
>CAMEQB010000119.1 GCA_945932505.1 uncultured Spirochaetales bacterium
TCGATAATTACTGAATAAAACGAAGAAGAAAATCCGTAATACCAATAATCATAAAACCGTTTTCATCAAAACTTTCTTTTATTGGTTTGTTTATTACGATGATCTTTTGTATCTGATCTTTCAACATCAAAAAAGGTCTATACTCTCTCGCTCTTGTCTCAGCACTCGATATGTCTGATGTCACCTGAATATAAAACTGACGAGATCCTTTCCTCGCATAGAAATCAACCTCGTTAGTAGTTCTTATAGATTTACCATCTTTATTTTTTCCTACAGTATCGAAGGTTCCAACATTTACAACGTAACCATTATATATCAGCTCATTATAGACAATATTTTCTAATAACTGTCCCTCATCATTAAAAGCAAAATCAACTCTTGCATTTCTAAGTCCTGTGTCACAGAAATAGTATTTTTTCAATGCACCAATTTCTGCTCTTCCTTTTAAATCATATCTTTTGGCTTCTTTCAATATATAGGCATCAACAAAGCAATCTATGTATTTATTTACAGTATCTTTATCTATTTTTTCATGACAGACACTCATGTATGTGTTTGCAATTTTGTCTGTATTTAATAAAGAACCAGTACATTCGCTCAAAATATTACATAGTTCATCTAAATAATTACTCTTTCTCAGTTTATTCCTTTCGATTATATCTTTAAAGTATGTTGTATCAAACAGCCTTTTTAAATACTCTGCTTTTTCAGATTCATCCTTTAGAACAGCTAAGGGCATTCCGCCATATTGCATATACTCATAAAGAGCCTCAGTTTTTGCCCCTCCCCTATATTTATAGAATTCACTGAAAGACAACGGGAACAGCTGAATAGTAACAGCCTTATCTCTAAACTGTGTCGCAATATCAGAAGACAACATCTTTGAGTTAGAACCAGAAACATACAAATCTATATTTTTCTCTCTGGAAAGGCCTAATACTACATCTACAAAACCAACAGTTTCAGTATCTGATTCTTTAGCTAAGATATGTTTTCCATCTGTTAAGCTTGGATTAATAATCTTATAAACAAGCTGTATTTCATCAATAAAAACAACGCAACTACTTTTCCCTTTGCACCATGAACGGACATACTCTCCAAGATAAATAGGATCTCTAAATCTTACG
This sequence comes from uncultured Spirochaetales bacterium, assembly GCA_945932505.1. Taxonomy (GTDB): domain Bacteria; phylum Spirochaetota; class Spirochaetia; order Sphaerochaetales; family Sphaerochaetaceae; genus Ornithospirochaeta. Next base: position 1,128 of record CAMEQB010000119.1, read on the forward strand.
TTATCATCTATATCTAATTCCAGGATCAAAATTGAATTCTCATCCATTCCATAATCTATAAGATGCTTAATGAATATTTCTTTCATAAGATAGGACTTGCCACACCTTCTTATGCCAGTCAATACTTTCGGAAAACCGTTGTTTCTATTTGAAAGCAAAATGTTCAGATACTTATCTCTTAAAATCATTTTATTACCAAATTCATGTAGAATTCTACACTTTTTTACTATTATAACCACACAAATAAGAGTATTACAATCGTAAAAACTGTAGAATTCTACACTTTTTTCGATTAGGAACATAAAAAAGATTCCTCCCGTTTTATAAGGAGGAAGCTGATATAGAGCTATAAGACGTTATTTGCCAGTTGCAGGATCGAGGACTCTGACTTTACCCACAAGTTTCTCAACCGCTCTCTTATGGGCGTCTTCAGCACCATTCCATGGCTTGTCTTTATTCTCACTCTTATACTTCTGTGTCATCCACCAATCGTCCTTTTGGACTCTTTCCAAGTTCTTTTCTAATAGCGTGAAAAGGTCCTTAATAAATGAAGTAAGTTCATCTCCCTTTAATGCTTCACTGGCCATTTCACCTAGGAGAATAGAGTGATGGAGACAAAGTCCCTTTGAAGAGTTGAAGTAATCTTTAAACTCTTTGTCTGTGCTATATAAGGACGCGATAGTAAACAGGTATCTCTCCAGTCTATCTTCCATCCTTTTACAAATCAGGCAGCCCTTCTCTCTTTCTTCAGCAGCTTTTCTTAGGCCATCTACACCCTTTAGAGCCTTTCTAGGATTAGATGAAGATGCTATTTGCTTGAAATAGGGAGAAAAAGACTCTTTATTCTTCTCGTAATATGTATCCATTACAAGAGCTAGACTCTGTGGCTTTCCGCCCTTGGAAAGAAGGATGAAGTGATGGGGACAGAAACCCTTATCGTTGGTCTCCACTCTGACTTCAGGAGTCATAATTGCAGAAGAAAGATAGTAAGAAATACCATCTTTCTCTGCTTCTTCCATTAATGCACAAACAGGACACTCCGTTTCTTTCTTAAAAGCGTCCCATACAGGAATTGTCTCTAATACGACCTTCACGCCAATAATCCCATTACCTTATTTACAATATTATCTGCTGTGAACCCGAAAGCTTCCTTAAGGTATGAAAGATTTCCAACTTCTCCATATCTCTCGCCTACGTTCAAGAATGCCATCTTTGTAGGAAGAACAGTGGAGAGGTGTCCTGCAATCATTTCGCCCACACCTCCTGCATACCTACCGTTTTCACAAACAAGAACCTTTCCTGTTCTAGCGGCTACCTTCTCAATAAGCTCAGTATCCAATGGGCGGATTGTATGTAAATCTACTACCGTTGCATCTATTCCCTTCTCCTTGAGAATATCAGAGGCCTTCATAGCTTCATCCACCATAACTATTCCTGTGGCGATGATAGCTACATCCTTTCCCTCTCTGAGTTCAATGCCTTTACCAAGAGTAATTTCATCCTCTAAGCTGTAACGGAAGTTGATTCCTTTTCTTGGAGTTCTGATATAAGCATTCTGACCAGATTTATAAGCCTGCCATGTAAGGTCATAGAGAGACTGGGCGTCGCTAGGCTCGATTATTACAAAGTTAGGAATCTGCCTCATAAGCGCAATATCTTCAAAAGGCATGTGTGTGCCTCCGTTATATTGGGCAGTGATACCAGGGTCCGAGCCGATACAGATTGCTCTCTGATGAGTATATCCGAGGGAGATAAACAACTGGTCATAGTCACGACGAGACATAAAGCATCCAAATGAGTGGATAAATGGCACTAAGCCTACACTTGAAAGCCCCGCAGCGACGCCGACCATATTTGCTTCTGCTATTCCTGCATTAAAGAATCTCTCAGGATACTTTTTCTCAAAGGAGGTGGAGCCGATACAGGATGAGAGGTCTGAATCAACGAAGACTACTCTATCGTCAGTAGATGCAATATCTACAGCAGCGCCGATTACAGCTTCTTTATAGTGATTGAAATCATGAGCATCTCTTTTCATCTTATCTACCCTCCCTTTCTTTGAGAGCCTTGATGGCAGCTTCAGCGTCTTCTTTCTTAATCGGCATAGAGTGGTTTGCCTTGATTCCTTCCCCTGGAATATATCCGCGGCTCTTCTGTGTCTTCATGACGATCATGTGTGGCATATTCTCAACGCTCTTTGCTCTTTCGATTGCATCTTTCAAGGCCTCGATATCATGGCCGTCTACAACTTCTGTACTCCAGCCAAAACTCTTCCAGCGTAAAGCTACTGCTTCAGCTTCTTCCGGGATGATATCTTTTGTATAACCATCAAGCTGCTGGCCGTTCAGATCCTCAAATGCAATAACTTTATCCAGTTTCTGGGCACCTGCAAACTCTGCTGCTTCCCAAATCTGTCCTTCCTGGCTCTCGCCGTCGCCAATGATTGTATATGTCCAAGCGTCTACACCCTTTACTCTGTTGCCGCAGGCAATACCCATGGCGGCAGAGAAGCCCTGTCCAAGGGAACCAGCAGTAAAATCGATGCCAGGAGTCTTCAACATATCACAATGGGAAGGAAGATTAGTTCCACCCTGGTTAAGAGTAGAAAGCATAGATTTATCAAAATAGCCCTTGAGAGCAAGTGTGGAGTATACAGCAGGACCTGCATGTCCTTTAGATACTACAAGTCTATCCCTGTCTTCTTTCTTTGGATTCTTTGGATCAACATTCATTACATCGAAATACAACAGAGCCAATAGATCTGTGATACTCATGGCTCCACCTATATGGCCGGATCCAAAGGTTGAAATCTCATTGATAGTAAGGCATCTGATTTCAAAAGCCTTTTCTTTGATTTCTTCTAGTCTTTTCTTATCCATGTTTTCTCCTATCGCATATCTGCGATTCTATTTCTCTCTTTTTCGCCAATTCCATCAGTCTTCACAAGGTGTGAAAGAGCGGAAAGTTTTGCTGCCTGCTCTAGGCATTCAAGCCTATCGAAGGCATTAAGTGGGCTTTTACCTATGCAAAGAGCTCCATGATTCTCCAACAAGAAGGCGTTCCCTCCCCTCCCGGCATAATCAGAGACTCTCTCTGCCAGTTCCTTTGTCCCCATCAAGGCATAAGGAATCTTTACAACTCTATCTAATAAATACCAACTTTCTGCAATAAGCGTTGTGTCAATTGACTCATTTGATGCTGAATAAAGGCAGCAAAAAGTAGGATGAGAGTGCATGACACTTACACAGTCAGGGCGCTTCTTATAAATAAGGCGATGCATCTCCGTCTCAATTGACAACTTCTTATCCGGAGTAAGATTCTTCCCCGTCTCTATGTCCACTTCAGCTATATCTTCAGCTTTTAAGCTGGATTTATCGAGGCCTGACGGAGTAATAAGCATTACAGATCCCACTCGCATACTGAAGTTGCCACCAGTACTGGTAGTAAGCCCCCTCTCATATGAACGGCCCATAAATAAAGCCACTTGTTCTTTTTCTTCTTTCATCTGCATGGAGATATTTTATCACACAAAAATACACACTTCCATAGACATCATTTCTTCTGTGGCATCAAATATATGCTTTCTAGAAGACAGATACTTCTTTACCACAAAAAACTTTCGTAATTTACCAAAAAAAGGGCATAAAGCATCTCTACCTTATACCCTTTCTCTTTAAATATGAGTTTTATTTTCCAATAACAATTCTTCCCATGGCATCAGCCTGCTTCATTGCATCATAAAGCTCGATTGGCTGGACATCTCCTGCCAAGTTATGGATTGTTTCTCCTGGAGCACAAGCAGCTTCTGCAATCTTTCTCATCTCTTCTTCTGTTGTTACACCGCACTCTTCCAGTGTTACAGGGAGACCTACTTCAAGGCAGAAATCCTGGACTTCATCAAATTCTTCCTTGCTCACTCCTTCTAGAACAAGCTGTACCAGTGTACCGA